>CANGHD010000112.1 GCA_947453525.1 Paracoccaceae bacterium | reverse complement strand
GAGGGGTGTGGGGTCGTCGGCGCAGGACATCGAGGCGTCGAGGTGGATTTTAGCGAAGCCTGCAGCGGCGTAGGCGTGGGTCATGGTGAGGGCCTTGGCCATGGCTTGGTCTGCTGGGAGTTTGCGCCAAGGGTTGGGGCCGAGGTGGTCGCCGCCGAAGAGGATTTTTGAGGCGGGAAAGTTGAGGGTTTTCGCGATGTTCAGGACGAAGGCGCGGAAGGCTGCCGGGGTCATGCCGGTGTAGCCGCCGTCCTGGTTGACCTGGTTGCAGGTGGCCTCGATCAGGGCGAATTGTTGGGTTGCGGCGGCCTCGATGAGGGCGGCTTCGATCACGGTGGGGTGGGCGGAGCAGACGGAGGTGATGCCTTTGCGGTCGCCTGTTGCATGGAGCGCCGGGAGGCTTAGGAGGAAATCGAGGGCGTCGGTCATGCCAGCACCACGACTTTGGTCAAGTGGCGGGGGGCGGTGGTGTCGATGCCGCGGGCTTTGGCGTGCATTTCGCCGAGGATTTGCAGGGCGGGGAGGGCCTCGGCACCACGCAGGGGGGTAGAGTGGGTGATGGGAAAGGTGACGTCTCCGGGGCCGCCGAAGCCGATCACGAAGGCGCCTTTGACTTGGAGTTCAGTCACGAGCTTGGCTTCATCGGCGGTGGTGTCGGGGTGGTAGAGCATGACGACGGCGGAGTTGTGGTCAATGAGGCTGACCGGGCCGTGGCGGTATTCGCCGGGGTGGAAGGCTTGGGTGAAGGTCAGGGCCATTTCCTGAAGCTTGAGCGCGCCTTCGAGGGCGACGCCGTATTGGGAGCCTGCGCCGAGGAAGACGACGTGGGTTTTGGCGTGGAATTCGGACGGCAGGGTGGAGGCTTGGGTCAGAAGGGCCTCGGCGGCTTCCGCCAGGGCCGCGGTCGGGGTGTGGCCTGCGAGGGCGTAACCGGCGAGGAGCATCAGGCTGGCAGAGACGGTCATCACCACGCCCTCGGCGGGGTGGGTGGGGAATTCGACGGCGAGGTCGGAGTTTTGCGAGAGGGAGGAGCCCGGCGCGCAGGTGATGCCGGTGACATGCTGGCCGCGCAGGCGGGAGGCGCGGGCGGCGTCTACGGTCTCGGTGGTTTCGCCGCTGCGGGAGAGGGCGATGATTTTGACCGGGGTTCCGAGGGGCAGGTAGCTTTCCGGGCGGATGGTCCATTCGCCGGCGGGGATGGCGAGGGCGGGGATGCCCGCCTCGTTCAGGGCGGCGGCGATGGAGAGGGCGAGGTTGTAGCTGGTGCCGCAGCCGAGGATGACATGGGTGGTGGTGTGGTCGGTGATGGGCGCCGGAAATTGGGCGGACCAGTAGGGGAATTGTTCGACGATGGATTGGACGGTGGCGTTCATGATGGGAGTCCTTCGGTGAAAGGGACGGCGGCGAGGCGGTCGCGCCAGTCTTGCGGGAGAGAGTCGGTGATGAGGTGGGTTTGTGGGGTCAGCGGGGCCACGCGCCAGGGCAGGGTGCTGCCGAATTTGGTGCCGTCGGCGAGGATATAGGTGCGTGTGGTGCGGGTCAGCATGAGGGCGTTGGCGCGGGCCTCGTCCGGGTCGAGGGAATAGAGGTTGAGGTCGGGGGCAATGGCGCCGGTGCCCATGAAGAGGATGTCGAACCAGAGGTCGGACAAGGCGCGTTCGGCGAGGAGGCCAACGAGGGAGGCGTTTTCCGGGCGGTAGCGGCCGCCGATCAGGAGGACGGTGATATCTGGGAGGGCCAGTTCCTCGGCGATGGGGATGCAGTTGGTGGCGACGGTGAGGGGCATCGGCGCAAGGCGGATGCGGCGGGCCAGTTGGTGCGTGGTGGTGCCGGCGTCGAGGAAGATGGTCTGGCCGGGGGAGATCAGTGGGAAGGCGGCCTCGGCTATGGCGCGCTTGGCTGCAAGGTTGGCGCGGGCGCGGGTGGCGAAGGCGATCTCACGCCCCGTGCCTTCGGCGAGGCGGGCGGAGCCGTGGTCGCGCTGGATCAGGCCTTGGGCTTCAAGCGCTGTCAGGTCGCGGCGGATTGTGGCGGGGGAGGCGCCGGTTGCCAAGGACAGGTCTTCGACCGTGGCGGGGCCATGGGAGAAGAGGTGGTCACGGATAAGGGTCGAACGGTCGGCTTTCATCCTGCCACCTGATCATGTGGCGGCAGGATTAGGAGATTTTATGATCAATGGCAATCGGAAAAGTGATTGAGTTTGATCACTGGAGCAGGTTTTCCAGCGCCTTGGTGAGGATCTTGGTGACGTCACGGTGCACTTCGGGCCCGGGGACCACGGCGGCGGCGGGCGCTTCGGCCGGGGAGAAGGCCATGCCGCCAAGATCGGGGCTTCGCGCCTCGGGGCGGGTGACGGCCTCCACGTAGAGACGGGCGAGGGGGCGGATGGCCGACAGCATGTCGGCATCAACCAGCAGGGGATCGTGGGCCAGATTGGCGCGCCGGCTGACATGCGGCGGCGGCTGGTCGGACAGCCACAGCAGCAGCGTGCGTGGCGGCAGGTGGCTGAGCAGGTCTTTCATCCGCGCGAGCCACGAGGAGCGCAATTCATCTGCCAGAACCTCGAACCGATCGGGGGAGCGTTCTTGCAGGGTCAACAGGAGATGCCGCGTGAAGGCGAAATCGGTGAAATCGACGTCCCGGAACAGGGTTTTGAGCAGGGGCGTCGGCCCGAGGAAACGGTCGTTCCGGCGCGGATGCACGGTGTAATAGCGATTCGACAGATTGGCCGCGCCGACGACTTGCAGCACGACGGCCTCGGCCTTGGTGGTCAGATCGAGCAGGCTGGTTTCGTTCAGGTAAAGGTCAAGGCCCGCATTGGAGACACCGAGATTGACCGAGCCCAGGCCAACCTCCTCCTCGACAAGGTCGGGAAATGGGTCCGGAATGAACTTGCCATAGGTTTCATTGCCGCCCATGTAGACGACGTAGGGCCGGTCGAGAGACCGGCGCGGACCACGGAACAAGAGTGTCGACGTGCCGTAGTGACACGGAAAATAGTCTAACGCGCCCTCGCTTTGCAAAGCATAGGCCATGGTACCCACCCGATTTGATTTACACACCCAAGGCCGAGACTGCCCGATTCCCCTTTCCAAACGGCTAAAGGCGCAATTTCGGGCAAATGCGGGATGTTTTCCCGGTTTCAGCGCCGATTTCGCCGCAGTGCGGCGGCCTTGCTGCGGGGGCGGGGCGGTCGTAAGGTGCGGGCGTCGTGTACAGGGGTTGAGATATGGCCATTCAGACGGTTGGGATCGTGGGCGCGGGGCAGATGGGCAACGGGATTGCGCATGTCTTCGCGCTGGCCGGGTATGATGTGCTGATGAACGACATCAGCGCGGAGAGCCTGACCAAGGCCTTGGCCACGATTGACCGCAACATTGAACGCCAGGTGGCGCGCGGCAAGGTGACGGCGGAGGCCAAGCTGGCGGCGATGGCGCGGATCAGGACCACGCTGAACATTGCCGAACTGGGGCCGCTGGATCTGATCATTGAGGCCGCGACCGAGAAGGAGAGCATCAAGGACGCGATCTTCAAGGCGCTGGTGCCGCATCTGGCGGCGCATACGATCCTGACGTCAAACACCTCGTCTATCTCGATCACAAGGCTGGCGAGCCGGACGGACCGGCCGGAGAAGTTCATGGGATTTCACTTCATGAACCCGGTGCCGGTGATGCAGCTGGTGGAGCTGATCCGCGGAATTGCGACGGATGGGCCGACGTGGGACGCTTTGCACGAGGTGGTGTCAAAGCTGGGCAAGACGGCGGCGAGTGCGGAGGATTTCCCGGCCTTCATCGTCAACCGGATTTTGATGCCGATGATCAATGAGGCGGTTTATACGCTGTATGAGGGTGTGGGGTCGGTCAAGTCGATTGACGAAAGCCTGAAGCTGGGGGCCAACCATCCGATGGGGCCGCTGGAATTGGCGGACTTCATCGGGCTGGATACGTGCCTGGCCATCATGAACGTGCTGCACGAGGGGCTGGCGGATACCAAGTATCGGCCTTGCCCGCTGTTGACCAAATATGTTGAGGCCGGGTGGCTGGGGCGGAAGACGCAGCGCGGGTTCTATGATTATCGCGGCGAAGTGCCGGTGCCGACGCGCTGAGCCCAAGGCTGGGGGTTTTCCACCCCCAGACCCCCGAGGATATTTGTGCAAGAATGAAATGGGGGGCTGGGGGCCTTCCTAGAGTTGCGCGAGCAGGTCTGCCGTCGGCCAGCCGTCGGCCGGCAGGCCGAGGCGTTGTTGCTCGACCTGCACGGCGGACCGGGTGAGCGCGCCGAGGACGCCGTCGATCTTGCCGACGTCGTGGCCCATCTTGGCGAGTTTCTTTTGCAGGGTGGTCATCTGTTCGGGCGACAGCGCCGGGTCCGGGTTGCCCGCGTCATAGGGGCCGGCGCCTTGGATGCGGGAGGCGAAATAAGCGGCGGTGGTGACGTAGACGAAGCTTTTGTTCCACTCGAACAAGACCTTGTAGTTCGGGTAGACGAGGAAGGCCGGGCCCTTGCGGCCCTGCGGCAGCAGAAGCGAGGCGGGGAGGTTGGCGAGATCGCCCTGCTTGGGTTTGACGCCTATGGAGGCCCACTGCGCGCTGGGCAGTTCGGTGTCGAGGCTGGATTTGGACCAGTCGAGGTTTTGCGGGACGGTGACCTCTTGCATCCACGGCTCGCCAGCGCGCCAGCCGTAGAATTGCAGCATGTGGGCGGCCGACAGGATTGCATCGGCGGCGGAGGTTTTCAGGGTGATCTTGCCGTCGCCGTCGCCATCCTCGCCGCGTTCGAGGATGTCACGGGGCAGCATTTGCACCATGCCGATTTCACCGGCCCAGGCGCCGATGGTCTGGCCGGGGGCGAAGTCGCCCTTGGCGGTCAGGGCGATGGCGGCGAGGACCTGCGGCTGGAAGATGTCGGGGCGGCGGCAGTCATGCGCGAGGGTGACCAAGGCGTTGCGGGTGTCGAAGGTGCCCTGAACCTGGCCGAAATCCGTCTCGAAGGCCCAGAAGGCGAGGATGATGCCGCGCGAGACGCCGAATTTCGTCTCGGCCGCAGTGAAGGCGGCATTGTACTTCTTGGAGTAGATCGCGGCGTTCTGGATGCGGCTTTTGGAGATCAGCGCCTGGCTGAAGTCAAGGAAGGTCTTGCGGAAGAAGCCTTGGCCGTGATCGGCCTTGATCACCTTGGGGTCAAGCTGGGCATCGTCGAGAAAGGCGTGGATGGCGCTGTCGGGCAGGCCTTGGGCCTGTGCCTCGGCCGCCATGGCGGAGAGGAAGCTTTGGAAATCGCCACCGCAGGGCGCAGACAGGGCCGGGGCGGCGAGAAGGGGGCAGGCGGTCAGGGTCAAAAGGGCAAGCAAGGGCAGGCGCATTCACGGTCCTCCGTTTTGCCGAGAGCCTAGCGGAACCTGCGGGCTTAGGGAACACTTACGGCTGTGGCTTGGGCGCCACGCCAGCACCGGAAAAGGAAGAGGTCAAACTGTTACCTTGTTTTTAACCCAATCCACGCAAGACTGAGGCTGTTGGAGGCGACCATGGTGGAATTTCTGTCAAAAGAATTACGCGAAGGGCTTGAGGCGGCGCGCAAACAGGGTGAGCGTCGCAAGCCCCGGCTTAGGGTTCAGGTGGGTGAGGCGGTGTTTCCGGTGCTGCGGTTCTGGCATGACGGCTTTGTGCTTGACGCCGCCTTGGCTCCGAAGCTGCGCGGACGGGTTGATGTCTATGAAGGCAGTCGGCATGTGTTCAAATGCCTCATAGTCGCCTCTAGCGAGGAGGGCGGCGAAATCATTTGCGAATTCAAGACGATGACGCCTGTGACCGACAAGCCCGCGCTGGATTTCTGGCTGGACCCGGTCTTGCCGGTCGGGCTTTTGCCCAAGGCTTGAGGCTTACTGCAGGTCGGCGAACGCCTCGGTCAGGCGCAGGACGGCCTCTTCGACCCGGGCATGCGGCATGGCGATGTTGAAGCGCAGGAAGCTTTCGCCGCCCTTGCCGAACGCCGCGCCGTGGTTGGCTGCGATTCGGGCGCCCTTCTCTACTCGGGCGATGAATTCCGCAGGCGCCATGCCGGTTCCAGAGAAATCGACCCAGGACAGATAGGTCGCCTGCAGGGGCGCGGATTTCAGGCCGGGGATGGCGTTGATCCCGGCATCAAAGGTACGGCGGTTGCGGTCGAGATAGGCTGTCAGCTCATTAACCCAGACCGCACCCTCGGGCGAATAGGCGGCGGTGGCCATATGCATCCCGAAACTGTTGGGCGAGATGCCCATTTTCATCATCGTATCGGCAAAGCGGCGGCGCAGTTCGGGGTCGGCAATGATGACGTTTCCGACATGGGCGCCAGCGATGTTGAAGGTCTTGGTGGTAGCCGTCATCATGACCAGCCGGTCCTGCACGCCCTCCAGCGTTGCCATGACGGTGTGCTTGTGGCCGGGCATGACGAGGTCGTGGTGGATTTCATCCGAGATCAGGATCAGGTCGTGGCGTTTGCAGAAGTCGATGACGCCCTGCAATTCCGCGGGTGACCAGACGCGGCCACCCGGATTGTGCGGCGAGCAGAGGATGAACATCGTCTCGGCCCCGGTCATCTTCGCGTCCCAGGCAGCGAAATCCATCTGCTGCAGGCCATCCACGACGGTCAGCGGGCATTCGACGACGACGCGGCCTGCGGCTTTGATGACGCGGGCGAAGGCGTGATAGACAGGTGTGGTCAGCACGATGCCGTCGCCGGGTTGGGTGAAGGCGTCGATGCACAGCGAGGTGCCGTTGACGAGGCCGTGGGTGGTGAAGATGCTTTTGGGATCAACCCGCCAGCCGTGTCGGGTCTGCATCCAGCCGCAGATCGCGGCAAGATAGGCGGCGTCGTCGCCGAAATAGCCGTAGACCCCATGGGCCAGCATCTTCTCAAGCGCCTGTTGCACGCAGGCCGGGGGCTGGAAATCCATGTCGGCCACCCACATCGCCAGACCGTCCTCGGGCGAGACGCCGAACAGCGGCTCCATTGCGTCCCATTTTGCGGAATGCGTGCCCACGCGGTTGATGATGGTATCGAAGGTCATGCTGGGGTCCTTTGCGGCTGTTGGGTCGCAGTACAGGATTCTTTGGCCGGTTTCATCCTGATTTTCCACAAGGGTGCGATGTCGTGACCCTCTTGCGTCAAACCCGGTCAAACCGTAAATCCTAAGACATGATACGCTCCATCCTGATCCACCCCGACCCACGCCTCAAGAAGCTTTGCGATCCGGTTCGCGAGGTGACGGAGGATTTGGTAAAACTGGCCCGCGACATGCTGGAGACAATGTATGATGCGCCGGGGATCGGCCTGGCCGCGCCGCAGGTCGGTGTCATCAAGCGGCTGATCGTGATGGATTGCATGAAAGCGCCAGATGTGGCGCGGCCGATGATGCTGTTCAATCCCGAGGTGGTGTGGAGTTCTTCGGAGCTTTCGACCTATGAGGAAGGCTGCCTGTCGATCCCGGAGCAATATGCCGATGTGGAACGGCCGAATTCCGTGACGGTGCGCTGGATGGATGAAACCGGGGCGGACCAAGAGGAAACCTTCAGCGGCCTGTGGGCAACCTGCGTGCAGCATGAGATTGACCATCTGAACGGCAAGCTGTTCATCGACTACCTGGGCCTGATGAAGCGCCAGTTGATCACCCGCAAGATGGAAAAGCTCAAGCGCGAGATGGCCCGAGGCGAGGGGCGCAGCGAGACGCGCGGCGACAACAGGTTTCAGAAATGAAGCGGGACATCCGGGTCTGGCCCGATGCCGTGTTGTCGCAAAAGGCGGAACCGGCCAGTGTCGACGACACGACGCGGGCCCTCGCGCAGGACATGCTTGACACGATGTATGCCGCCGAGGGCCGTGGACTGGCGGCGCCGCAGCTTGGCGTGCTGGTTCGGGTCTTCGTGATGGATGCGACATGGAAGATCGGGGCGGGAACGCCGGAGATCTTCATCAATCCCGAGATCCTGTGGCGGTCGGAGGAACGGGTGCCAAGCTCGGAGGGCTGCCTGTCGATTCCCGGCGTGCGGGCCGAGGTGGAGCGGGCGAAGGAGATCATCCTGCGCTGGGTGATGACGGATGGCTCGATTTCGGCGCAGAAGCTGGTCGGGTTCCGGGCGATCTGCGCGCAGCATGAGATCGACCATCTGGACGGGATCGTGACGCTGGATCGCCTGTCGCCGGAAGACCGCGCCAAGGCCGAAGCGGGGCGGATGTGAAGCGGCTTTGCGTGGCTTGGCCGCATCAGGTGCTGCGCTCGGTTGCCGCCGATGTGGCGGCAATCACGCCGGAGGTTCAGGCGATATGGGCCGATATGGTGGATACGATGGAGGCGATGCCGGGCTATGGTCTGGCCGCCGTGCAGATCGGCGTGCCGTTGCGGCTGGCCGTGGTTGATTGTTCGACCGAGCGGGGGCAGGCGGTGCTGATGGCCAATCCGGTCGTGCTGCACGCCTCGGGCCAGATGCGCGAGCATGAGGAAGCCAGCCCGAACCTGCCGGGTGTGTCGGCAGTGATCAGTCGTCCGAGGGCGGTGACGGTGCGGTTTATGAATGCAGAGGGTCAGATGGAAGACCGGGACTTCGTGCATCTCTGGGCGACCTCGGCGCAGCATCAGATCGACCATCTGGCGGGGAAGATGTATTTCGACCATCTGTCCGGGCTGAAGCGGTCCATGCTGATCAGCAAGGCCGACAAACTGCGGCGGCGCGGATGAGGGTCGTCTTCATGGGCACGCCGGATTTTTCCGTGCCCGTGCTGAAGGCCCTTGCCGCGCAGCATGAAATTGCTGCGGTCTATACCCAGCCGCCCCGCCCCGCCGGGCGCGGCAAGGCCGACCGGCAAAGCCCGGTGCAGCTTTGTGCGGAAGAGTACGGGCTACCTGTGCGCTACCCGGTTTCGCTGCGCAGCGAAGTGGCGGTGCAGGAGTTTGCCTTGCTGCGCAGCGAAGTGGCGGTTGTCGTCGCCTATGGGCTGATCCTGCCTCCTGCGATTCTCGCCGCACCAAAGCGGGGCTGCCTGAACATCCACGCCTCGCTTCTGCCGCGCTGGCGCGGGGCGGCGCCTATTCATCGGGCGATCATGACCGGTGATGCCGAGAGTGGCATCTGCATCATGCAGATGGAGGCCGGGCTGGACACCGGCCCGGTCTTGCTGCGCGAGGTCACCGCGATCGGGGCCTGCGAGACGACGGCTGATCTTCATGACCGTTTGTCGGCGATGGGGGCGCGGCTGATCGGGGAGGCGCTGGACCGGCTGGACGATCTGGTGCCCGAGGCGCAGCCCGAGGCTGGGGTGACCTATGCCAGGAAAATCGACAAGGCGGAGGCACGGATTGACTGGAGCCGCCCCGCTGTGGAGGTGGATCGGCAGATCCGCGGTCTGTCGCCCTTTCCGGGCGCTTGGTGCGAAGTGGCTGGAGAACGGCTGAAACTGCTGCGATCCCGGGTTGCGGAAGGGTCGGGCGCGCCGGGGCAGGTGTTGCACGGCCTGACCGTGGCCTGTGGCGCGGGCGCGGTGGAGATTGTGGAAGCGCAGCGCGAGGGTAAGAGGCCCGCCATGGCGCAAGACCTGCTGCGCGGTTTCGCATTGCCGGACCATCTGACCTGATCCTGCCAGCTTCTGTCAGCAGCCCTCCGCTACGTCTTGCGCCGGAGGTGCATCATGTCTGATGAAAACGACTGGGTTGTGACAGCCTCGGCCGACCATGCGGCGCGCGGCAAGGCGGAAAGCATTGTGCAGGCCAGTCATGGCAAGGACTTCGCGTTGCGGCGAATGAAACCGGGCGATGGCGTGGTGATCTATTCGCCCCGCACCACGTTTCCCGATGGCCCGGCGCTGCAGGCCTTCACCCTGATTGGCCGTGTGGCCGAGGGCGCGCCATGGCAGCACGAGATCGGCGGCCACCAGATGTGGCGGCGGCGGGTGATCTGGCAAAGCGGCCGCATCGCGCTGATCCGGCCCTTGCTGGAAGATTTGCAGATCACGCGGGGTCTTCTGAGTTGGGGCATGGCCTTCCGCTATGGCGTGACCAAACTCGCCCGCTCCGACTACGCCAGACTCGCGCGCGAGATGGTGGAGGGCGGGTAACCGTTGCCATTGCTCCTTGCGAAATACGCCCGCGCGGCGGCCCTTCGCCGGGCCAAGTCGCTATTTGCGGCGTTTGTGCTCGTCCAGCCGGGGCATGATCTCGACGAAGTTGCAGGGGCGGTGGCGGTAATCGAGTTGCCATTTCAGGATCTCGTCCCAGGCATCGCGGCAGGCGCCGGGCGACCCGGGCAGGGCGAACAGGTATTTGCCCCCCGCCACCCCGCCCGTGGCGCGCGATTGCACGGCCGAGGTGCCGATCTTCTGCATGGAGACTATGGTGAAGACGGTGGCGAAGGCCTCGATCTCTTTCTCATAGACATCGCGGTGGGCTTCGACCGTCACATCACGTCCGGTCAGGCCGGTGCCACCAGTCGACAGGATCACGTCGATGGCTGGGTCGGCGATCCAGTGACGCAAGCGGTCGGCAATGGTGGCGCGGTCATCGGGCACGATCCCCCGCGCCGCAAGGACGTGGCCCGCATCTGTCAACCGCTCCACCAGCGTGTCACCGGATTTGTCATCGGCGGGCGTGCGGGTGTCAGAGACGGTCAGCACGGCGATGCGCACCGGAATGAAGGCTTTCGTCTCGTCTGTACGGCTCATGTTACCCTCGCGACAGGAACGCCAGCCTCAGGGCCAGCCCGGTAAAGATGACAGCAGAAGCGCGCGAGAGCCAGAGGGTGAGGCTGCGGCTTTCCGCCATCCGCTGGCCAATGGAACCGGCCATGAGCCCGACGAAGCCGTTCACGGCGAGTCCACCGATGGCAAAGACCATCCCCAATGTCAGAAATTGCGGCAAAACCGGGCGGGCGGGATCCACAAACTGCGGCAGGAAAGCGAGGATGAAGAGGACAACCTTGGGATTCAGCAGGTTTACCAGCAAAGCCTCACGGAACGCCTTGCCCGCAACGGTCGGAGCCGTTCGCGCCATGCTTGGCGGACCGGCCCGCAAGGTTTGCAGGGCGAGGATCAGCAAATAGGCCACCCCTGCCCAACGGATCGCGTCAAAGGCAAAAGGATGGGCTTGCACCAGCGCGCCAAGTCCGAGGCCCGCCAGCGTCACTTGCACCAACCCGCCCGTGGCAATTCCGAAATTTGCCGCCATCGCAGCCCTCGGGCCAGACCGAAGGCCCTGGCTCAGACAGAACATCATGTCGGCCCCGGGGGTAAGGTTCAGGGCCAAAGCGGCCGGGATGAAAGACAACAGGGTCAGTGGCGCGACGGCCATCATGTCAGACGTGCCTTCAGGGTCAGCAGATCGGCCCAGGCCTCACGCTTGGCCGCCGGGTTGCGCAGCAGGTAGGCCGGGTGGGTCATCGGCAGCACGGGTTTGCCCAAGGCGCTGGTCCAGGTGCCGCGCAGGCGCAGGATGCCTTTCTGGTTCAGCAAGGCCAGACAGGGCGTGTTGCCCATGGTCACGATGACGTCAGGGTTGGTCAACGCGATGTGCCGTTCAAGGAAAGGGCGCATCATCGCGATCTCATCCGGATCGGGCTCGCGGTTCTGCGGCGGCCGCCAGGGCATGACGTTGGTTATATAGAGAGCCAAGGCCGGATCATGCGATTGGCGCGACAGACCAATCGCTTCAAACATCCGGTCCAGCAGCTGTCCCGCGCGGCCGACGAAGGGCAAACCCTCTTGATCCTCTTCGCGCCCCGGGGCTTCGCCGAGTATAAGGACGCGCGCCGCTGGGTGGCCGTCGGCAAACACGGTGGACCGCGCGCCCCGCTTCAACTCGCACAGGTCAAACGCCATCAAAGCGGCCCGCAGATCATCAAGCGTTCGCGCGGCTTGCGCGGCGTGGCGCGCGACATCCACTGGGTCAACCGTCTGGGCCTCCTGCCGCGCTGCCGGTCTTGCCAGAGCAGGGGTTTCGGCAGCAATCGGGCGCTCCAGCCGATCGGGCAGGTCATAGCGGTTGACGGGATGCTCCTGCACCCAGTCGGCTACGCCCATCTCGACCTGCCAGTCCAACGCTGCGAGCGCCGCCTGCCAGGCTTCGGGCTGCACTATGTCAGACTTGATTCCCATGAAGGCAAGTTAGGCGGCCATGACTGTAGGGACAACCCGAGTTGATGCCGGTCCGCTGGGATGGCAGCCCTCCCGGCGTGAACGCCTCTCTGTTGGTGAAGGTGCCATCGGCGGAAATCAGTCGTGGCCTGTCTATATTTGCCGACCGGTCCGGCCTGTGTCTTGAAGATTCGCCGAGCACGCTCACACCGAAACACGCCAGCCTTGGGGTTGGACAAGCTTCAACCACAAGATCTTGTGTGCCACTTCCCGAATACGAAGAAAATGCGACTATTGGTGATTTTCTCTCTTGCGGGATTTGGAGTGTGGGCCTAGATACCGCTTCACCGAGACGCAGACGACGCCAGACGGTGTTGGACGCGAGACGGTGGTGGCGGACGGAGGCGAGAGTTTCTGGGTGCTGCGGGAAATTCTGGAGGCAAGGCGGTTCGGGGAACGCTGGGAAACTGGCGCCTGAGATGTTTGTGTCTTCGTGCTCTTTGAAACTGTTGTTGAT
>CANGHD010000111.1 GCA_947453525.1 Paracoccaceae bacterium | reverse complement strand
CTGCACAAGAACATGATGCTGCGGTCGAACGTGGTCCGTCACCTGCGCAATGCGATGTGGGATCAGGGGTTCAACGAATTCCAGACGCCGATCATTACGGCGTCTTCTCCGGAAGGCGCGCGGGACTTTCTGGTGCCGTCGCGGCTGCATCCGGGCAAGTTCTACGCTTTGCCGCAGGCACCGCAGCAGTTCAAGCAGCTGATCATGGTGGCCGGGTTTGACCGGTATTTCCAGATTGCGCCGTGTTTCCGGGATGAGGACCCTCGGGCGGATCGCTCGCCGACCGACTTCTATCAGTTGGATGTCGAGATGTCCTTCGTGCAGCAGGAAGACGTGTTTGCCGCTGTCGAGCCGGTCATTCAGGGGTTGTTTGAGCATTTCCGGCCGGAGTGTTCGGTGCCGAAGGGCTGGCCGCTGATCGCCTATCGGGACTCGCTCTTGTGGTACGGGTCCGACAAGCCGGACCTGCGCAATCCGATCAAGATGCAGATCGTGACCGAGCATTTCCGGGATTCGGGCTTTGCGGTGTTTGCCAAGCTCTTGGAGCAGGAGGGCACGGAAATCCGCGCCATTCCGGCGCCGAAGGGGCCGAAGGGCGAACCGGTGGGGCGCAAGTTCTGTGACCGGATGAATGCCTTTGCCCAGAAGGAAGGGCTGCCGGGCATGGGGTATATCTTCTGGCGTGAAGCCGAGGATGGCTCGGGTATGGAACCGGCGGGGCCCTTGGCCAAGAACATCGGGCCGGAGCGGACCGAGGCAATCCGGTTGCAGTTGGGTCTTGGCCTTGGCGATGCGGCGTTCTTCCTGGGTGGCAAGCCGGACGCGTTCCAGGCCTTTGCCGGCAAGGCGCGGAACGAGATCGGGCGGGAATTGGGCTTGGTGGAGAAGGACAGCTTCCGCTTTGCCTGGATCGTCGATTTCCCGATGTATGAGAAGACGGATGAGGGCAAGATCGACTTCAGCCACAATCCCTTCTCGATGCCGCAGGGCGGGCTGGAGGCGCTGATGGGCGATCCGCTCAGCGTTTATGCCTATCAGTATGATCTGGCGTGCAACGGGTATGAGCTGATTTCGGGTGGGATTCGCAACCACAAGCCGGAGATCATGTACCGGGCGTTTGAACTGGCGGGCTATCCGAACTCGGAGGTCGACAAGCGGTTTGGCGGGATGGTCAAGGCGTTCAAATATGGCGCACCGCCGCACGGCGGCTGTGCCATGGGGATCGACCGGGCGGTGATGCTGCTGGCCGATGAGGCGAATATCCGGGAAGTCATCATGTTCCCGATGAACCAGCGCGCCGAAGATTTGCTGATGGGCGCGCCGTCGGAGCCGATGAACGAACAGCTGCGCGAATTGCGGCTGCGCGTGGTGCCGAAAGACTGAGAAGCTGGACAAGTGGGCGGGGCGCGGTCAGTCTGACGTCGTCGGAGGGACCATGTTGCCTGCCCATTTTTCATGCGCGAGCCGGGGATGAACCCGGCGCTTTATAATGCCTCGGTGCCGGTGTTCCGGCACTATCTTGCCCGCGTGCAGGAAATTGTGCAATTGGCCGGGCCCGAGGCCTTGAAGGCGCGGGTGGCGGATGCCTTTCCGGCGGGGCGGCAGTTTGCCACGGCGGCGGGGTTCGCCTTGCGGGTGGCTTGCCCTTTGGCGGGGCGCGAGGTGCCGGACATGCCGCAGGCGCTCGCACCTCGGCTGGCGGTGGTGCGGGCGACTTTGGGCGCGATGCGGCCGGAGGAGTTTGCCGGTGCCGAAGCGCGGCGGATCAGGCATCGGGCGGGGTTTGCCGATCTGGAGCAGGGTGGGGAGCCGTTCTTGTATCTGTTCGGGCTGCCCAATTTCTTCTTTCACGTGACGATGGGCTATGCGGCCTTGCGCGGGGCCGGCGTGGCGCTGGGCAAGGCGGATTTCGATGCCTTCCATCTGTATCCTGCAGACTTCCGGTTCGAGACCTGAGGGCGCATTGAGGCTTGAGGGGCTGGCGGCGGCGGGGCATAGTCGGGCCGCAAGAGGTGTAAGATGGCATTGAAAACATTCGGGACTCCGCTGCCTCACTGGAAGCCGCCGGTGCGGCCGGTCGGCACGACGTTGACCGGGGCCCATGTTCAGCTGGAACTGATGGACCCCGACACCCATGCGGCGGACCTGTTTCGCGCCTATGTCGGGCATGACGGGGTGTGGGATTATCTGCCCTATGGGCCGTTCTCCTCGGCCTCGGCCTATCATCGCTGGGCCAAGGAGTCGGCGTCGGGGGTCGATCCGATGTTCTATGTGCTGCGCAACCTGAAGACCGGGCATTGCGGCGGGGTGGCGTCGTATCTGCGCATCACGCCCGAGGCGGGGTCGATCGAGGTCGGGCATATCAACCTGTCGCCGGAAATTGCCGGAAGTCGGGCCTCGACCGAAGCCATGTATCTGATGATGGATTGGGCCTTTGCCGCCGGATACCGCCGGTATGAGTGGAAGTGCGATGCCTTGAACATGCCCTCGCGACGGGCGGCGCAAAGGCTGGGGTTCTCTTTTGAGGGGATTTTCCGGCAGGCCACGGTTTACCGGCAGAGGAACCGCGACACCGCGTGGTTTTCGGTCATCGATGGCGAGTGGCCGGCGCTGCGCGAGGCCTACAAGGCCTGGCTCGCGCCGCGCAATTTCGATGCCGAGGGGCGGCAGGTGGAGCGTCTGGCCGATTTGACCGGGTTGGTGCGGGCGGCGTCTGATCCGGCCCTGTGAGAACGGCGCCTGGGTCTGGCAGCCGGGGTTCCACCCCGGTCCCTTGGCTGATTGCGCCAATGTGAATGGGGGGGCGGGGGGCTGCGGCTTTGGGGTCAGTCCAGCCGGAAGACCTTGTCCCTTGCGGTGGCGCCTTTGATGAGCGTCAGGCGGGATTTAGCGACGCCGAGGGCCTGAGCGAGAAGTTCGGCCACGGCGGCGGTGGCTTTGCCGTCCTCGGGGGCGCTGGTTGTGGTGGCTTTGATCGTGCCGTCGGGCGTCTCGGTCAGCGCGGTCTGGCGGGCGCGGGGGGTGACGTGCAGTGCGAAAGTGGCGCCGGGCAGGGCGCGGGCGCTCCATTGGCCTTTGGCGGGCAGGGTCATGCTTGGCCTTTCGCTTTTGCGAAGGCTAGCGCGGGGTTCGGGTGACGGAAAGGGGGGAGGGTGGCGTTTGCGGGATGCTGACTTGACGGCGTGCTTGGGCTAGGGGAAGCCTTGACCCAAAGGAGATGTCCATGCCCGTTGCCAACCCGCAAGCTTTCGCCTTCCTGTCCTCGCGCCGGTCACATCCGGCGAAGTTCTTTGTGGCCGGCGGGCCGGTGCCGGACCGTGCGGCTTTGGAGCCGATCCTTCAGGCGGCCCTGCGGGTGCCGGATCATGGCAAGCTGGAGCCGTGGCGGGTGCTGGTGGTGCGGGGGGCTGCGATGCGGCGGCTGGGTGATCTTGCGGCGGCGCGGGCTGCGGCCTTAGGCGGCGATGCCGAGATGGCGGGCAAGGGGCGGGCGATCTATGACACCTCGGGCCTTGCGGTGGTGGTGATTTCGTCGCCGAAGGAGTCGGGGAAGGTGCCGGAGGTGGAGCAAAGGGCCTCGGCTTCTGCGCTGTGCATGAACCTTGTCAATGCGGCGGAGGCGAGTGGCTGGGGGGCCTGCTGGCTGACCGGTTGGCCGGCGCATGATGCGGCTTGGGCTTCGCAGGCGTTTGGCTGCACGGGGGCGGAACTGGTGGCGGGGATCGTGCATATTGGCACAGTGGGGTCAGAGGCGGCGGATCGGCCGCGGCCGGACTTGGCGCGGGTTGTGACTTGGGTGGAGGCGTAACTGGTCTTTTCCTGCTTCTTTGCGGCCTTGGGCCAACTGTCTGACCCGCGCTTTCTGCGGGTGGTCTGGCAGGGTGTGGCCTTGGCCTTGGGCCTGCTGGTGGCGGTGTTTGTGGTGCTGCTGGGGCTGCTGGAATGGTGGGTGCCGGGGCAGATCGCCTTGCCCTTTCTCGGGCCGATTGGCGGGATTGGCTGGGCGGCGGGGATAGGGCTTGGCGTGCTGATGCTGGCGGCGTCAGTGTTTCTGATGGGGCCGGTGGCCTCGGCCTTCTCGGCGCTGTTTCTGGAGCAGGTGGCAGAGGCGGTGGAGGTGGTGCACTATCCTGGGCCGCCGGGGCGGACCTTGGGGATATGGGAGGGGCTGGCGGAGGGCGTCGGTCTTCTGGCGCTGATGGTCGTTATCAACGGGGTGGCGCTGGCGCTGTCGTTCGTGCTGGGGCCGTTCGGGCCGGTGCTGTTCTGGGGGGCGAACGGCTGGCTTCTGGGGCGGGAGTATTTCCTGCTGGCCGCCTTGCGGCATATGGGGCGGGATCAGGCGCGGGCCCTGATGGCGCGGAACATGGGGCAGGTCTGGCTGGCAGGGACGCTGATGGCGGCGCCCTTGTCATTGCCATTGATCAGCCTCTTCGTGCCGGTGCTGGGGGCCGCGACCTTTACCCATCTGTTCCAGAGGCTGAAGGCCGCCTGAGCCCTACGGGCGTTTCAGAATGTGGAAGACATCGGTGTCGCGGATACTGATCCAGCCGGACAGGATGATGCCGCACATGATGAGCCAAAGGGCGAGGGTGATCCATGTGGTCAGCCTGGCCTTGCGGCCGATCTGCGGGTCAGTGGGGGCAGAGGCGGCGGAGCCGGGGACGATCTCGCCAGCGGCGGCTTGGGAGGTTTGCCGGGTCGGCAGGATGCAGAGAAACACCATGAACCAGGTGACCGAGAAGAGGACGATGGCGCCGGTGATGGTCATGCTTGTTCCAACTCGATGAGGGTGCCGGTGAAGTCTTTCGGGTGCAGGAAGAGGACCGGCTTGCCATGCGCGCCGGTCTTGATGTCACCCAGCACGCGCGCACCCGTGGATTGCAGATGGTCGCGCGCGGCGTGGATGTCATCCACCTCATAGCAGATGTGATGAATACCGCCGGAGGGGTTCTTCGCAAGGAAGCCTGCGATGGGGGAGTTCTCGCCCAAGGGGGCGAGGAGTTCGATCTTGGTGTTGGGCAGGGTGATGAAGACGACCGTGACGCCGTGGGCGGGTTCGTCCTGTGGGGCGGCGACTTCGGCACCGAGGGTGCCCGCATAAAGCGCGCTTGCGGCGGCAAGGTCGGGGACGGCGATGGCGACGTGGTTCAGGCGACCGATCATGGCAGGCTCCGGGCTTTTGGGGGTTATGGGGGGCGGAACGGCTCGGGGCAAGTGCGGCATTAACGCGCGCTTAGGGATGATGTGCTCAAGTGCAGGGGTAGCGCCCGAATCCGTGGGAAGTTCGATGGAGCATGTCATGCCGAACAGTCTGGCTTTGGAATTGCCCGTGCCGGGGGCGAAGGCCGAAGGCGGGGAAACGGACCTGCCTTTGCGGGGTGTTACCGTGTTGGCGGTGGAGGACAGCCGCTTTGCCTGCGATGCGCTGCGGCTGATGTGCCGCCGCCTGGGGGCGCGGCTGCGGCGGGCTGATTCGCTTTTGGCGGCGGCGTCGCATCTGAAACTGTACCGGCCGGATGTGGTGATCGTCGATCTGGGCCTTCCGGATGGGCGGGGCGAGGGGCTGATCCGTGAGGTGGCCTTGTTGCGGCCAAGGCCGGTGATCCTCGCGATGTCGGGCGATGCCTGCGGGCGGACCGGGGCGATGGCGGCGGGGGCGGATGGTTTTGTCGACAAGCCGCTGGAAAGCGTGGCCGTGCTGCGCGATGTCTTGCTGCGGCATCTGCCGGAGCGGGCGGGCGATCTGCCTCCCGGCCCCGATGCGGCGCTGGTGCCGGATGTGCTGGCGCTGCGCGATGATCTGGCCCATGCGGCGGCTTTGCTGGAGGCGGGATTGGGCGATGCCGGCGCGGGTCTTGCAGGTGCGTGGACTTCGGCGCCGGGGGAGGCCCGGCGGGCCTATCTGGCGGGGTTTGTGCGGGGTGTGGCGCGGCATGCGCGTGATGCGGCGCTGGCGGAAGCCTCGGGCCTGGAGGAAATTCGCGCGCTGCTGCAAGACCGGCTGAAGCGGCCGGATCGGGCGTTTGACCGGATCGGCTAGACCGGAACCAGCCGCGCTATTTGCGGCGGTAGATCCCCTCGGGCAGGTTCAGGGCGGCGGCAAGGTCATCAACCTGGCGCAAGGACAGGGTGATGCGGAGCGCGGTGTCGGTCTCGGGGTCAAGCTGTTCAAGGACGACGCAATCCTCATACGCCTCGACAATCACGTCTTCGGCCAAGGGCGCTGCGCCCTCGTCGATGAGAGTGATCACGGTCGCGTCAAATTCGTGTTCGATGGTAAACATGGGATCATGATAGGCGGTGCGCCGCCGGTGATCAACTGGGCCGGTTGATCTGGATCAAGGAAGCATTGCCCGGCAGGGTTGAGTGTGGGCGAAGGTCGGGCAGCAGGGAGAGGTCGGGATGATCGGGTACATCGAAGCGCCAAAGGCCTGGGCGCTGACGCGGGGTATGGCGCGGGTTCTGGGCCTCAATCTGGTGGAGGCGGTGACGGAGGGCTGGTTCGCACGGGCCGAACTGGGCGACATGGTGGAGGCTTGCGTGCGCTGCGATCAGGCGGACCGTTGCACGGCCTTTCTGGCGGTGACGACGCGGACCGAAAGCCTGCCGGGCTTTTGCGGCAACAAGGCACAGATCGAGGCGTTGCAGCCCTGACGCGCGGCGTCAGGCGGCATCTGGACCCCTCGCGCTGGGCTTGGCACAGGCTTTCGGTGCAGGTCTGCCAGAGGGCCCTGCTGCGGGCCTCCTGACAGGCGGCGCAACTCAGTTTGCCGGGGACGCGGACAGCACGACGATGCTCTTGTTGTCGTCGGTGCAGACGATCGAGACGCTGTTGCCGGGCAACAAGCTTGCCGCGAGGTCGGTGCCGACGCCGAATTCGATGCCGGTGTTCAGCCAGATGTTGCCGGCGACGGCATCAACGTGAGTGACCGTGCCGGTCACATGTTCGGCCGCGAAGGCTGACCCGGCGGCGAGGGTGACTTCGAATGCGGCGAGGATGAGGGATGTGTGGATCATGTTGGATATTCCAGTTCATTCAGCCCCGCTCTGGGGCTGCTTGCGACAGCGCGGTCTGGACTTTGTCACGTCGACCGAGGTTCGGTCCGGCAGGTCCCTGCGCTGTGAGCAACAGGTGGACCTTTTGCCAGAACCGCGCAAGACGGTCTCACTCCTCCGTGTAAAGTGTTGAAATAATTGAGATTAGACCAAGCCAATCGCCGCTTTTCACAAAGGGTTGAACGACGGGAGCCGGGGGCCGCGGCGGTCAGGACGCTTTGGATGGCATCGTGGCATGGGGCGGGTTAAGCTCCGCGCATGTTGCAGATCATTGATACGGTACGCGACCGCGGCTCGCGCTATGCGGTCTCGGGGGGGGCGGTGGCGGACGGGGCGGGGGTGAAGGCCTTTGTCGCGGACCTGACGTCTGCGAAGAAATTTGCCAAGGCCACGCATAATTCCTGGGCGGCGGTGCTGGCGGATGGCACGGCGCTAAAGGATGACGACGGCGAATCCGGTGCTGCGGCGGTGATCCTGAAAATGATCGAACGGGCGGGCCTGCGCGGCCATGTGATCGTGGTGACGCGCTGGTATGGCGGGGTCAATCTGGGCGGCGATCGGTTCGCCCATGTGGTGACCTCGGTCCGGGCCTATCTGGCGGCGCTTGGTGCCAAATGAAAACGCCCGGCCGGATCTACCGGCCGGGCGTTTCTGGGGATTTGGTCGATTACTTCACTTTGGCTTGGGTCGCGGCCAGAGCCGGGTCAACCACGAGGCCGTAAGCGGCGAGCGGGCCGTCGTTGCCAGCCATGTCGTCGGAGACGAAGAACTGGACGAACTCTTTCAGGCCGGGGATCACGCCGATGTGCTGGGTCTTGACGTAGAGGAAGAGCGGACGCGAGACGTGGTAGGTGCCGTTGGCGACGGTGGCCTTCGACGGGGTCACGCCTTGGAAGGTGGCGACGCGCAGGGTGTCAGTGTTGTTTTCGTAGAAGGACAGGCCAAACACGCCCACGCCATTCGGGTTGGACTTCAGGCGCGACAGGGTCTCGGTGTAATCGCCGTCGATTTCGACGACTTTGCCGTCGGTGCGCAGGGCGATGCAACCAACAGCCTTGGGGTCAGACTTGGGGTCACGCTTCTTGAACAGCTTGTCGGCGCCGAACACGGTGCAGCCCTTGGTGATGACGTTCACGTTGAACACTTCACGGGTGCCGTGCTTGGAACCCGGGATGAAGGCAAGGATGTCTTGCGCGGGCAGCGACGGGTCGATGTCGGACCATTTCGTGTAGGGGTTCGGGACCAGTTTGCCACCGACCACGACTTCAGCGGCCAGAGCGTTGAACCAGTTGGAGGGCGTGAAGGCGAAAGCCGGGCCCTTGATGTCGGAGGCGAAGACCACGCCATCGTAGCCGATGCGGACTTCCATGACACCGGTCACGCCGTTCTTGCGGCAGGTGTTCATTTCGCCCGATTTGATCTTGCGCGACGCGGTGGCGATGTCGGCGGAAGCTTCATCGGGGCTTTCGCAGAACTTGGCGATGCCGGCACCGGTGCCGCCGCCTTCAACGACCGGGGTCTTGAAAGAGGTGTTCTGACCAAAGGCCTCTGCCACGATGTTGGCATAGGGCAGCACGGTGGAGGAACCGGTCAGCGAGATTTGATCGCGAGCGAAGGCGGTTGCGGGAAGGGTTAGTGCAGCAACAACGGCTGCCACGGTGAAAACGGAAAAGCGCATGAAGGCTCCTGAGCAGGTATCGTCGCGGCGTGCGACATGGCGCAGGGGCTAGGCATCTTGCGTAACGGTGGAAAAACAGTTTTGTAACATCGAGTTGAAGTATTAATGACAGAAAAGTCACGATTTGGAGAGCCGGCGCATTCCCGCCGGTAATCTCCGGTAATTTCAATGGCAAAGCGGCGCGAAATTGCCAAGGTTCGCGGCCAATTCGGCTGCCATGGTAAGGGTTCATGACCCGGCAGGGCATTGCAAGGCGATGCATTGTCTCTGAACGGTATATGGACAAGGGGGTAAGGCGAAGGGGCATCCGCCGCCGGAGCAACCAAAGCGGGCTGCGCAGCCGGAAAACACCGCCAATCTTGTGCCGTCAAAGCGGCGCGCAGGCGGATTGCTGGCGGCAAGGCCGGCAATGGCGCGATAGGCCGTGGCAAACACCGTCAGACGGCCAAACCCGCCCGGTTGACTTGGTCATGGGCGGGCACCGGCGAAACCGCTTGCCCGCCTCTGGTGAAGATGACGGGCAAGACCTTGAAGGCAAACCGGGAGGAGCGGGTGGCAAGGCGGAAACACGACATGATCGTGACGTCCCGCCGTCTGCAGCCCCCTCGTTTGGCGATGGCGCATGAGGATAGGTCGTCACCTACTTCCGAATATCGCTTAAAGATTAGGCGTAAATGCTGCCTTGGCCAATGCGCCACCGGGCTTTAGGCGGAATGATCGGAAGAGCGGGACCGGCATCAAAGCGATCTCTTCGGGGCTGTGGCAAGCCAATAGACCCCGGCACGAATCAGCGCAGGCGGTCTGTGTGTTAGGGAAAGCCAACCTGACGTGCTTCCTTTGGATGCAATCCTTTGCCCCCATCGCCGCCCAGACCTGATCCAGCAGGATCAGCCCATGCGGCGCGGGGCAGATCAAAACCAGCTCGATCCGCGCTTTGGTCGGCGGCAGGCCGGTGACGCGGGGCGGGCAGGGCATAGGTCATGGAATCCGGTGACACAGCGCCTGGCTGTGGCCAAGCGGTCAAGGTCGGTTTGACAGCGGCCGCAGGTCAGGACGTGACCGGCCGAACGACCCATGTCACCGGGGCTTCGGAGCGGGCCGCCAGAACCGCGCGTCGGCGGGCCATCATCTTGGCGGCCGGATCGGGCGTGCTGTTCTGCCAAGGGTCGCCTTGTGGCGCGCCCGAGAGTGCTGCGATCTTGTCTGGATCAAGCGGCGCGCTCCGGACGGCGGCGCCCCGGTTTCAGGGCGCCATTTGGATCAGGTCGCGGCCTCAAAGCGCCTTGTGCGAACCGTCGCAGAAGGGGGCGTTCTGGCTGTGCTTGCAGCCGCAGAGGAAGGCGGTCTTGGTATCCTCGGCGGCGAAGGCCAAGGGGGTGAAGGACGAGCCCTTGTGGCTGCCGTCGCAGAACGGCTGGTTCTTGGACTGGCCACAGGCGCACCAGTAATAGGTTTTGCCCGCTTCGACCGGAACGGCATAGGGGGCTTTTTGGGCGATGATCGGGGCGTCTGACATGGGAACTCCTGTTGCAAATGCCGCTACCCTTGGCGCATCGGGCCAAGCGATCAAGCCGGGTCTTTGTGCGCTGGCGCACGATCCCTGTGTGATACGGGCCCTTATGTCAGACGAGGCGACCCCAAAGGTCGTAGTCGCCAGCCTCTTCAACCTCAACCGTGACGATGTCGCCGACCGAGAGGCCGTCGAAATCCTCGTCGATGAAGAGGTTGCCGTCGATTTCCGGCGCGTCGGCCTTGGTGCGGCAGGTGGCGCCTTCGTCGTCGACTTCATCGACGATGACCTGAAGCGTCTTGCCGACCTTTGTTTGAAGTTTGGCTTCGGAAATCGCTTGGGACTTTTCCATGAAGCGGTCGAATCGCTCCTGCTTCAGTTCGGCAGGGATATGGTCGGGTAGGGCGTTCGACCGCGCACCCGCGACATTTTCGTACTGGAAGCAGCCGACGCGGTCGAGTTGCGCCTCGTCCAGCCAATCCAGCAGGGTCTGGAATTCGTCCTCGGTCTCACCCGGATAGCCGACGATGAAGGTGGAGCGCAGGGTGATGTCGGGGCAGAGGCTGCGCCATGCGCCGATCTCGTCCAGCGTTTTGGCCGCCGCTGCCGGGCGGGCCATGCGGCGGAGAGTCTCTGGGTGGGCGTGCTGGAAGGGGATGTCCAGATAGGGCAGGACAAGGCCCTCGGCCATCAGAGGGATCAGGTCGCGGACATGGGGGTAGGGGTAGACATAGTGCAGGCGGACCCAAGGCGCTTGGTCGCCGCCCAGCTTGCCCAGTTCGCGGGCGAGGTCGGTGATATGGGCGCGAACCTCGCCACCTTTCCAAGGGGAAAGGTCATGCTTGCGGTCGACGCCGTAGGCGGAGGTGTCTTGGGAGATCACCAAGAGTTCGCGCACGCCGGCTTCGACCAGCTTTTCCGCCTCGCGCAGCACCGCATGGGCGGGGCGGGAGACCAGTTTGCCACGCATGTCGGGGATGATGCAGAACTTGCACTTGTGGTTACAGCCCTCGGAAATCTTGAGGTAGCTGTAATGGCGCGGGGTCAGCTTGACGCCCGTTGCCGGAAGCAGGTCGATGAAGGGGTTGGGCGAGGGCGGCACGGCCAGATGGACGGCATCCAGCACCGCTTCGTATTGATGCGGGCCGGTGACGGCGAGGACTTTGGGGTGGGTGCCGGTGATGTACTGCGGATCGGCCCCCAGACAGCCGGTGACGATAACGCGGCCATTTTGTTGCAAAGCTTCGCCAATCGCCGAAAGGCTCTCGGCCTTGGCCGAATCAAGAAAGCCGCAGGTGTTGACGATCACGGCATCTGCACCTTCGTAGTCGGGCGAGATGGCATAGCCCTCGGCGCGCAGGCGGGTCAGGATGCGTTCACTGTCGACCAGCGCCTTGGGGCAGCCCAAGGACACCATGCCGATGGTCGGCTGCCGTGACCCATCAGGATTGACGCGGCGGTCATCCGGCACAAGGGCGCGGGCAAGGTCGGGGCGGAGGTTGGGCGGGTTCTGCGACATGGGGCCGGTCTTTATAAGGAAAGCCCCAACCGGATCGGTCACCGGATGGGGCTGAAGAATGAGTCAGGTAACATGGGCAACTTGCCCATCCTACATTGGTGGCGACATGCTTAACGGCGGCGGTCGCGCCTTGCGCTCATCGGTTGGAAGGCGACGCCGACATGGGCCTCGCAATAGGGTTTGCCAGCGACGGAGGGCAGGCCGCAGAACCAGAAATCTTCGGTCGCGGGGTCGCCGATCGGCCATTTGCAGGTCCGCTCGGTCAGTTCCATCAGGGTCAGTTTCTTGGCGCGCTTTTCGACTTCGCGCACCGAGGCCAGCGCCTCGGGGCTGATTTCATTGGCGGAAGGCTGCGGCGGCAGGGGTTGGCCCGCCGGGATGATCGCCTTGCGCAGCGGAATCGGGGCCGGAGCGGTGGCGTTGGCCGATGAGGCCGCTGCGACGGGTTGGGCCGCGGCCTGCGGCGGGATGACCGCCGCCGGGGCGGGCGTCGGACGCACAGGCTCAACCGCGGCGACCGGCTCGATCACCGGGCGCGGGGCCTCGACCGGCTTGACGGGAGCGGCGGGCGAAGGGGTTGCAGCGGCGGGGACCGCTGCCATCGGCTCTTCGGCCTCTTCCTCCGCTGCGCCGCCGGGGCCGACCCGGTTGGACAGGCCAAGCCGGTGTACCTTGCCGATCACGGCATTGCGCGTGACTCCGCCCAGTTCCTTGGCGATCTGGCTGGCCGACTGGCCTTCGGCCCACATCTTCTTGAGCGTCTCGACGCGCTCATCGGTCCAGGACATGGGTAATCTCCGCAATAGCCGCTGTGGCCCACAGGTGAGCCATTCTAGTCGGGACGGTGGTGGATACTAGCTTGAGGG
>CANGHD010000110.1 GCA_947453525.1 Paracoccaceae bacterium | reverse complement strand
GCGTCGTTGATGCAGCCGTTGGCACTCGCCAAGGTGGCGAACAGGGTGCCCACGCCAAGCAGCCAGATCAGCGGATTGGACCCGGTCAGGCGGGCGGCATCAAACAGCGGCGCGACAGAGCCGTTCACGCCGTCACCCAGAAACTCCCATGGCAGAAGACCGACGCAG
The DNA here is from genome assembly GCA_947453525.1 of Paracoccaceae bacterium. Classification (GTDB taxonomy): domain Bacteria; phylum Pseudomonadota; class Alphaproteobacteria; order Rhodobacterales; family Rhodobacteraceae; genus Stagnihabitans. The sequence continues at coordinate 12,470 of CANGHD010000110.1, read as the reverse complement.
ATGTACCAGGTCAGCGTCGCCGCAATCAGCAGGGTCATGATCCCGGCGAGCGTGCCGAAGGGCAGCGCGCGGGCGGGGGAACGGACCTCTTCGGCGGCCTGCGTCGTGCCTTCGATGCCCAGGTAGTACCAAAGCCCGAAATGCATCGCCGCGAGCACGCCGATCCAGCCATAGGGCAGGGCGGCAGGGCCGCTCATCAGGTCGGCATGGTGCATCACGCTGGCGCCGAAAATGCCAGATGTGGCGAGGAACAGGATGATGATGGCAACGAAGGCGATGGCGGTGATCACCAGATTGAAGGTCAGCGTCGCCAGCACGCCGCGATAGTTCAGCCATGCCAGAAACATGATCGACAGAACGATGAAGGGGCGCTGGTCCAGCGTCCCGGCAAAGCCCGTCATCGCGGCGACCTGACTGATCAGATAGCCTGCGGTGATCGCATTGGCCGCCTCCAGCATGGTATAGGCGAACACCAGATAAAGGCCGACGTTGAACGCCATCAGCGGCCCGACGATATGTTTGGCTTGGGTATATTGCCCGCCGGCCGCGGCGACGGTCGAGGTGACCTCGGAGTCGATCATGGCGACGCAGGTGTAAAGAATACCGGCGAACCAGCAGGCGATCAGCGCCGCATAGGCCCCACCTTTGCCGACGGCAAAGTTCCAGCCCATGTATTCGCCCACCAGAACAATGCCGACGCCCAAGGCCCAGACATGGGCCGGACCCAGCACGCGCAAGAGGCCGACGTTGACGCCATGCGGCCCCATCCCGTCGCGTTCTTTCGAGGTGATGTCAAAATCTGCCATGTCATTCACCCGTGATGCTGTTCTTCGGTCATCGCTTCCAACTCACCCTCGCGGGATGATGTCAGAACCTCTTCCGAATAGGTTGAATCGGTGCGAATCCAGTCGACCACCATGTACAGCCCGAACAGGGCCGACAGCAGCCAGGACGCATATTCCGCATAATTCCAGAAACTCATGGCGCCCTCACTTGTCGAATTTTTCCGCGATGACTTCGCGGTATTCGGTTTCAGAGAATTTCAGCATCAAGGCGTAGTAGGCGATGATCACCACGATCATCGCGATCAGGGCCACGGGCGAGAACCCGTAGTCATAGCGTGCCGTGATGATGGGGGCCGCCGCTGCCGCGTCGGCAAAGCCAAGCGCGTTGTACTGGGCGATCTCGGTCGCGTTCTGGCCCAGACTTTCCCATGTCGGCGCCACGGTCGTTTCCGGAGAGGTCTTTGTGCCACCCGCCAGACCAAGGAACAACGGGATGTAAAGGGCGCCAAAGGTCAGGATCATCAGAACGATGACGTCGATGAACTGGCTGACCTTGCTTTGAACCGGGGGAATGTATTTGGCCATGCCCTTACCTCCGCGCTGCCCGGGCGGCATCAAGGAATTTGATGTCCAGCCCATACATGAAGTCGCGGTCTTCCCGGTAATGCCGCAGCATCGCCAGAATGGCCGCCGTGTTGAACACCAGGATCACCGCCCCTGCGATCAGCAGCAGGATTCTGGCGGTCCCGTTCGGGGCCAGATCCCAGGTCGCAATCGCCACGAAAATCACCGCGCACCACAAGCCAACCACAAAAGCCCAGGCAATCCGCGTATCGCTGCGGTGCATGGCCTTGATCCTTTGATCCAGGTTCGTCATGTCCCCTCCCATCGGCCTTCTTTGGAGGGCTGGCCGTTTGCCCGCTTTGCCTTCCGGCAATTTTGTTTTCTGTTAGGAAACAGTGCCGGCACCATTCTGTCAAGCAAGGACTGCCAAGATCGTCGGCAGCTTGAAAATGATGTCGAGTTGCAGGCAATTTGGCGGCTTCACGGCTGAACTGCCCTTGACACGCCTAAAAGGTCGTGTGGCCCGCAGCCCTCAAACGGTCCGCAAGACGCTGAACGACCTCGTCAGGCTGGGCTTCCTTGTGTCCGACAGTCCGAAGACCCCGGTGCGCCTGGCCTTCCCGCTCGACTACCGCGAGCGGCTGTTCCCGAACCTCTTCACCGACGCACCTGTAGCTTGAACTGGCCTTCCAGCACTAAGGGAATGGCTTCGGCGCCAGCAACTACCCGCACAGGATGATGGTTTTGAGCCCATCCACCTTACCGGCCAGATGGCGGGCATAGGCATCCGGCACCGCCTCCAGCGGGATCTGCTCGGCGATGAAGGCGTCAAGCTGAGGGCTGAATGCCGGCAGCAGCGCCACAATCTCGGCCAGTTCAGCACCGAATGCGTGGCAGCCGACCAAGGTGGTCTCGCGCTCCACCAGCTTGACCGGGTCTATAACGGGAGACGATCGTCCGATGCCAACCAGCGCCAGCGTGCCGCAGCCGCCAATCGCCTCAATGAGGGCAGCGATCACCTGATCATTGCCGGTCGTGTCGATGCCGTAGTGGAACCCAAGCCGCAAGATGGCGTCCAGCGTCACTACCGTGCCGCCGGTGGCGTCAGCCACTATGGCGGCGCGGCGCTCATTGCGGTCGATCACGACGATCGGGTGCCCCGCACGGGATGCCAGCAAAGCAACCAACCCGCCGATCGGCCCGCAACCCGTCACGACCACCAACGCGCCGGGCAGAGGCGCCAACCTGTGCAGCGCATGCAGTGCCACTGCCAAAGGCTCGGCCATCGCCAGGTGCCGGTCTGGTACGCCCTCCGGCGCCATGAGCACATTGCGTCCCGGCAAGGTGACGGCCTCGGCGAAGCCGCCATCAATCACCTCACCCAGAAAGCCAAGCTTCTCACAGACCTGGCCCCGCCCTGCTCGGCAGGCCGGACAGATGCCGCAGACATGGCGACTGTCCACCACCACCCGATCCCCGAGGGCAACGTGATCAACGCCCTCGCCCAACGCAGTGATGATGCCGGTGAACTCATGCCCGGCCACCGAGGGGGATCGGCTGATCCAGGCACCTGTCTTGTAGTTGTGCAGATCCGACCCGCAGATCCCTGCCGCCCGGACAGCCAGGGTCACTTCTCCAGCGGCCGGAGACTTTGGCGGTTTGATCTGCTCAACCCGCAAATCACCCTTGGCGTAAAGACGCACAGCCCGCATCTGTCTGATCCTATCCTGATGTCGTTCAGCACTTTGGTCGAAGCCGCCGTCAGAGAACAAGTGAAAGTTGCCGCGTCGCTCTAGGACTGGACCTGCACCGGTTTCGTTCCGGTCTTCTGAGAGCGATGATCGCCATGAAGGAGACTGGATATGGCATCAAGACACAGCAACGAGTTCAAGCGCGATGCTGTCGCTCAGGTCGAGGATCAGGGTTACCCTGTGCGCGAGGTGGCCGAGCGGTTGGGGGTCAGCACCAAGTCGATCTACACGTGGCAAAAGCAGTTTTCGCGGCCGGCGAAGGTGATTCAGGAGGTCGATGCGCAAGCCGATGAGATCCGTCGCCTGAAGCGCGATCTGGCTCGGGTCACGGAGGAGCGCGCCATTCTAAAAAACCGTCACGGGTCGCCGCCCGCCTGTGCGCAGTATAGACAGCCTGTGCTACCCTCGGTGGCTTGGAGCGCAGTTGCCGATCGCTTGTTGGAGGGTCAGACCCTGTTAAAAAACGTGGCACATTGGCTGATGCGCACTTGAGAGTGGTGACGCTGCGACAGCGGCGATCCCGGTTAGGAAGATGACGGACTTGCCTGGCCCACGCCCTCCTTCTTGAATGGAGGAGGTGGCATGACAAAATTGGTGACCAGCGGCCACCCGGAACTCAAGATGGTCAACCCGAGGGCGGTAGCCATCGACATCGGATCGACCATGCACATGGCGGCCGTCAATCCAGATGCCTGTGACACGCCGGTGCGCGCGTTTGGCACATTCACCGAGGATCTGCATGATTTGGCGGACTGGTTCAGATCCTGTGGCGTGACCAGCGTGGCCATGGACTCCACTGGGGTCTATTGGATCCCTGCCTTCGAGGTCCTAAAAGGACACGGGTTCCAGATGATCCTCGTGAATGCGCGCTACGCCAAGAATGTGCCGGGTCGCAAGATGGACGTAAGTGACGCAAGCTGGCTGCGGCAGCTACATTCCTACGGTCTGTTGCGCGGCAGTTTCCGTCCTGAAGCCGAGATCGCCATTCTGCGCGCCTATCTGCGTCAGAAGGAACGGCTGGTCGAATATGCTGCTGCCCATATCCAGCACATGCAGAAGGCCCTGATGGAGGTGAACCTGCAATTGCATCATGTCGTCTCGGATATCACCGGTGCAACTGGCTTGCGGATCATCCGTGCCATCGTCGCCGGCGAGCGCGACCCCGAGGTCCTGGCAGCTTTCCGAGACATCCGATGTCACTCCACCATTGAGGTGATCAGGGCAGCCCTGGTCGGGAATGACCGTGATGAACACATCTTCACCCTGACCCAATCGCTGGACCTCTACGACTTCTGCCAGACCAAGATCGAGGACTGTGATCGCAAGCTGGAGGCGGCAGTTGCGGCATTGGCCGTGAGGGCCCACCGTGACGTCCCTGCGCTGCCAAAGGCGCGGACCAAACGCAATCAGGTCAACGCTCCTTCGTTCGATGTGAGGGCAGCGCTGTATGGCGTTCTGGGCACGGATCTCACCCAGATTCATAGGTTTGGTCCGTCGCTTGCCCTGAAGCTGGTCGCAGATTGCGGCACTGACTTGCTTGCGTGGAAGACCGCCAAGCACTTCACCTCCTGGCTCTGTTTGGCACCGGACAACAAGATATCGGGCGGCAAACTCCTGTCATCACGCAGCCGGCGCTCCTCCAGTCGGGCCGCCGCGCTCTTGCGATTGGCGGCCACGACCATCGGGCGCAACGACACGGCCTTGGGAGCGTTTTATCGGCGGCTGTCATCTCGGATAGGCAAGCAGAAGGCTGTGACAGCGACGGCACGCAAGATCGCCGTCCTGTTTTACAACACGCTGCGCTTTGGGATGACCTATCATGATCCGGGGGCCGCCGAATGTGAAGAGCGTCACCGAACCCGCGTCCTGGCAAACCTACAGCGACGCGCCAAGACATTCGGCGTTGAATTGGCACCGTTGCCCGCCGCCGTGGCTGTTTCTTAGGACGCGGCGATGTTCTTCGCGGCTCAAAAGCCGTGAGGTTTCAGTATAGTGCCGAGTATCGGGGCAGTCTGACCCGCAGCCACCTGTGCCGCCTGATGGGTGTGACCGAGCGTGGATTTCATGCCTGGAAGCACCGGCCTCCGTCACATCGCCAGCGGCGGGACATGGTGCTCCTGGCCCGCATCCGCGATCAGCACCGGCTGAGCCTTCGCAGCTACGGTAGACCTCGCATGACCGAGGAGCTAAACGAGCTGGGCATTCGTGTTGGCCGGCGCCGCGTCGGGCGGTTATGCGCCAGAACGGCATCCAGGTCATCCGCAGCCGCAAGTTCAAACGCACCACCGACAGCGACCACGCCTTCAACATCGCGTCGAATCTCCTGCGACAAGACTTTGCGACAAGCGGCCCCAACCAGAAATGGGCGGGGGACATCACTTATGTCTGGACCCGTGAAGGGTGGGTCTATCTGGCGGTTGTACTTGACCTATTTTCGCACCGAGTGGTTGGCTGGGCGATCAGCAACCGTATGAAACAGGATCTTGCTCTACGCGCACTGGACATGGCGATTGCAATCCGCAGACCGCCGCCAGGCTGCATTCACCACACGGACCGAGGCTCGCAATACTGCGCCCACGACGACCAGAAACTACTGCGCAAACACGGCCTGACGCCATCGATGAGCGGCAAGGGCAATTGTTACGACAATTCCGCAGTCGAAAGCTTCTTCAAGTCGCTGAAGGCCGAACTGGTCTGGCGCCACAATTGGCAAACCCGGCGCGAGGTCGAACTCGCCCTCATCGAATACATCAACGGCTTCTACAACCCGCGCCGAAATCGCTCTGCCCAAGGCTGGAAATCACCCGTGGCCTTCGAACAAAGGGCCGCCTAACATGAGCACCCGACCGGAACAGAACCGGTGCAGGTCCACTCTTGGGTGAAAGTGCCGTCGGGTGAGAGATCCCATCGCTGGAGCGTCGGTGCAAAGCCAGTTTCTTTGCGTGGTTTATCGTCTTGAACTCCTCCTCGAACCCGCAGACCTTCAGTTCGACGTTATGTTTCAGGAGGGCGATGCCGTGCACAGCTATAAGAATTCCAATCCTGCGCCGCCCATCATGTCGGGCAGCCCGCCACCGCCCGAGATGCGCCCGCCCATGATGGACTGGGACCGGGCGCCGTGGAACCGTTGGGCCTTTCAGCATGTGCGCGAAGTGGTGCCGACGGCGGCCATTCGCCGAGCGCAGACCGCATCGGCCTGGCCTGAGGCAGCCGGATCGCTGGTCGAGTTCGGCTATGATGGACCCGACGGAACAGCGATGACCTTTGGCCAGATGCTGGACGATACCTACACCGATGCGGTGCTGGTTTGGGCGGATGGCAAGGTCCAGCATGAAAGCTATCACAACGGGATGGATGCGCAGACGCTGCATCTGTTGCAGTCGGTGTCGAAATCTTTGACCTCGGCAGCGGCGGGCAGTCTGGTGGCGGAAGGGTTGCTGCGGCCTGCAGCCCTCATGACCGAATACCTGCCGGAGCTGGAGACCACGGGCTGGCGGGGTGCTACGCTGCAGCATGTGCTCGACATGACCTCGGGGACGCGGTTCAGCGAGACTTACACCCAGCCGGACAGCGACGTGGGAAAGATGGATACTGCCGCCGGGTGGAAGCCTGCCCCGGAGGGCGTCGATGCGTCGGATTGGCCGACCTGCATCTGGGAGCAGATCATCGGGCTGACTGTCGCGGAGGTGGCGCATGGCACGCGCTTTGCTTATCGCTCGATCGAAACGGATGTGCTTGCCCATGCGATGGAACGCGTGACCGGTCAACGCCTGCCGCAAATCCTGTCCCAACGGCTGTGGCAGCCGCTGGGCTGTGCCGAGGATGCCAGCATCACGGTGGACCGGTCGGGATACGGGCTGGCCTGCGGCGGGATCAGCGCCAGTCTGCGCGACATGGCGCGGTTTGGCCTTGCTCTGTTGCACAATGGCATGGTTGAGGGACGGCAGGTCATTCCCGAGGCATGGTGTCAGGATATTCGCCACGGCGCCCACGGTCTGTTCAACGCGGAGAGCGACCGCAATTGGCCCGAAGGCCGCTATCGCAACCAATTCTGGGTCGAGAACAGCAGGCTGGGCCGGCACTATTGCTTTGGGGTCTTTGGGCAGATGGTGATGGTGGCGCCGGATACCGGAACGATGGTGGTCAAGCTGTCAAGCTGGCCCGATTTTCTCGATTCCCGGCTCAGCGGGTTGACCATGGCCGGGTTGCAGGCGGTTGAACTGGCTTTTGCCCGCTGATCATAACGGTCATGGCTTCAAGACCCCGTGATGCGTTAACCCCGGATCGGAGGGCAACGTGCGCATTCCGACCCATCCGGCCGGTCGTTCCGACAACACCCGAACTTGATGCAAACACCTTCTGTGTATCGCGCTCTATCGGGGTCACCTCGTCGACTTGACCTTCAGAGTGACGATGAAGTTGTCGACCGTCGCCCCACGAACATAGCGCACGAACGCCGGGCCCGCGCACACCTGCGCCTATGCACACAACCATCATACCCCGCCAGACTCCCTGAAAAGCACCCTGTAACGCATGGTGGTATCTGGCATCCATCGGTGACCCAAGCAAAGCATACCCCCTCACGCCCGCACTATGGGGCGCCCGTGCTGTGCATCCGCCGTCGAAAATGATCTTTCCGGAGGCACCTCCTCGGTGATCACTGCCGACGAGCTTGGTAGTCTGGTCTGGCTGCCACTCCGTCGCTTTGGGCCATGAACCGGATGTGCGACGATGGCGCTAGAGATCTCGGCGACCTCAGCAGCCCGGTCCGTGCTGGATGAACCAAACACGCACAGCTTGCGCCTTGTGAGCCTTGAGCGTGTTCATAGGTGCCTCCTTTCACGATTGCGCATAAGGGAGTTTGCAGGAACTTTGGACAAGGCGCGGGCTTTCACCCACGCCGGCCCGATCAGGGTGTTCAAATCCGGGTTGCCGGATCAGTCCCGGGAGGTCAGGTCGTGATGATGACCTTGAGCGCCTTGGTCTTGGCGGCATTGCCGAAGGTCTCGTAAGCCTTCTCACCCTCCGCCAGCGTGAAGTGGTGGGTGATCAGCAGGGTCGGGTCGATCTTTTTCGCCGCCACCGTCTTGAACAGCATGGGAATGGTCGCCGTATCGACCAGACGCGTGGTTATGGCAATGTTGCGGTCCCACAGGCTTTCCAGATGCAGGGATACGGGTTTGCCGTGGACACCGACATTGGCGATGGTGCCCCCGGCCGCCACCAGCTTTTCGCAAAGCTCGAAGGTCGCCGGGATGCCGACCGCCTCGATGGCGGTATCGACGCCGGCGCCGTCGGTCAGCTTCATCACCGCCTCCACCGCCTTGCCGTCGGCGGAGTTGACGGTATCGGTGGCGCCGAACTTGCGGGCGATGGCCAGGCGATTTTCGTCAAGGTCGATCATGATGATCTGCCCCGGAGAGTAGAACTGCGCAGTCAGCAAGGCCGCCAGTCCGACCGGCCCCGCGCCCACGATGGCGACCGAACAGCCGGGCTGCACCTTGCCGTTCAGCACGCCGCATTCAAAGCCGGTGGGAAGGATGTCACTCAGCATCACCAGCGCCTCTTCATTGGCGCCTTTGGGGATGTGATAGAGGCTCATGTCCGCGTGCGGCGTGCGGACATACTCGGCCTGGGTCCCGTCGATCGAGTTGCCAAGGATCCAGCCGCCCGTGGTGCAATGCGAATACATCTGCTTGCGGCAAAAGCTGCAGGTGCCACAGGCGCTGACGCAAGAGATCAGAACATGGTCTCCCGGCTTGAACGAGGTGACCGCAGCGCCCACGCTGTCCACCACGCCGACGCCTTCATGGCCGAGGATGCGGCCTTCGGTCGCCGTTGGCACATCGCCTTTCAGGATATGCAGGTCCGTTCCGCAGATCGTGGTCTGCGTGACCCGCACGATGGCATCGCCGGGGGCGGTGACGCTGGGCTTGGGGCAATCCTGCAGCTTGATCTGGCCGGTTCCGGCATAGACCAAAGCCTGCATCCGCGTCACATCACCACGGTCATTTGCCGGCTTGGATTTTGCCGGCTGAGACGGACTCGTGTTCGATTTCAACACTGTGGTCACGATTATTCTCCATCTGGGCGTCATCGAACGCGTGACAACCGCCATGTCGGGGTCGGGCGGGACGAATTGCGTCACCGCCCCACGCCAGATCGGCAGCAGGGGCGGAAATTCTCTCTGCTGGAGACACTGTCCGCCGCCACGCCGGTTCGTGCACTGATCCACATTTGCCAAAGAAGGGGAAACGCCTATCCCCGGTCAAGCCTGCACGACCATCGCAGCCGCCACCAGTTCCGCGCGTCCCGCCTGTCTGTCAGGAGGCGCCGATATTAGCATCGCTCAGGTGCCGCCTGATCTCCCCACCAATCATTTCCACACGACCACCGAAAGCCGCTTCGGCTTCCTCGACACCACGACGACCTGCGTCCGAATCCGCACCAAAGTGACTAAGCGATGACCGAAAGCCTGCGCTTGACCGCAACGGCAAGTTGTCTGATTCTGAATGCCGGTTTGTAGTGGGTGGAGGGGTTCATGGCCGTTATTTCAGGCGACGCAGGCGGGATACCGAAAAGAGACGTGCTGATCGGGACGAATGAGTTTGATCTGATCACCGGAATTGAGCTTGCCGACACGATCAGGGCCGGTGGTGGAACCGACCTTGTGTATGGCGGCAACGACAATGACGTCATTTATGGCGGCAGCGCGACTGACGACCTCAACGGCGATGCCGGCAACGACAATGTCTACGGCGACACCGGCAATGACGGGATAAAGGGCGGCAACGGCGACGACCGGTTGTTCGGCGGTGAGGGCGACGATCAGCTGACCGGCGACTACATCGGCGAAACCGGCAACGACGGCCTGTTCGGCGGCGCAGGCAACGATAGTCTCGGCGGAGGAACTGGCAACGACAGCCTTCACGGCGGCACCGGCAATGATCAGCTCTTGGGCGACAAAGGCAACGATGTGCTGATCGGCGGTCTTGGTGACGACACCCTTGACGGCGATTTCAGCACAAATCAGGGCCGCGACAGATTGTATAGCGGCGACGGCAACGATTTTCTCACCGGCTACGGCGGAACTGACAGCCTTTGGGGCGGAGCGGGCGCAGATCAGCTTTACGGCGGGTCGAGCGATGACGTGGTCAACGGCGATGACGGCGATGACGCGGTTTTCGGCGACAATGGTGCTGATGATCTGGCCGGCGGCAGCGGCAACGACTTCATCTATGGCGACGACGGGCTTATTACTGACTCAAGTGCTGACGACGGCGCTTCCGACACGTTGTCGGGTGGTGTGGGCAATGACACGCTCGTCGGCGAAGGCGGCGGCGACGAGCTGGACGGCGGCACTGGGAACGACCTTCTGTGTGCCGATATCTACGCCCCACGACCGGACGATCCATCCTCGGCCGGCACGGATGACACCCTGATCGGCGGCGCGGGAAATGACACTCTGGTGGCTGACAAGGGCAGCAATGACTACTACGGCGGCACGGGCGCACGCGACGTCTTGCGATATGATTACGCATTCGCGCAGGATGGCATCCTGGTGGACCTTGCGCTCACGACCCGGCAAGTCACGGGCGTTTCGGCCGACCGGATTGCCGGGATCGAGGACCTCATGGCTACGGTGGGGCAGGACTTGGTCTACGGCAGCGCCGTGGGGAACCGGCTGTATGGCAGCAAGGGCGACGACGGCTTGGACGGTCGCGCGGGCAATGACAGCCTTTACGGCGGCGTGGGCAACGATACCCTGACGGGCGGCGCGGGTAACGACCTTTTGTCGGGTGCGGCCGGACGCGATCAGGTCAGCTATGCCCATACGGCGGCGGCCGTTGTAGTGAACCTTGGGATCAATTTGGCACAGAACACGGGCGGGGGCGGCATCGACATCATCTCTGGCTGCGAGGATGCCGAAGGTGGCCGCGGCGATGACCGCCTGCTCGGGTCCGACATTGGCAACAAGCTGTCGGGCCGAGGTGGTGCCGATGAACTCGTCGGCGGTCTGGGTGCAGATACCCTGACGGGTGGACGCGGGGCAGACACCTTCATCTTTCAGTCTGCAAACGAAAGCACACCAGAGCGGCGCGACGTGATCCTCGATTTCCATACGGGTTTGGACAAGATCGAGTTGCTCTTCGATGCGGACATCCTGACCGACGGCGTTCAATCCTTCAAATTCATCGGTGCGCAGGAATTTGTCGCCGGCGTGCCGGGTGTGCTTCGATTTGCCGATGGCGTTCTTTCGGGCAACGTGAACGGCGATACCCTGGCTGATTTCGAGATCGCCGTAAGAGGGGTCGTGACCCTGTCAGAGGGAGATTTCAATCTGTGAAATCCATGCGGCGCGAAGGCATCCCAACGATCAGTCCCGTTGATCCAGGTCTTCCGCCGCAGACTTCTCAGCAGAAATCAACGCACGCAATCAAGCTGCGAGCAGCTTGGCCATCGCTAGGGCCGAACACATCGTCACCGACCCTTGGGCGTCACGTCCCTCATCCTTTTGTGCAACAGCAGAGCGACCTGGTCGGAGGTGAACTTGAATCCCTGCCCGTCTGGAATTCGTTCCGCAGAAATCGGACACCTTGGGCGGCGGGGGTCGATGCCCGCTATCCTGAACACTTCGCGCCCCGCGCTGAACTGACGGCTGTAATCGCTTGGTGACATTCAGAATGCCTCAGCAAGCGCCTCAAAGCGCAGCCTTTCCGGGTCGAGAGCGGTGCCGTCTGACAGAGGGATGGACACACGGAAGGTTGCATCGAAACCCCACCGCAGGTCCACGCCAGTGCGGTCTTGTGTCTTGATCACGAGACTATGGCGGGCAGCGACCTCTTGGTAGGCCTTCAGCATCTCGCGCTGCAGCCGCTGGCAAAGCACCGGGGTCAGGTTTCGCGGGGGTTTGGTGTTCGACATGTCAAGATCGGGCCTCGGGCTATCAACCAAGTGCTGCAGCATTCGGTGGTACCGATCAAACCGTAGCGCCTGCGCGAGGTCTGGATTGTCTGTGAGAAGGGTGCGGAACTCGATCATGGCATGATGTTGGCAGGCCACTTCTGATGTTCCACAACGCAAAAACGCCCCGCTCTTCAGGGGGGACTCATCAAACATTGGCCCAGCCTTGACTCGTTTTGCGCTTGCCTATCGCCAAGCGAAACGCTCAACATTTAAGTCTCTGATATATTTTCGTATTTTGGTCTCGGGGGTGCACAACCCCCGTAACTTGCCCGCAACATTCTGTATCATATAAACCGTGCGCTGATCGTTCGACATGACCTTAGCGGCCGAATGTCGGGGCTCTGCCAGACCTTCTATCCCACAGATTGACAGTTTCCCAAAACGCAGGAAACCTTGCATCCGT
>CANGHD010000109.1 GCA_947453525.1 Paracoccaceae bacterium | reverse complement strand
GTGGCGCGGATGGTCTGGCCGGTCTCGTAGACATGGAACTCCATCCGGTCGAGTTCCTGCAGCAGGTCATTCGGAAACTCGATGTCGGCCTTGTCGATCTCGTCAATCAGCAGGACGACGCGTGCGGAGGAGGTGAAGGCCTGCCAGAGCTTGCCGGGCTTGATGTAGTTGGCCACGTCATGCACCCGCGCCTCGCCCAACTGGCCGTCGCGCAGGCGGGCCACGGCGTCGTATTCGTAGAGACCCTGCTGCGCTTTGGTGGTGGATTTGACGTGCCACTCGATCAGGTCCATGTCGAGAGAGGCCGCCACTTGGCGCGCCAGTTCGGTTTTGCCGGTGCCGGGTTCGCCCTTGACCAGAAGCGGGCGGCCAAGGGCCACGGCGGCGTTGACGGCCAGGGCCAGATCCTCTGGCACCACATAACCAGCGGTTGTGGCGAATTTTACTGTCATCTCAAGCCTCTGCTGGACATTTTAACGAAACCCTAAAGCACGGGCGAATTTGTCGCAACGGCTAGTGACAAGCTGAAACCTTTCGGCTAGAGGAACCGCGAACAGGACAGCCCGAAGGCCTGCCCCCTGCAGTCAGCCCGTCGGAGCCGCCTGGAATAGGAGAGTGCTGAGATGAAAGCCGAAATCTTCCTGCCCGAAGATTACCGCCCGGCCGAAGACGAGCCTTTCATGAATGATCGGCAGCTGGAATATTTCCGCCGCAAACTGATCGTCTGGAAGCAGGAACTCTTGGACCAAAGCGCTGAAACGATCGACAATCTGCAGGACTCGGCGCGCTCGGTGCCGGACCTCGCCGACCGCGCCTCCGAGGAAACCGACCGGGCGCTGGAACTGCGCACGCGGGACCGGCAGCGCAAGCTGGTGGCCAAGATCGACTCGGCCCTCCGGCGCATCGAGAATGGCGAATATGGCTACTGCGAAGTGTCCGGGGAACCGATCAGCCTGAAGCGGCTGGACGCGCGTCCGATTGCCACAATGACGCTGGAAGCGCAGGAAAAGCACGAACGCCGCGAGAAGGTGCACCGCGAAGAGTGAGTGCGGTGATGGGGCCGCTTGGCGGATCGCGTCGGAAAAGACCTGCACCGGGCCTGAGGGTCCGGTGTTTTCATTTCGGCGGGGGGCGCGCGGAGGCCCCGGCTGGGGCGGCTGCCGCCCCCCCAGACCCCCCTGCGGATATTTGCAGAGAGCGAGACGCAAGATGAGTCTGATCGGTCAACGGGTGACAGTGCTGGGTTCTGGGGTCGCCGGGCTTGCGGTGGCGCGGGCATTGGCGCTGCGGGGCGCCCGCGTGACGGTGCTGGAGCAGGCGGATGCGGTGCGCGACGTGGGGGCGGGATTGCAAATCTCGCCCAACGGGGCGGTCGTGCTGAAGGCCTTGGGATTGGGGGACGCGCTGGAGGCGGCCTCGGTCCGGGCGCAGGCCGTGGCGTTGTGCGACGGGCTTACGGGGGAGGTGGTTACCCGGCTGGAGGTGGCGCGGCTCAGGCCGGAGCAGGGCTATCATTTCGTGCATCGGGCGGATTTGATTGGACTTTTGTTGAAGGGCGCGGAGGAGGCGGGGGTCGAGCTGCGGTTTTTGAGCCATGCGGCCTCGGTTTCCTTGGACGGTATGCGGCCAGTCCTGATGCTGGAGACGGGCCACGAGGAGGCGGGCCTGCTGATTGGCGCGGATGGGTTGCACTCGGTGGCGCGGGCGGCGTTGAATGGCGCCTCGGCCCCGTTCTTCACGCGGCAGGTGGCGTGGCGGGGGCTGATCGCGGGTGATGGCGGGCCGGATCTGGCCGAGGTTCACATGGGGCCGGGGCGGCATCTGGTCAGCTATCCGCTGCGGGGCGGCGCCTTGCGCAACATCGTGGCGGTGGAGGAGCGGCCCACTTGGGTGGAGGAGGGCTGGTCGCTGCGCGACGATCCGATGGACCTGCGGCTGGCTTTTGAAGGATTCTCGCCCCGGGTAAGGGGCTGGTTGGACCAGGTCGAGGATGTTTGGCTCTGGGGTCTGTTCCGCCATGAGGTGGCGCGGGTCTGGCAGAAGGCTTTGCCCGAGGGCGGCGTGGCGATCCTCGGCGATGCCGCCCATCCGACGCTGCCGTTTCTGGCGCAAGGTGCCTGCATGGCGCTGGAGGATGCCTGGGTTCTGGCGGCCAGTCTGGCAGGTACAGATGGATTGGCGGCGGGATTGGCCGCCTATGAGGCGGCGCGCAAACCGCGCTGCACGCGGATTGTGGCGGCTGCCACTGCCAATGCCAAGGCCTATCATCTGAGCGGGCCTTTGCGCGGGCTGGCGCATCTTGGATTGAAACTCGGCGGCGCGCTGGCGCCCGGACTGGCACTGTCGCGGTTTGACTGGCTGTACGGGGCCGATGTCACGAAAGGCTAGGCCCGGTCAGAACTGCCGCAGGATCAGAACGACAAGGCCGAAGATCACCGCATCCAGCCAGCGCAGGCTGGGGGCGGGCAGCGCCTTGGCCATCGCGCGCCGTCTGGAATTGGATTTTTCGGGCGGGGCGAGTTGCGGGAAGCGGGTGGTCATGCGTCTCCTCCAAAGAACAACCTCAGGATGACAGCGCAAGGTAAACAAGGCCTTAATGCAGATCAAAGGCCCGGAATATTTCCGGGCCTTTGATCGTCGTGTCAGCGGATCAGGCCTTGGCCAGATCGCGCAGCACATAATGCAGCACGCCGCCGTGTTCGACATATTCGATCTCGATTTCCGTATCGATGCGGCACTTGATCAGGATCGTCTTGGTGGTGCCATCGGCATAGGTGATGTGGCAGGGCACTTCGGACAGGGGCTTCAGATCGCCGTCCAGACCCTCGATGGCTATGACTTCATCGCCCTTCAGGCCGAGCGACTTGCGGGTGGCACCTTCGGTGAACTCGAAGGGGATGACGCCCATGCCGACGAGGTTGGAGCGGTGGATGCGTTCGAACGACTCGGCAATGACCGCCTTGACGCCCAGAAGGGCTGTGCCCTTGGCCGCCCAGTCGCGCGACGAACCCGCGCCGTATTCGATGCCGCCGAAGATCACCAAGGGCGTGCCAGCCGCCTGATAGGCCATCGAGGCGTCGAAGATCGAGGTTTGCGCGCCGTCCGGACCCTTGGTGTAGCCGCCTTCCACGCCGTCCAGCATCTCGTTCTTGATGCGGATATTGGCGAAGGTGCCGCGCATCATGACTTCATGGTTGCCGCGGCGCGAGCCGTAGGAGTTGAACTCGCTGACCGGAACTTGGCGTTCCGCCAGATACTTGCCAGCCGGAGTTGAGGCTTTGAACGAACCTGCGGGCGAGATGTGGTCGGTGGTGATCATATCGCCCAAGACGGCGAGGATGCGTGCGCCTTCGATGTTCTTGATCACGCCCGGGGTCTGCGACATGCCGCGGAAGTAGGGCGGGTTCTGGATATAGGTCGAGGTCGGCGGCCAGTCGTAAACCTCGGAATCGGTGATCTTGACGGCCTGCCATTTGGCGTCGCCCTTGAAGACATCGGCGTATTTCTTCAGGAAGGCGGCGCGCGTGACGGTCGCCTCGACAAGATCAGAGATTTCCTTGTTCGTCGGCCAGATGTCCTTGAGGTAGACCGGGCCATCGGTGCCAATGCCAAGGGGTTCCGAAGTCAGGTCGATGTTCAGATCACCGGCCAAGGCATAGGCCACCACCAGCGGCGGCGAGGCCAGGTAGTTGGCGCGGACGTCGGGGGAAATGCGGCCCTCGAAGTTGCGATTGCCTGACAGCACTGCCGTTGCCACCAGATCGCCCTCGCCGATGGCAGCGGAGATCGCGGGGTCCAAGGGGCCCGAGTTGCCGATGCAGGTGGTGCAGCCGTAGCCCACAAGGTTGAAGCCCACGGCGTCAAGGTCTTCCTGCAGGCCTGCTGCCTCAAGATACTCGCTGACGACCTGAGAGCCGGGGGCGAGGGAGGTTTTCACCCAAGGCTTGGCTTTCAGGCCCAAGGCGCGGGCTTTGCGAGCGACGAGGCCCGCGCCGATCATGACATAGGGGTTGGACGTGTTGGTGCAGGAGGTGATGGACGCAATCACCACAGCACCGTCGCCCAGCATATAGTCCTTGCCGGCAACCTTGACGGATTTGCGGGCGTCCTTGGTCTCAACCAGCGTGTCGCCTTCCGAGGCCATGACTTTGGCGGCAGCGCTGGCATCCATGCCGCGATACTGCGCCACGGTCTTGTAGAAGCCGGACGCCGCGTCGGTCAGCGGCGTGTAATCCTGCGGACGCTTCGGGCCGGAGATGGCGGGAACGATGGTCCCCATGTCGAGATGCAGGGTCGAGGTGTAGATCGGCGCATAATCCGCGCCGCGCCACATGCCGTTCGCCTTGGCATAGGACTCGACCAAGGCAATCCGGGCCTCGTCGCGGCCGGTGTTGCGCAGGTAGCGGATCGTCTCATTGTCGATCGGGAAGAAGCCGCAGGTGGCACCGTATTCCGGGGCCATGTTGGCGATGGTGGCGCGGTCCGCCAGAGGCAGGTGATCCAGACCTTCTCCGTAAAATTCGACGAACTTGTTCACTACGCCATGTTTGCGCAGCATTTGAACGACTTTCAGCACGAGGTCCGTGGCGGTGGTGCCCTCCATCATCGTGCCCGTCAGCTTGAAGCCGACAACTTCGGGAATCAGCATCGACACGGGCTGGCCCAGCATCGCAGCCTCGGCCTCGATGCCGCCCACGCCCCAGCCCAGAACGGCCAGACCGTTGACCATCGTCGTATGCGAGTCGGTGCCAACGAGCGTGTCAGGATAGGCGACTTCAACGCCGTTCTGGTCCGTGTCGGTCCAGACGGTTTGCGCGAGGTATTCCAGATTGACCTGATGGCAAATCCCGGTGCCCGGCGGCACGACGCGGAAGTTGTTGAACGCTTTCTGACCCCATTTCAGGAAGACATACCGCTCCAGATTGCGTTCATATTCGCGGTCGACGTTGGCCTGGAAGGCACGAGGGGTGCCGAATTCGTCGATCATGACCGAGTGGTCGATGACAAGGTCCACCGGCACCAAGGGGTTGATCTTCGCGGCAGAACCGTGAAGGCCAAGAATGCCGTCGCGCATCGCGGCAAGGTCAACCACGGCCGGAACCCCGGTGAAATCCTGCATCAGGACGCGGGCCGGGCGGTAGGCAATCTCGCGCGGGTTCCTGCCGCCAAGTGTGGCCCATGCGGCGAAGGCCTTGATGTCCTCGACGGTCACGGTCTTGCCGTCCTCGAACCGGAGCATGTTCTCCAGCACCACCTTCAGCGCGGCGGGCAGTTGAGAGAAGTCGCCAAGCCCGGCGGCCTGGGCCGCGGGAATGGAGTAATACGCGATGGTCGATCCGCCAGCGGTGAGGCTGGTGCGGGTCTTTGCGCTGTCATGTCCGACGGTGACGGTCATCAGGGGCCTCCTATGGCGACGTTCGGGAGTCTTTTGCCGCATTGCGGCAGGGCGGGCAAGGAATCAATCGGGCTCGGGTCGAATTGTATGCAATTGTATGCCGAAAATCCAGTGCCTTTGCGGCGTGAAATCCACAGGGCCGTGAGAGGCCGCGCCGGAACAATCGCAAAACCTTGATTGGCGCTTGTCGGTGGTTTTCAATACTGATTACAAGGCAAAGGGGATATTTGCCATGAGAAGTCAGGTCATCAGTGCCGTCGCAGGCCTTTGGGTTGCGGGCGGACAAGCGGTCTATGCGCAAGATCAGGGAACCGCTTCGGGGACCGTGGTCGAGCTTTACACCTCGCAAGGCTGTTCGTCCTGCCCGCCGGCCGACGAATATCTGCGCAAACTGGCAGTCGAGCCGGGGGTGATCGCGCTGGCTTTGCATGTTGATTACTGGGACTACATCGGCTGGACCGACAAGTTCGGCAATCCGAAATTCACGGCGCGCCAGAAGGCCTATGCCCATGCGGCGAAGTCGAACACGATCTACACGCCACAGATGATCGTCGGCGGCGTGGATCAGGTCGAGGGCACAGACCCCGCCATGGTCGAAGCCGCCATACGCCGCCACCAAGAGGCAAGCCCGATGGTCGCCTTGCAACTGATGCGGCACGGTCAGGATCTGATGATCGCAGCTCAGGCCAATCCGCCGCTGGAGGCGCCTTTGCGCGTGCAACTGGTGCGCTATCACCCCCTGGCCTCGGTTCAGATCGACTATGGCGAGAATGCGGGACGGGTGCTTGACTATGCCAATGTCGTGACAAGCTGGTCGCAGTTGACCCTGTGGGACGGGCAGACCGATTTGCACCTGACGGCACCGGTTGACGGCGAGGACCCGGTGGTGGTGATCCTGCAGGCCGAAGGTCCGGGAAAGATCTTCGCGGCGGCTCAGGTCAAGTAGAGCCCTTCCAGCGGCGATGCACCCAGAACCACTGTTCGGGACGCAGGCGGACCTGCGCCGCCAGACTGTCATTCAGCGCCTGGGTCATGGTCCGCGCGTCGCTGTGCAGGATCGGGTCTTCCACCAAAAGGTCAAAATGCAACCCGTCGGGCAGGCGGATGCCGTAGACGGGCACCAGCAGGCAGTTGTATTTCAGGGCCATTTCCGCCGCTGACAGCGACGTCATGGCGGGGCGCCCCAGAAAATCGAGCGGCGCGCCGGAAGAGAAATGCTGGTCGATCAGCATCCCCACGACGCCGCCCTTGCGCAGATGCGTCACCAGTTCCCCCAGGCCGCGTCGCCCTCGCGCAAACAGCGGTTCGGAAATGGCGCGGATCGTGGCGGCGAAATGCACGTCGAAATAGGCGTTGCTTTGTGGGCGATAAAGCGCTGCGACCCTGAGGCCTTTGGACGCCAGAACCGCCCGCGCAATGTCATGGTTGCCAAAATGGCCCGAGATCAGGATCACCCCGCGCCCCTCGGCCTGCGCGCGCAAGATCGGGTCTAGGCCCGGGCCAATCACGCGAGCATCGGCGACCAAGGCCTTGAACTCCTTGGGAGAGTAAAGCTCGGCCAAGGTGCGGCCTGCGTTATCGCAGACCCCGCGGATGATCCGGGTGACACGGTCTTTGGGCAATTCGGGCCAGATCAGCGCCAGATTGGCGCGCACCCTGTCACCATAGCCTGCCAGCGGCGCGACCAGTACCCGCATCAGCCAGCCGCCGACGGGAATTCGCCAGCGATAGGGCAGGGCGCGCAGCACACCAATCATACCGGTCAAGACCAGATTCTGCAGCCATGCGACAGGCTGAAACATAGGCTTGGCGGTATTCTTCAACGAAAGCCTTTACAGCGCCGGCCTTGCAGCCAAAGACGCCATCCTTTCCTGCCGCCAGACATAAAGTCCCGCCAAGGCGATCACAAGCGCGCCCAGCAGGGTAAAATGATCCGGCCAGGACGCGAAGGCGGCAATGGACCAGAAAATCGCGAAGACCATGTCCAGATAGCCGAAGGGTGCCAGCGCCGCCGCCTCGGCCATCGAGTAGGCCCGGATGGTGAAAAGCTGTGCTATGGCCCCAAGCCCGCCCAGCAGCGCGAACAGCGGCAGGTCGGACAAGCGGATCGCCTGCCACGAAAAGGGCAGGATGGCCGAGGTCACGATGGACCCGAAGGCGGCCGCATAGAACATCGAGGCCCAAGGGCTTTCCTGCGAGCCGACATGGCGGGTCAGCAGCATATTGCCCGCATAAGACACCGCGCAGATCAACGGCAGGAGGGCCGCTGCGCTGAACACACCCATGCCGGGGCGGATCACAATCACCGCGCCGACTGCCGCTACAATCACACCAACAAGGCGGGCCGGGCTCATCCTCTCGCCAAGGAACAGCGCGGCACCCAGGGTGATCAGGATCGGGTTGATGTCGGCCAATGCGGTGGCCTCGGCCAGCCCGATGTAGTTCAGCGAGACGAAGAAGAACGCCGTAGCGCCCAATTGGGTGAGAGATCGCAGGACGTGCCATCCCGGCAGCCTGGTCCTGACCGCCTGTTTCAGGCGCGGCCCAAGGTACAACAGCACGAATCCCAATTGCCCGACGTTGCGCGCCCAGACCACCTCGATTGTGGGGTAAATCGAGACCAGATGCTTGGCCAGCGCATCCATCGCGGTGAAGCAGAAGATGGCGAAGGCCAGAAACAGGATGCCCTTGCTGGTGGCCGCGGCGGTCAACTTGGTCACGGGGAGCGTCCTCTGACGTTGGACGGGCTTTTTAGGCAGGCAGACGGCGCAGTGCAAGGGATGCCCCGTCATTCTTTACCCTGCGGTCAAGATTTCTGACGCGATTGACGCGGGCCTGGCCGGCGTCTTCTGCCCTTTCGTGCGGACGTTCTGCAAGCTGATGGCCCCGCAGCCTCATTCCTCGGGCTGGATCAGCACGATTTCGCCGCTGCCTTCCAACTGACGGATGGCCATGACGATGGTGCCCATCGCCTCTTCGGCGTCCTTCTCCTTGATCTTGCCGCGCGCGCTGATTTCCTCGCGCAGGGATTGGGTCATGCGCTGCGACAGATTGACCAGGATATGGTCCGCCGAAGGCTCCAGATCGGGGTTGGACAGGGCAAAACCCAGCGCGGTGACCAGCGACACCTGATCGATGATCCGGATCACCTTTGGCACGTCGCGCGGCGAAAGCTTGGCCTTGATATGTTCGAAGGTGAAGATGTTCTTGCGCACGACCTCGGCAAACTCGGCGTCGGCTTCCAGAAGGCCTTTCATCACGTCGTCGCGGGTCGAGGCCGCCGCAATGTTGAGGATCGCCCCCACCCGTTCACCGGGACCGGCGTCAAAGGCCTTGAGCGGCTGGCTGTCCAGTTGCACGGCCAGCGACATGCCGATGCGCTGCACGGTGTCGGGGTCGACATTGCCGGTCAGGGATACGGCATAGGCCACCTGCCGCGCCCGTTCCCCGGGAAGTTTTGACAAGAGATCGGCCGCGCGGGGTACGGGCAGCTTCGACAGAACGACGGCGCAGACCTCGACGCTTTCCTCCTCCAGCACGGGCAGGATGCGGTCGAGGGTGAGGGCATTGATCCGCTCCCACGGGTCGATCGAGGAATTGCCGCCCGACATCCGGCGCAAGCGGCTGGCGGCATTGGCGGACAGATGGCCGTCCATGATGGTCAGCGCCCCCTCCAGCCCGCCGGGGAAGGACAGGCCGACCTGTTCCATCTCGGCCAGAAACTCATCCACCACGACGCGCAGCGTGTCGCGGCTGACCCGGCGCATCTGGCCCATCTGTTGGGCAAGGGCAGTCTGGATCCCTTCCGGCAACGCGGCCAGCTTGATCGGAGCACCCTCGGCCAGCAAAAGCCGCACGATGATCGCGGCCTTCTCGCGCGGGCGGATTGCGGGCAGGGTGTCGCCCGGCACCATGGGCGCGTTGAATGCGTCCGGATTGGACAGACTGGCCAGCATCGCGGGGTTGAACGCCATCACGCCTCCGATTCTTCAGATGAGGTTACGTTGCGCTGATCGGGGTTAAGTCGAGGTGAAGACGCGGGATTTGCCAGAGACATGGCCAAGGTTTTCCATCCGGGAGCAAGCTTTTCGGCCAAATCCCGCGGCCTTTGGCCCAGTTTTGCGGAAACCTTGACCAGAATCAGCGGCCTCTGGGTAAGGTGCCCAGGATTGCAGCCCTCGACGCCCGACGCTTCTGTGCTGCGGAGCCGGATCGCGCGGCAAGACCCTTGGCGACACAGTCATAACCGCAGGCCGGTCGAGCTTTGGCACCCCAAGGCCCCGGTCCGCAAACCGCAGATTTCACCATTTGACCATTCGACGGAAGGACGCAAAATGACAGATGTAGTCGTCGACGGCACCGTAAGTGACCCCAATGTCTTCAGCAATGTCAGGTCCAACGATTCTATAATCGTCAGCAAGAATGGTGCCGTCATTGGGGCCTTTGAACATCTCGTTTTTGCCGCCTTCAAAGATGTGACGTTCGATTTGGCTGGCTATGTCGGGATGGTGTCATTCGGCTTCGCTGCCAGTGCGACCATGACCATCGAAGCCGGCGGTGTCTTTTTCGGAACCAGCTTTGTCAGCTGCCTGTCTTTCGATGGAGGGGTCGACTTCATCAACAAGGGGTCGGTCTCGGCCCGTGTCGATGGCATCGAGTCCTTGGGAGGCGATTCCATTGCCAACTTCGGCACGATCACGGCTGCAGGCGTAGCCGTCGCCATGAATAAGGCCTCTGGAAATCTTGATGAGGTCTCGAACGACGGCACCATCCGGTCGCACAACGGTCATGCCATCGAGGTTGCGGGCGGGACGGCCGCCATTACGAACCATGGCCTGATCGAAGCTTTGGGCAACCTGTCGTTCGGCGCCAATGCGGGGATTTACGCCGCCGGCAACACAACCATCGACACCAGCGGGACGATCACAGCAACCTTTGCAGGCGTGCAGACGTCAGCCAGCCTTGCCACGGATGCCACGTTCCTGTCCAACGCCGGCACCATTACGGGTGGGACGTACAGCTACATCGGCGGGGCCGGCGTGTCCTACCTGCGCAATTCCGGCACGATGAATGGCGCTGTCGTTCTGGGTGGTCAGGATGACCTTTTCGATGGGCGCGGCGGTACGGTAAATGGCGATGTCATTCTGAGCTACGGCGCGGACACGTTCGACGGGCGCGGTGCGGTGATCCATGGCACGGTCTATGGCGGCGGGGGCAATGACACCTATTTCACCGATGACGCGCAACTGAACATATCCGAAGCCGCAACCGTTGGCGAGGTTGATACGGTCAATGCCGCCGTCTCGTTCCGGCTTGCTGCCAATGTCGAGAACCTGACCCTGCTAGGTACCGGCGACTATCGCGGATTCGGAAATGCCACGGGCAATGTCCTGCAGGGCAATCCGGGCGACAACCGGCTGGTCGGGCTGGAGGGCAACGATGCGCTGTCGGGCGATCTGGGGAATGACCGGTTGCTCGGCGGCAATGGCAATGACCTGGTCAACGGGGATGACGGCGATGATACTTTGCTTGGCAATTCCGGCAACGACACGCTGATCGGGGGCGACGGAGATGACACTCTGGTTGGCGGCTATGGTCGCGACATCATGGCCGGCAATGCCGGGTCCGATGTCTTTGTCTTTGTGACGCCCGGCCAATCCGGCGTGACGATTTCGACCTTCGACACGATTACCGATTTCACCCAAGGCGACGACATCATCAACCTCGCGGCCATCGACGCCAAGACCAGCGCCGCAAGCGGCAATGATGCCTTCACCTTCATTGGCGCCGCTGCCTTCTCGAATGTCGCGGGCCAGCTGCATTATTCCCAATCGGGCGGCCAGACCTTCATCGAGATGGACGTGAACGGCGACGGCGTGGCCGACAGCATGATCCGCCTCAGCGGCCTGATTGCCCTGCGTGCCAGCGATTTCGTGCTTTAGGCGAGGCCGCAGCAGACACGGCCCCGTCGTGCCGAGATGAAACCGCGGCTTGGGTCAGGCGCCAAACACGCGGGCGAAGATCGTGTCGACGTGTTTGGTGTGGTAGGCGAGGTCAAATTTCTCTTCGATTTCGGCCGGGGAGAGAGCTGCGGTGACCTCGGGGTCGGCGAGGAGTTCGGTCTTGAAATCCGCGCCCTGTTCCCAGACCTTCATCGCGTTGCGTTGCACAAGGCGGTAGCTGTCCTCGCGGCTGACGCCGGCTTGCGTCAGGGCCAGAAGCACGCGCTGCGACATGACCAGGCCTTTGAACTTGTTCATGTTCTTCAGCATGTTCTCGGGGTAGACCACCAGTTTTTCGATCACGCCGGCCAGACGGTGCAGGGCGAAGTCGAGGGTGATCGTGGTGTCCGGGCCGATGGCGCGTTCCACCGAGGAATGGCTTATGTCGCGTTCGTGCCACAGGGCCACGTTCTCCAAAGCCGGGGTCACGGCAGAACGGACGAGGCGGGCGAGGCCGGTCAGGTTCTCGGTCAGGACCGGATTGCGCTTGTGCGGCATGGCGGAGGAGCCCTTCTGGCCCGGGGAGAAGAACTCTTCCGCCTCCAGCACTTCGGTGCGCTGCATGTGGCGCAGTTCGGTGGCGACGTTTTCGATGCTGGAGGCGATGACGCCGAGCGTGGCGAAGTACATCGCATGGCGGTCGCGCGGGATGACCTGGGTCGAGATCGTCTCGGGTGTCAGGCCCATCATGGCGCAGACATGTTCCTCGACCGAGGGGTCGATGTTGGCAAAGGTGCCGACCGCGCCGGAAATCGCTCCGGTGGCGACTTCGGCGCGGGCGTTCAAAAGGCGGGCGCGGTTGCGCGACATTTCGGCGTAAAAGCGGGCGAAGGTCAGACCCATGGTGGTCGGCTCGGCATGGATGCCGTGGCTGCGGCCGATGCGGACGGTGTTCTTGTGTTCGAAGGCGCGGGTTTTCAGGGCCGCCAGAACGCGGTCGAGGGCCACCAGCAGCAGGTCGGCCGCGCGGCAAAGCTGGATGTTGAAGGTCGTGTCGAGCACGTCGGAGGAGGTCATGCCCTGGTGGACGAAGCGCGCTTCATCCGCACCGATGATCTCGCCCAAGTGGGTCAGGAAGGCGATGACGTCGTGCTTGGTGACCGCTTCGATCTCGTCAATCCGGGCCACGTCGAAGGTGGCGTCCTTGGCTTTCCAGACGGCTTCCGCATTGGCCTTGGGGATCGTGCCATTGGCGGCCATGGCGTCGCAGGCATGCGCCTCGATCTGGAACCAGATGTCGAAGCGGGACTCAGCCGACCAGAGGGCGACCATTTCGGGGCGGGAATAGCGCGGGATCATGGGGCGGCCTTTCGATGGGGTTGCGCCCCCTTAATCCGCAGGGGG
>CANGHD010000108.1 GCA_947453525.1 Paracoccaceae bacterium | reverse complement strand
GCGAGCGCCAAGGGCATCAGCAACAGTGTGCGTCTAGACCACGACATTGACGATGCGCCCCGGAACCACGATCAGCTTCTTGACCGGCTGCCCGGCAAGGAAGCGAACCACATCCTCGTTCGCAAGTGCAATCTTTTCGACATCGGCGGGTGACATATCCTTTGGCACGCTGATTTCCGCCCGCCGCTTGCCGTTGATCTGGATCGGCAGGGTCACGGTATCGTCCACCAGCAGCGCCGGATCGGCTTTGGGCCACGGAGCCTGCGCACACAGGCCTTCGCCGCCCTGGAAGGTCCAGATCGATTCGGCGATATGCGGCGTCATCGGCGACATCAGCTTGGCCAGCGTACGGATGGCCTCTTGCAGCACTTGGGTCGAGGCGGAAGACCGCGCAATCGCATTGGTGAATTCGTAAAGTTTGGCGATGGCCTTGTTGAAGGCAAAGCCCTCGATCCCCGCCGTCACTTCCGCAATCGCCTTGTGGGTGGCGCGGAGCAACTCGTCATCGCCCTCGCCCTTGTGGTCCGCAGGCATCTCGCCGATGCGGGAACACAAAGCCCAGACCCGCGACAGATGCTTGAAGGTTGCCTCCGCGCCCGAGGCCGTCCATTCCACATCCCGCTCCGGCGGCGAGTCGGACATGACGAACCAACGCGCCGTATCTGCGCCAAAGGCCGCGATGATGTTCATCGGGTCAACGACATTCTTCTTGGATTTCGACATCTTGGCCGAGGGGATCACTTCGACAAAGCGATTGGTGGGCTTAACGGCATAGTCAAGCAGAGGTTTGACCACCTCCAGATCGGACAAATTCCCTCGACCTTCCGGAAAGACATCTTTCCAGAGTACGGTTCTGATCTTTTCGGAGCCGGCCGTCACGAAGGTTACTTCTTCGGGCAAATGGTACACCGGACGGCCATTGGCGTCGGTGGTCTTGTAGATCTCGTGCGTCACCATGCCTTGGGTAAAGAGCGCATTGAACGGCTCGATCGCCTTCGCGGGCAGGTGGCCGGTCTTGAACATCGCCCGAGCAAAGAAGCGCGAGTAGAGCAGGTGCAGAATCGCATGCTCGATCCCGCCGATGTACTGGTCGACGTTCATCCAGTAGTCGGCATCCTCGGCCACCGTGGGGGTCTTGGCATGGGGCGCGGTGAAGCGGGCGTAGTACCAGGACGAGTCGACGAAGGTGTCCATCGTATCCGTCTCGCGCCGCGCCGGGGCGTTGCAGTTCGGGCAGGTGCAGTTGCGCCAGGTCGGGTGACGGTCCAAGGGATTGCCAGGGATGTCGAAGGTCACGTCATAGGGCAGTTCGACGGGCAGATTTTCCTTCTTCTCGGCCACCACACCGCAGCTTTCGCAGTGGATCACCGGGATCGGGCAGCCCCAATAGCGTTGGCGGGAAATCCCCCAGTCGCGCAGGCGGTAGTTGGTGACGCCCTTGCCATAGCCATGCGCCTCGGCATGGGCGATGGCTGCAGCAACGGCGGCATCACCCGTTTGCACGGCAGCGCCCGAGAAGCCGCGGACGTAGTGGACAGGTTCGGACTTCATCGGCACGAAGGCTTCGGTCAGGGGGGCATCCTCGGCTCCTTCGGCGATGAAGACCGACTTGATGTCGAGGCGATACTTGGTGGCGAACTCGAAGTCGCGGGCGTCATGGGCCGGGCAGCCGAAGATGGCGCCAGTGCCGTAGTCCATCAGGATGAAGTTGGCGATCCAGACGGGCAGTTCCCAATCGGGGTTCAGCGGATGCTTGACCCGAACGCCGGTGTCGAAGCCGATTTTCTCTGCCGTTTCAATCTCTTCCGCCGAGGTGCCACCCTTGCGGCACCGGGCTACGAATTCGGCGATCTTGGGGTCGGACTCCAGCGCCTTGGCCAGCGGATGGTCCGGCGAGATCGCCGCAAACGAAGCGCCCATCAGCGTATCGGGGCGGGTCGTATAGACCTTCAGCCGATCAAACCCGGCGGGAGCGCCCACCGTATCAAAGGCAAACTGCAGACCCTGAGACTTGCCGATCCAGTTCGCCTGCATCAGGCGGACCTTTTCCGGCCAATGGGTCAGGCCATCCAAAGCCTCCAGCAGCTCACCCGAATAATCGCTGATCTTGAAGAACCACTGCGTCAACTCGCGCCGTTCGACCAAAGCGTTCGACCGCCAGCCGCGGCCGTCGATCACCTGTTCGTTGGCCAGCACCGTCATGTCGACCGGATCCCAGTTCACGACCGCATTCTTCCGATAGACCAGACCCTGTTCCATCATGTCGATGAACATCGCCTGCTGCTGGCCGTAATACTCGGGCCGGCAGGTGGCGATTTCGCGGGACCAGTCGATGCTCAACCCCAAAGGCTTCATCTGGGCCTTCATCTCGGTGATGTTGCCCTCGGTCCAGTCGCGCGGGTGGCCGCCGCGTTCCATTGCGGCATTCTCGGCGGGCATCCCGAAGGCGTCCCAGCCCATCGGGTGCAACACGGAATAGCCCTGCGCCGCCTTGGTCCGCGCCACCACGTCGCCCATCGTGTAGTTGCGCACATGGCCCATGTGGATGCGGCCTGACGGATAGGGGAACATCTCAAGCACATAATACTTCGGCTTCAACGGGTCGCGCTTGGCCTCAAAGACCTGAGCGTCATCCCAGGCCTGCTGCCATTTCGGTTCGATCACGGAAGGTTCGTAGCGCGACATCTTTGGCCCCTTATGCAACGGGGCAGGAATTACACCGCCCAAGCGCCAAAGGTCCAGCCGCAGGGCGGCGCCGTCTACGAAATAATCGCAAAATCACGGGAATGCGGTTGCAGACCGCGGTTCAACGGCCGCAATCAAAGCCCGGCGTCGGCGATCCGCAGCTGACGCGCCCGGTTCAGGATCGCATCCTCCACCGCGCTCACCGTCTCGGGCGCGACCGAGGCGCCATTCGCCCCCTGCAACGACAGCTTCAGACTGCGGGCGTCCAAAGCCGGGTCCTGCACATAGATCGTCGCGCGGTAGCTGCGTCCGCCGCCCGGAGGCGTGCCATAGCCGGTCACAATGACCCCGGTGAACGGATCGACCGACTGGACCGGCAGGAAGTTCAGCACATCCAGTGCGGCGTTCCAGATGTACTTGTTCACCCGCACCGTGACGTTCGGATCGTTGTTCTTGGTGAACAGGTCGGTGATCTTGGCCTCTTTCTTGTCCGTGCCGGCGGCATGGGCAATCGCGGCGGTCTCGGCCATGTTGGCGTTGTTGGTCGGATCGGGGGCCACGCCCGTCCGGTTGCGGTGGAACAATCCGCCGCCGCCACAAGCCGAAAGCAAGGCAACCAGTGCCAAGGCCGAAACGACAGCAATATGGCGGTGACGCAAGATCCGATCCCCCGATTTTGTCCCGTGTCTAGCCTAGCCTCGCGGGGCTGCCAAGGCTTTTCCCCAAAACGGCGTGCAAGCAGCCCCGGCGTGACGTCGCACCCGTTGGCGAATCGCGCCACAGCGGGCCGGAGCGTGCAGCCGATGTCCTGCCCGCGGTATTATCAGCCTTTTCGCAGGGTTGGCGTCTGCACCCGGTGCAGCACGCCGGCGTCGTGGTCCTTCCCCTGACTATGGAAGGGGACCATGGCGAAACTGTGGCAAAGCTGCACCAATGGTTCGGCCTTTGCCGGAAGTCGCCGCGCTTCGCGTTGCAATCAGCGCTGTGCCGGGTGACACAGCGTCACACCCAAACCGGACCTGTCCGGGTTGGGCCACCCTGGAAAGACAACGAGAGAAACGATGAAAAAGATTCTTCTGGCTACCACCGTGCTGGCGGCAACCGCTGGCTTCGCTTCCGCTGACGTGTCCGTTTCTGGCGCTGGCCGCATGGGCCTCGCTCAGAAAAACATCGATGGCAATGTCGAGACCCAGTTCTCGTCGCGTCTGCGTATCAAGTTCTCCGCATCGGGCACCACCGATGGCGGCCTTTCTTTCGGTGGTTCGGTCCGTAATGACCAAGACGGCGTTGGCAACACCGCCAACGGCAATTCGACCGTGTTCGTTTCGGGCGCATTCGGCACCCTGACCTTCGGCGACGTCGCTGGCGGCGCTGCGGACAACCTGGTCGGCCAGATCTCTGGCGTTGGCTTCACCGGCCTCGGCGACACCAACGAAATCGGTTTCCTGTCCGGTACCGCCACTGCCGTGCGTTACGACTACACCTCGGGCGCTCTGAGCGTGTCCTTGGGCGCGTCGCAAACCACCGCCAATGACGGCGCTGACAAGGCTTCGGTCGCCGTGAAGTACGATGGCGGCACCTGGAACGTGGCCGTCGGCTACGAAACCGTGACCAATGATAACCTGCTGACCGCCAAGATGGGCGCAACCTTCGGCGCTGCCACCGTTCAGGTGAAGTACTCCAAGGAAGACGGCGAAAAGGCTCAGGCTGGCATCTCGCTGGACTACGCCGTCTCCCCGGCTCTGACCGTCACCGCGTTCTACACCGACCACACCTCGACCAACGCCAAGGGCCTGGGCGCGACCTATGACCTCGGCGGCGGCGCCAAGGTTGTCGGCGGCGTGATCGACAACGGCACGGACACCCTGGCTGACCTCGGCATGACCCTGGCATTCTGATCCAACCGGATCCGGATCGGAAAGAGCGGGCCTTGTGCCCGCTCTTTTCTTTTGCGGCGGTTCGTGGTTGCGTGCCGCCCAAAGCAGGAGACTGAAGATGTCGCTGACCGAAATTCGCACCCGTCTTGCTGCCGCAACCGCCGCCGCAGGCCGCGCGCCGGGGTCTGTGACCCTGCTGGCCGTGTCCAAGCTGCAGCCCGACGAAAAGGTGCTGGCGGTGCTGCGCGCCGGGCACCGCGTCTTTGGCGAGAATTACGTGCAGGAAGCGGCCGGCAAATGGCCCGGCTTTCGCGCCGAATTTCCCGATGCAGCGGTGCACATGATCGGCCCGTTGCAGACCAACAAGGCCAAGCAGGCGGTCGAGCTGTTCGACGCGGTCCACACCCTCGACCGTCCCTCGCTGGCCGACAAGCTGGCCAAGCTGGCGCAGGCGCGCGGGTCCAGCCCCGATCTGTTCGTGCAGGTCAACACCGGATCAGAGCCGCAGAAGGCCGGTATCCTGCCCGAGGCGCTGGATGCTTTCCTGAAAGACTGCCGCGCGATGGACCTGACCCCCATGGGCCTGATGTGCATCCCGCCCGAGGGCGAGGATTCCGCCCCGCACTTCCGCCAATTGGCCGGGATGGCGGCGCGCAACGGTCTGACGGGCCTGTCGATGGGGATGAGCGGCGATTTCGAATCTGCCATAGCCCTTGGCGCCACCCATGTCCGCGTCGGTTCGGCCCTTTTCGGTGCCCGGAGTTATGTCTGACCGCGTCAGGTCCGCCAGACCAGCGCAGGGGGCGGCAACGGTGCAACAGCCCGGATGCAAATCCATCCTGCGGTTGCGAATCTCGTTGCAATTGCCTTTTTCCATTGAAAGAATGACGCATCACCACGGAACTGCTTATTGAGTTAACTCTGAAAAGACATCGAGGGAAACCATGAAAAAGATTCTTCTTGCTACCACTGTGCTGGCTGCTACCGCCGGCTTCGCTTCGGCTGACGTTTCGATCTCTGGCAAAGGCCGCATGGGCCTCGCACAGGCAAACGTCGCCGGCAAGGTCGAAACCCAGTTCTCGTCGCGTATCCGGATCCAGTTCGACGCTTCGGGCACCACCGACGGCGGCCTGTCGTTCGGCGCTTCGGTGCGTAACGACCAAGACGGCGTTGGCAACACCGCCAACGGCAACTCGACCGTGTTCGTTTCGGGCGCGTTCGGCAAGCTGATCTTCGGCGACGTCGCCGGCGGCGCTTCGGACAGCCTGGTTGGCCAGATCTCCGGCGTGGGCTTCACCGGCCTTGGCGACACCAACGAAATCAACTACCTCAAAGGTACCGCAACCGCAGTGCGTTACGACTACTCCTCGGGCGCTCTGAGCGTGGCCTTGGGCGCATCGCAGACCAACGCTGCAAACGGCGCTGACAAGATGTCGGTCGCCGTGAAGTACGACGGCGGGACCTGGAACGTGGCCGCTGGCTACGAAACCGTGTCGCAAAGCGGCTCTGGCACCATTGAAGACCCGGACATGCCCACCAGCCTCGTCTCGATCAAAGCTGGCATGACCTTCGGCGCCGCGACCGTGCAAGTGAAGTACGCCCGCGACGACCTCAAGAACGACGCTGTCGGCGCTTCGGTTGACTTTGCTGTCTCCCCGGCCCTGACCCTGACCGCTTTTGTGACCAACCACACCAACGAAGCCGCCGGCACCGATTGGGCCAGCAAGTCCGTTGGCCACGTCGCCAAAGGCATCGGCGCAACCTATGACCTCGGCGGCGGCGCCAAGGTTGTCGGCGGTGTGATCGACAACGGCACGGACACCCTGGCAGACGTCGGTATGACGCTGGCATTCTGATCCAACCGGATCCGGATTGGAAAGAGCGGGCCCTGTGCCCGCTCTTTTCTTTTGCGGCGGTCGGGGGGTGCGGACCAAGGACTGGCCGACGGTCGGGCCGGGGTCGATGATCTGCACAGGATAGGCGGCATGGATCGTTGTCCTGCGGGCAAGGATGTGGCCGGTGCTGCGCACGATCTGCCGCGCTGCACATTGTTCTCAATTTAGCAACAGTGCCGGGTGGCAATTCTTTGTCGGTCTGAATGCGATTGAAATCCGCTTTTTTACAAGCCAGACGTTGGCTTGCCCGATGCGGACGTGTCCGGGTTGGGCCCCTGAAGACACATCGAGAGACACAATGAAAAAGATTCTTCTGGCTACCACCGTGCTGGCGGCGACCGCTGGCTTCGCTTCTGCTGACGTTTCGATCTCTGGCGCTGGCCGTATGGGCATCATTCAGCAAAAAATCGACGGCAAAGTCGAGACCCAGTTCTCGTCGCGTCTGCGCATCAAGTTCTCCGCTTCGGGCACCACCGATGGCGGCCTGACCTTCGGCGGCGCAGTCCGCAACGACCAAGACGGCGTTGGCAACACCGCCAACGGCAACTCGACCGTGTTCGTTTCGGGCGCATTCGGCACGCTGACCTTCGGCGACGTCGCTGGCGGCGCGGCTGACAACCTGGTTGGCCAGATCTCTGGCGTTGGCTTCACCGGCCTCGGCGACGCCAACGAAATCGCCTTCACGGACAGCACCGCGACAGCCGTGCGGTACGACTACACTTCGGGCGCTCTGAGCGTGTCCTTGGGCGCGTCGCAAACCACTGCTTCTTACGGATACAAAAAGACGTCGGCCGCTGT
Source organism: Paracoccaceae bacterium (assembly GCA_947453525.1). Classification (GTDB taxonomy): domain Bacteria; phylum Pseudomonadota; class Alphaproteobacteria; order Rhodobacterales; family Rhodobacteraceae; genus Stagnihabitans. The sequence continues at coordinate 5,638 of CANGHD010000108.1, read as the reverse complement.
GAAATACGATGGCGGCACCTGGAATGTCGCTGTCGGCTACGAAGACGAACAAGATTATACGATGGTGTCGGCCAAAGTCAGTGCAACCTTCGGCCCTGCCACTGTTCAGGCGAAGTATGCGGATTGGAGTGGCTATAAGCCCGGACTCGGCATCTCGCTGGACTACGCAGTGTCCACGGCTTTGACCGTCACGGCGTTCTACACGGACGACTACGATGCCGAAGAATACCGCGCGAAAGGCATCGGCGCGACCTATGACCTCGGCGGCGGCGCCAAGGTTATCGGCGGTGTCGTCAACAACAACGGCTCCACGCTGGCTGACCTCGGCGTGACCCTGGCATTCTGATCCAACCGGATCAGGATGGGAAAGAGCGGGCCCTGTGCCCGCTCTTTTCTTTTGCGGCGGTCGGGGGATTGCGGATCAGGGCCAAACGCGGGTCAGGCCGGTGTTGATGCTCTGCAAAGGAGGGGAGGTCCCGGTCGCTGTCCTGCGGGTCAGGATGTGGCCGGTGCCGCGCATGATCTGCCCCGCCGCGAATTGATCTCATTTTCGCAACAGTGCCGGATGGCGATTTATTTTCGGTCTGAATGCGGTTGTAGTCCGCTTTTCAACAAGCCAGACGCTGAGTTACCCAAGACGGACTTGCACGAGTTGGGCCCCTGAAGACACATCGAGAGACCCAATGAAAAAGATTATTCTGGCTACCACCATGCTGGCGGCCACCGCTGGCTTCGCTTCTGCTGACGTTTCGATCTCTGGCGCGGGCCGTATGGGCCTCGTTCAGAAGAACATCGACGGCAATGTCGAGACCCAGTTCTCGTCGCGTCTGCGGATCAAGTTCAGCGCTTCGGGTACCACCGATGGCGGCCTGTCGTTCGGCGGCGCGGTTCGTAACGACCAAGACGGCGTTGGCAACACCGCCAACGGCAACTCGACCGTGTTCGTTTCGGGCGCATTCGGCACCCTGACCTTCGGTGACGTCAATGGCGGCGCTGGCGACAACCTTGTTGGTCAGATCTCTGGCGTTGGCTTCACCAATCTCGGCGACACCAATGAAATCGGCTTCCTGCCCGGTGACTCCACTTCCGTCACGGCCGTCCGTTACGATTACACCTCTGGCCCGCTGAGCGTGTCCTTGGGCGCGTCGCAGACCAACGCCAATGACTTCGCTCATAAGGCTTCGGTCGCTGTGAAGTACGATGGCGGCACCTATAATGTTGCCGTCGGCTACGAAACCGTGACTGGCAACCACTTGCTGTCCGCCAAAGTCGGCGCGACCTTCGGTGCGGCTACCGTTCAGGTGAAGTACGTGTCGAGCGCCAAGGTCTTGGGCTGCTGCGGTCAAAAGGGCAAGAACCAGGTAGGCGTCTCGCTGGACTACGCCGTGTCCCCTTCCCTGACTGCTACCGCATTCTTCACGGACCACGCCTACGGTTACATCGCCAAAGGCCTGGGCGCGACCTATGACCTCGGCGGCGGTGCCAAGGTTGTCGGCGGCGTCATCAACAACGGCGACGACACCCTGGCTGACCTCGGTATGACGCTGGCATTCTGATCCAACCGGATCCGGATGGGAAAGAGCGGGCCCTGTGCCCGCTCTTTTCTTTTGCGGCGGTGGTTGGTTTGCGTGCCGCCAAACGGCAGAAGCCTGATGCTGTCGCAGCCTGAAATCCGCAGCCGTCTTGGGGATGAGCGGCGATTTTGAAGCCAAAGGGGCGCTGGGGCCTAGCCCTATCCGCTTTGGCGCCCGGACCTGCCGCTGACCCTGTCAGGTCAGCCAGACCCGCGCATAGGGCGGCAAGGCGATCATGCCATCGTGTGAGGTCACGGCATGATCCGACAGGGCGTCATGCATCAGCGTCACACCGTGGCGGCGCGCAAGATTTTCGGACAGGTGCAGCCAATGCTCGGTCATGTTGAACAGGCCCAGCATAACCCCGGTCGGCGCTTTGCGGACCAAGGCGAAGACGCCGCTCAGGCCGGGGTCGATGATCTGCAGCGGATGGGCGGCGTGAAGCGCAGGCGTCGCCTTGCGGCGGGCGAGGATGTGTTTTGTGCCGCGAAACACCTGCCCCGCCGCACTGTCATCGGAATGGCGGAACTGCGCCAGATGCCAATCCATCATCGGCCGGTGGATCCAGCGGCTGTCATGGGCATGTTCGGGCTGGTCCAGGTAGCCGTGGTCGTTCAGCATGGCCAGTTCATCGCCCATGTAAATCAACGGAATCCCTCCGAAAGCTGCGATCAGCGCATGTCCCAGAAGGATGCGCTGCACGGCCAACGCCGTGGCCCCGGCATCGCCCTCTGCCCGCTCTAGCCCGGCGAGGGAGGCGAAGCTGCCCGAAATGCGTTTGTCGCCGGTCTCCGCGTTCACCTGAAACAGGGCGCCCTTGGCAAAACTGCCGGGGAAGGAGCCTTCGTAGAAGTTCGACAGAAAATTGCGATGCGCGCCGCCCGACATGTGCAAGGCGCCGGCATCCTCATCGGTCACCGCCCAACCGATGTCATCATGGCAGCGGATATAGGTGGCATAGGTGGCATTTGTCAGCCGTTCCGGAAAATGCGTGGTCAGAACATACCGCATCAGGCGGGCATCACGGGTGGCGAGCGCACTCCAGAACTGCACCATCAGCGAGTTGTGATAGGCAAGGTTGCCTTCCTTCCCGTCATGCTTGCCGCGTCCCAGATAGGGCAGCATCTCGGCGGGGGCCACGATGGCCTCCTCCAGATGCAGCACGGCGGGGCAGGCGATCCGGCAGCAGGCACGCAGCGCTTGGAGCAGCGTATGGACCTCGGGTTCGGACTGGCAGCGCGTGCCGAGGCGCTTCCACATGAACGCCACCGCATCCAGCCGCAGCACATCAACGCCCTTGTTGGCGAGGAACAGCATGATCTCGGTGATCTCAAGGAACACATCGGGGTTGGCCCAGTTCAGGTCCCACTGGTGTTCGTTGAAGGTGGTCCATACCCATTTGCCGAACTGCGGGTAATGCGTGAAGGACCCGGGCGCGGTGTCTGGGAAAATCTCGACCAGTGTCCTTTCATATTGGCGCGGAACGGCAGGGTCATCGTACATCAGGTAATAGTCCTGATACTTGGGCCTCCCTTTCGCCGCGGCCTGCGCCCAGGCGTGTTCTTTGGCGGTGTGGTTCAAGACCAGATCGACGCAGACCGAAATCCCCCGCGCCCGCAGCGCCGCCGAGACCTCTTCGAAATCCGCCATCGTGCCGTAGGCCGGGTTGATCTCGCGGTAGTCCATCACCGAATAGCCGCCATCGCTGTCACCGGGGCGGGGCTTCAGGCAGGGCATGAAATGCACATAGGTGATGCCAAGGTCTTCCAGATAGTCGAGCTTGGTCAGCACGTCTTTCAGATTGCCAGCGAACCGGTCGATGTAGAAGACATAGCCCGCCATATCCGGCCGCTGAAACCAGTCCGGCTCCAGATCGCGCTGCAGGTCCAGACGCTTGAGATCCTTCGGCCGTTCCCGCCAGCCCTTGCGCAAAGCGGCCAGGAGCCCATCCTTGAAGCTATCCCATGCTTCGTGGCGGCCATAGATCGTTTCCAGCATCGGCCACAGGTCCGGCGCACTCCGTGCCAGACGCAGCGCGAAAATCTCGTTCTCGGCGGCGGTTACGGTTTTGGCCATGCTGAAGTCCTCCCACGACTCGGGCGGAGTTTACGGCTTCCAAAGCGTTTTGGAAAGGCCCCTCAACCCGGCACGATCAGGCGGCTTTGCGGAAGAAGACGCTTCGCCACCCAAAGCAGATCCCGCGGCGCCAGCGCGACACAGCCCGCCGTGGGGGACCCCGGTCTGCGCCAGCGGTGCAGGAAGATGGCCGAGCCGCGCCCTTTGACAGCAGAAGGCCAGTTCCAGTCGGTGATCAGCACGAGATCATATTGCGGATCGGCCCGCCGCAGCGCCTCGTGGCTGAAACGGTGCGGGGCGCGGACCATCATGTTGTAGTCCTCGTCCTTCACATCATCGGACCACAGGTCCGACGGCCCGATCGGCAGCGCCCAATCCGCCGGCCGCGCCATCCGGTCTGCCCGGTACAGCATGCCAACGATCCTGTGCACCCCGACAGGTGTTGCGCCATCGCCCTCGCGCTTGGCGCGGGCCGGAACGATCCCGCCGCGCCCCACCGTGCAGGGCAGTTTGCGCCCCATGAAGCGCAGGCCGGTGGGCGTTACGACCATATCCAGAGGTTTCATGGGCTTCTCCTGCGGCGGACTGTAACACTCCTTACCGGCAAGCCATGGATTTTGAAACATTCCCCCGCCCTGCGACACGTCCGCGTGAGGCTTTTGTTGCAAATCTTGTCTGTGGCGTAACCCGGGCGCATCTCTGTCGCAACGCCCTGCACCGATGGAGACCGCGATGTCCACACTGCGCAAGATTCTGCTGGTTGATGATGATGATGATCTGCGTGAAGCCCTGTCCGAACAACTGGTGATGACCGAAGACTTTGACGTCTTCGAAGCCCGCACCGGGGCCGAAGGGATGGAGAAGGCCAAGGCTGCGGCCTATGATCTTGTGATTCTCGACGTCGGCCTGCCGGACACCGATGGCCGTGAACTCTGCAAGCGGATGCGCAAGGCCGGGGTCAAATGCCCGGTCCTGATGCTGACGGGCCACGACTCGGATGCCGACACCATTCTGGGTCTGGATGCCGGCGCCAATGACTACGTCACCAAGCCCTTCAAATTCCCTGTCCTTCTGGCCCGCATCCGCGCCCAGTTGCGCCAGCATGAACAGTCCGAGGACGCCATTTTCCAGATGGGTCCCTATACGTTCAAGCCGGCGCAGAAGCTGCTTCTGGACGCCAAGGAAAAGAAGATCCGCCTGACCGAGAAAGAAACCAACATCCTCAAGTACCTCTACCGCGCACAATCGGGGGTTGTTGCTCGCGATGTGCTGCTGCACGAGGTCTGGGGCTATAACGCCGGAGTGACGACCCATACGCTGGAGACCCACATCTATCGTTTGCGCCAGAAGATCGAGTCCGATCCGGCCAATGCCCGCCTGCTGGTCACCGAAAACGGCGGTTACAAGTTGGTCGCCTGACCCGCATAAATGCAACAATTCTGCGCTTTCCTCTATATATTTCGGGTTAGGACTTATTGTCGCCCGAATCTGACACTATCTTCGTACGATGCGGTGATTGTCGCAGTGAGTCCCCCTTGTCGTGTCGGGGTTATGGCACGGCATCCTCCCTGTTGGACCTGGCCGGGCCTTGTGCCCGGCCTTTTTTTCGGTCCAGATGCCGGAAGGCGGTGCAATAGGCCGGCATAAAGACACCACCCAAGGTTGCGAACGCAAAGGGCATATGCAGGGCGAAGGGTCCCAAGAACACCCATGGCCACCAGCGCGCGGGCCGGCAAAGACCTGGACGGCCGCCGACCCCAGGCGGGAAACCAGTCCGCCGCTTTGACCCTTTCCGGAAGCGGCGCCCGAATGCGTCAATGGCGATAGCTGACGTCTACGAGTTCGTTCTGAACAACTTCCATGCCATTGATTTTGCGTTAGATCGCTGCGGTTTTGCTCGCAGTAGGCTGCAAGGTTTCATATGATTTCACTCGGAACCCTGCAATTTCGGTCTGCCAATGAAGCACCGCACTCGCCCGCCTGAACAG
>CANGHD010000107.1 GCA_947453525.1 Paracoccaceae bacterium | reverse complement strand
AGGCCAATATGATCGACTTGAACTGCCGCGCCGTGGTGGAACTGGCGCATGGCTTTGGCAAGCGCATGGCCGCGGTGGGCGGCGGCGGGATGGTGCTGTTCGGCTCGCTCGTGGGGTTTCAGGGCGTGCCGGGGTCGGCGACCTATGCGGCCACCAAGGGCTTTGTACAAAGCTTTGCCGAGGGTCTTGCGGTCGAATTCCGTCCGCTTGGCATCACGGTCCTTTCGGTGGCGCCGGGTCCGGTTGGCACGGGATTTGCCGCACGGGCGGGGATGCAGATGAGCCGCAGCGACACGCCCGAAGCCGTGGCCGCAGCCGTGCTTGCGGCCTTGCCGGGCGGCGGCACCCTGCGGCCCGGCTTCATGGGCAAGCTTCTGGGCTATGCGCTGGCGCCCTTGCCGCGTTGGGGCAGAGTGCGGGTCTTGGGACAGATCATGAAGGGCATGCGTGCCGGGGCGAGGGCCTAGGATGCGCACCTCTCCTTGGGTGGTCTTCGCGATAGCCTGCGCGGCGGTCTTTCTGGTGGCGGTGGATGCGACCATCGCCGTCGCGGCCTTTCCGGCCCTGAGGTCGTCCTTTGCCGAGACCGCTCCGGCCACGCTGTCCTGGGTGCTGAACGCCTATACGATCCTGTACGCCGCCCTTCTGGTGCCGGCGGGAAGACTGGTCGATCTGCATGGCGCACGGCGTCTGTTCCTGCTTGGGGTGACGCTGTTCCTGCTGGCCTCGGCGGTCTGCGGCATGGCGCCCGGCTTGGGGACGCTGATTGGGGCCCGTGTCGTGCAGGCGGTGGGGGGTGCGCTGCTGTCGCCCGCCTCCCTGACCCTGATCTTGCGGTCCTTTCCGCCGGGAAAGCGCAGCGCTATCGTCGGCTTGTGGAGCGCGGCGGGTGCGCTTGGGGCCGCAATCGGCCCGGGTGCGGGTGCGATGCTGATCCAGCTTGCCACATGGCGCGCGGCGTTTCTGGTCAATCTGCCCGCAGGCTTGCTGATCCTGATCTTCGCCTTCCGTCGTTTGCCGACCTTGCCGGGTCCGGATCGGGGCGAGCGGCTGGATCTTCCCGGTATCGCCCTGATCGCCCTTGGCGTGGCGGCGCTGACTTACGGCGTTGTGCAAATCGATAGCGCCGGTCTGCTGGCCACAACCGTCTTGGCCCCCGCCCTGGCCGGGGTCGGGCTTTTGCTGGCTTACGGGGTCTGGGCGCGCGGTCGCAGCGGTGCTGCGATTGACATGACCCTGTTCGCGGACCGCACCTATGCGCTGGTCACCGTGGCGAGTTTTGTCTTCGGCATCGCGTTTTCGATGATGTTCCTGTCGTCCTTTCTGTTCCTGTTCGGCGTCTGGGGCTTTTCCCAAGGCTTGACCGGGCTTGCTGTCACCCCCGGCCCACTGGTGGTGATTGCTGTCGCCATTTCCTCAGGGCGGATCGTGGCGCGTATCGGGCACCGGGCCGTGCTGGTAACGGGGGGCGTGCTCTATGCCTTCGCGCAAATCTGGATGGCAACGCAGGTGACGGCTGCTCCGGCCTATCTGACCCTGTGGTTCCCGATGCAAATCGTCGGAGGCGTCGCCGTGGGTCTGCTGCTGGTCGGCCTGTCCGGAGCGGCGGTGTCAGGCCTTGCCACGGCGCGGTTCGGGGTCGGAGGCGCCGTCAACAATGCCGTGCGGCAGTTGGGCGGCGTGTTTGGCACGGCCGTGGCTGTGGTTCTCGTGGGGCGCGGTGGGGCAGGGGTCGAGGATTTCCGGCTTGCGTTCCAGTGCCTCGCCGCCTTGGGTCTGACGACGGCCTGTCTTTGTCTGCCCTTGCCCGGCGCAAGCGGCAGACTGCGGGCGGTGGGGTGAGGGGCGGCTTTTGGTCCGGCCTTGTGTGGCCCCGGCCACGCTCATCCCTCCGACGGCCGCAACCGCTCTTTCAGGCGCATCGAGGCAAAGTCCAGAAACGCACGCAGTTTCAGGGGCTTGGCACCTTGACCGTCGAAGACCAGACTGACGGGCACGGCGGCAGATTCATAGGCCTGCAAGACCGGCACCAAAAGGCCCGCCGCCCGGGCGGCGGCGATCTGATAAGACAGGACCCGGGTCGGCCCAAGGCCCGTGCTGGCGGCATCGATGGCAGCCTCGGCCGTGTTGACGGCCAGCCTTGACCGGATCGGCACAATGGTTTGCCGTCCATCGGTCTGAAACACCCAGCGATCCTCGTGTTCCAGTCCGGCGAAGGTGACACAATGGTGCAGCCGCAGATCGTCAAGGGTTGCGGGCGTGCCGTGCCGGGCCAGATAAGCGGGGCTGGCGCAGACAATGCGGCGGACCTCCCCCAGCCGGATGGCCTTCAGGGTGCTGTCGGGCAAGGCGCCGATGCGAATGGCCGCGTCGACGTGATCATCCTGCAGGTGCAACAGACGGTCGGCGAGGGTCAGGCGGACGTCGATCTCGGGGTAGGTTTGCAGAAACGCGGCCACGACGGGCAGCACATGCAGGCGTCGGAAGACCACAGGCGCGGTGATGGTCAGATCACCCCGCGCGGTGGAGAACACGCCCGACGCTGCGAGTTCCGCTTCCTCCACCTCGGCCAGAATGTGTCTGCAAGCCGCGACATAGGAGTGGCCAGCCTCGGTCAGCGTGACGTGCCGGTTTGACCGGACCAGAAGGCGCGCGCCAAGATGCGCTTCCAGATCGGCGATCTTGCGGCTGACCGTGGTCAGCGGCACCCCCAGTTTGCGCCCCGCCGCCGAGAGGTTGCCCTGTTCGACCACCTGCAGCAGGACGGTCATCGCCTCCAGCCGGTCCATCGTGCAGCCTTCCATATTTCGGAAACTCAGCAACCGATAATGTCGGATACAAAGAAGAAGCGAAAGCCTTTATTCCTGCCGCATCGGACAGCACAGTCCGCGAGATCATGGAGTGAAAAATGACCCGCATTGCCACCCCCGCCACCATGGCCGACGCCCCGCTGGCCGCCCAACCCTTGCTGGAGACGGTGAGAAAGCAGCTTGGCTCGGTCCCGAACCTGTTCCGCGTCGTGTCGAACAGCCCGGCCGCGCTAGAAGGTTACCTTGGCCTGTCTGCCGCCTTGGGCAAGGGCGCGCTGCCCGCAGCCACCCGCGAGCGCGTGGCCTTGGCCGTGGCCGAGATCAACGGTTGCGGCTATTGCCTGTCGGCCCACGGCTACCTTGCCAAGAATGTCGCCAAACTGGACGAGGCCGAAATTCGTGCCAACCGCGAAGGCCACTCGAATGACCCCATGGCCGATGCCGCCGTCAAGTTTGCGGCGCAAGTGACCAAGATGCGGGGCCATGTCAGCGACGACGATCTGCGCAGCCTCAGGCTGGCCGGGTATGATGACGCGCAAATTGTGGAAATCGTTCTGCATGTGGCTCTCAACACCTGGACGAACTACATCAACACCGTGGCACAAACGGTCATCGACTTTCCTTCGGCCAAAGCCCTCGCCGCCTGACCTGCAATGACGCCGCCCAAACCGGGCGGCGTCCAGCCGGAGTTCCTCATGGCCCACACCTCGTCGCCTTCTGAGAAATCAAAAAGTCCGGCACAAGAGGCCCATCCCCTCCCGGCGGCAGTCTATCCCAGCGATGTGGCCTTCACCCCGTCCGTCAAGGCGCTGCAAAGCCGCAAAGGCTCGCGCCGGGCCTATGCCCTGCAGGAGGAGGCGGGTGGCTGGCGGACCGAGATCGATGAAGACCTGAAAGCCTTCATCGAGGCGCAGACCAGCGTGTTTCTCGGCACAGCCAGCGCTGACGGTCAGCCCTACATCCAGCATCGCGGCGGCCCTGCAGGCTTCTTGCGGGTGCTGGACGGTCGGACCATCGGCTTCGTCGACTACGCCGGAAACCGGCAATTCATCTCATCCGGCAATCTGGCCGAGAATACGAAGGCTCATCTGTTCCTGATCGACTATGCCCATCGGCGGCGCATCAAGATCTGGGGCACGGCGCAGGTGGTAGAGGGCGACACCGCCCTGACCACCGGGCTGATGCCGCCCGGCTACAAGGCTCGGGCTGAACAGGTCCTGCTGTTCACTGTCACGGTTTGGGATGCGAATTGCCCGCAGCACATCCCGCAACGGTTGGAGGCAGCGGATGTTGCCGAAATGCTCGCCGATCGTGACCGCAAGATTGCAAGGTTGACGGCCGAAGTGGACCGGCTGAAGGCCGGTCCAAAGCCGTAGTCGGACGAGAGTGCGCCCCGGCGCGGTGTCAAAACACCTCGAAATCAGCATTGGTCAGAGCCAGACCTGTCGCCAACGTGGCGAACAGGATCGGCGCCGCACCGCCCAAGCCATTGCTGTCGAAGAACAGCTTGCCCGTGTCGGTTTGATAGATGATGCGATCCGCCGTTGTCTCGGCCGTGCCCGAGACAACGGAGGCGAAATGAGTCAGTCCCAGCGTGCCCAAGGCCAGTCCGCTGAAAAACGTATCGTCCAATCGGACCTTGTCGTGCAGCGGGTCGAAGTCGACGATCTGGTCGACGTTGCCGGCACCCAAGGCACGGCTGAACTCGAAGCTGTCGTTGCCGCCACCGCCGGTCAGCGTGTCGTTGCCGAGGCCGCCATTCAAGACGTTATTGCCCGCATTGCCGGTCAACTGGTTCGCGCGTGCATTGCCGGTGGCGTTGGTGTTACCGGTGCCAGCCAGGATCAGATTTTCGACGAAACGCGCGGCGACCGTGCCATCAAGATTGAAGCTGACCGAACTGCGCACCGTATCGGACCCGCCGGCGTCGATCGCCCCGTTGACCGTTGTCGTCTCGATGACCCGGTCGCCTGCGACGTTGACCACATAGGTGTCATTGCCGGCGCCGCTCTGCATGCGGTCTTTACCCGCCCCGCCATCCAGTGAATCGTTGCCCACGCCGCCGGCCAGCGTGTCATTCTGACTTCCGCCATAGAGGCGGTCATTGCCAGACCCGCCATTCAGATTGTCAGCCCCGGCATTCCCCTTGATCGTGTCATTCCCTCCAAGACCCTTGACCGTGTCATTGGCCGCCCCAAAGATCAGCAGATCTGCGGCTTCGGTCGGAACCGGTGGGGTGAAAGCATCCGCGATTTCACCGGCCCAGACCCTGGTTCCCAACAGCACGTCGACCGATCCGCTGCCGCTGGTGGCGCCGGTCAGTTCAACCCGGAACCCCTCGGGCGCTTCGATGAGGGCGTCGGTCTTCACGTCGATGGTCAGGGTCTGCACACTTTTGGCCGGATCGCCCACCGAGAGGGGGCGATCAAAGCCGGTGACTGCGGCATTGGCGGCCAACACCACCTGACCGCTGGCAAAGCCGCCCACGAAATCGGCGGCCTCTGACGCATGGGGACCATTCGCCACCAGCCGCCAGCTCACGGTCACCGCACTTGTGCAGTCTCCGACCCGGATGACGCTGAAGCTGATCTTGCCGCCTTCCCCCACCGCTGCGGTGTTCAGCCCGTACAGGTAGACCAGCGCATCCTTGTCGGTGGCGGTTGAGGTACCGGTGGCCTCGGTCAGAATGCCGTCATTCTTGTTGCCATCCAGACCAAACCCGCCCGCAACGCCCGCAATGCCGTCCGCACCATCCGTGCCATTGGGCCCGAAGGCATAGGTCTCGTCGAAGGGCGGATTCAACTCGTTCTGGCGTTGCTGGTAGTCGATCCGGTCGCCACCAGCATGGCCGCCGGTTCCGTGCACACCCCGCGTCCCGCCCGGTGCGACGGGCTGGCCTTGCGGATGGCCAAGACCTGCCGTGGCGCTGTTGGCGACGGTGACGGCAGCGGTGCCCGACAGGGTCCCAAGGTTCAGGATCGCCCCGGCAGCCGAGCCTCCATGTCCGGAAAAGCCGCCGTCACCACCGTTGCCGCCATTGGCGCCGTCACCGGCCGTGCCAGGCTTGCCGGTATAGAACTTCAGGATCGATGGCTCATCGATTGATGGGTAATAGTAGAACGAACCGTCATGGCCCGCGTCACCGCCGTTGCCGCCGTTCTGGGCATTGCCGCCCGCGCCACCGGCATTGCCCAAGCCCCCCGTGGCCGTGTTGCCGCCTGCGATCAACCCCGAGGACAACCTGCCGCCGAAGCTGACGTCGGCAAGCACCAGTTTTGCCCCCACGTCGTTGAAGATGCCGCCCGCCGCAGACCCGCCCGCACCGCCGCGCCCACCATCGCCGCCGCTGCCGCCGTTGGACCCGTCTGCCCCGTTGCCGCCGTTCAGAATGGTGGTTTCCAACGTCGATGTGGCGTAGCTTCGTTCCTCGCCGCGCACGCCATAGCCGGCGTTGATGCCAAAGGCCCCGTTGCCGCCGCGTCCGCCCACCCCGCCAAGGCCGCCGACCCCGGTGTTTTCGCCAAAGCCCACCCGGATCAGCGTCAGATCACCCTTGTTCCAGATGCCGCCGGCTCCCGTGCCGCCGCCGGTCCCGGCCTCACCGTCGCCGCCATCCCCGCCGTTTGTCGGGCTGGTTGCGCTTTTTCCGTAATCGTTGGTGAAGACCCCCAGGTCGGCCGGCGAATAGCCCGCCGTTCCGGGCACCCCCGGCGTTCCCGCCGCGCCATCCGTGCCCGCGTCGCCGTAAGAGCCGCCGCGATAGAAATCCAGCCCGATCACGGTCACCTTGGCACCGGCATCCACCGTCAGGTGATTGCAGGTCCCGTTCAACAGCGCGACATCCGCCAGACCGTCATGGTTGTTATCCCCGTCGATGGTCAAAGCGCCGCCTGCGGCCTTGACCTCGACGGCGGTTCTGTTGGCGAAGCTGTTGGACTGGACGTAGAACAGGCTGGAATCAAACACGATCTTGTCTGCCGCCGCCGTGGCGTTCGCCTGCGCCACAGCCTCGCGAAAACTGGTCAGCCCGTCGGTTGCGTCAACTTTATCAAGGGCGGTCGTAACGGTGATCGTGGCCATGACTCAACCTTTTATCGTGAAATGCGAAAAGGTAACACGATGTCACAATCGGGTAAATCAACTTGACAATCCGTACGCCCGGTCACCCGCCGCGACGGTAGGCCGCCGGAGTGGTGGCGAACTGTGCCTTGAAGGCACGGGTCAGGGCCGCTTCCGAGCCATACCCGACCGCCTGCGCAATATCGGATATCGCAAGGGTACCGCTGCGCAACTGGTCCGAGGCGAGGTCCAGCCGCCATGTCGCAAGGTAGCGCAGCGGCGTCTGGCCCACCACCTCGACAAAGCGCACGGCAAAGGCCGAACGGGACAGGCTGGCCTTGCCAGCAAGCTCTGCCACCGTCCAGGGGTGTGCAGGATCGGCATGGATCGCCGACAGCGCCCGCCCGATCTGCGGGTCGCGCAGGCCGCTCGTCCAGCCCAGATTGCGCGGGTGGGCTGCGGCCCAATGGCGGATGACCTGAATGAACATCAGGTCAAGAAGCCGCTCGATCATGATGGCAGAGCCGGGCTTGGGGTCTTGCGTCTCGGTGATCAGGGTTTCGCTGATCATCCGCAGCCAGTCCAGCGGGCGGCCCTGCCGCGCTTCGACATGGATCAGCCGCGGCAGCACCTTCAACAGCCGCGGTGCCAGAACGCCCGCGAAGGAAAAGCGGCCGCAGATCACCTCGGTCGTCTCGCCCGGTCCGCCGATGCGGTGGATGCCCTCGACCATGGCACCCGGACGCGCAATGGCCTCGCCAATCGGCAGAACGGGCAAGGTCGGATCACTGGACAGCGCGTGGCCATGGCCCAGAGGCAACAGCACCAGATCGCCCGGTTCCAGTCGCAGCACCGAGCCGTCATCCAGCCGCAACCTGGCCGAGCCGCGCTGGACCATGTGGAAATGCGCAAAAGGTAGATCGAAGCCAAGCGACCAAGGTGCTGCATAGACGCCCAAGCAGACGACATCGCCCTGCATCCGCACCAGTGACAGCACGTCCGACATGGCATCCGCCAAGCCGCTGATCTTTGCCATCGTCTGTGACCTCTCCCCACTTCTGGACGCCGGGTCAAGAAAATCGGCGTTCACATTATGGAACGCATCCATATTCTGGCTAATCTGTAGATGCATTCTAGAAATGCCTGCCCTGCAGGTCAATCGCCTAGTACCGTTTCCCCTTTGCCCTTGAGGACAAGACGATGTTGAAACCCTTGCGCCCGCTTGCCGTTGCTTTGTCGGCTTTTGCCGTGCTGCCAGCCCCCGCCCTTCATGCCGAGACCCAGCAGGAGATGCCCGCCATGACGACCAAGACCCTCGTCGTCGCCGACAAGACCCTCGCTTATCTGGAAACGGGTTCCGGCCCGGCAGTCGTGATCATTCACGGCGTGGGCGGGCACAAGGAGGACTGGCGGGGCGTGGCGGCCGCGCTGGCGGCCACGCACACGGTCTATGCCATCGACATGCTGGGCTTTGGCGCCTCCTCCAAGACCGGAGATGATCTCTCGATGACGGTGCAGGCGGCCGCGGTGAAGGCGCTGCTGGACGCAGAGGGGCTGACTGCGGCCGATATCGTCGGAAACTCGGTCGGCGGCTGGGTGGCTGCGACCTTTGCCGCGACCTATCCGGACAGTGTGCACCGCCTGATCCTGATCGACGCCGCCGGTTTTAAGGCGATGTTCGAGGGCACCCCGCCGGTTAACTTCGACCCGAACGACGCGGCAGAAATGCAGGCACTGATCAACATCACGATCAATTCCCCCGTGGCTCAAACCCCCGGCCTCGCCCACAAGGCCTTTGCCGCCTATGTCTCGTCCGGCGAAAAGGCGATCAGCGCGACCTGGGGCAAGAGCCTTTACATCTCGACCCGGCTGGAGGACCTGCTGCCCAAGATCAAGGCGCCGACGCTTGTGCTGTGGGGAGCCGATGACAAGCTGTTCCCCTCGGTGCTTGCCGGGGTCTTTGCCGGGCAGATCAGCGGGGCCACATCGCAACTGATCCCGAACGCTGGCCATTTCCCGCAGATCGACGCGCCCGAGGCCACGACGGCGGCGATCGCGGATTTTCTGCCGTGACAGGGCCGCGCGCCAGAAGCGAATCTCGGTATCCGGACGCCGCCTTTGCGCTTTACACCCTTGGCGCGGGCAATTTTGTGGTCGGCGTTGGCGCTTTCGTGGTGATCGGCATCCTGTCGCCGGTGATGCAGGACCTGTCCTTGAGCAAATCCGGGGCGGGCCTGCTGCTTACGACCTATTCTTTGGCCTATGCTCTGGCCTCGCCTTTCGTCGTGGCGCTGACCGGCAGGTTTGACCGGCGCGACGTCATGGTGGCCGGGCTGGTGCTGTTTCTGGCCGGGACTTTGGCCTCGGCCTTGGCCGGAAGCTATGACCTTCTGCTCGCCGCGCGCATCTTGACGGCGGCGGGAGGTGCCCTGTTCACGCCAGTGGCCTCCTCGGCGGGCGTCGGACTGGTTTCTCCGGTCGAGCGGGCGCGCGCGCTGGGCATCGTTTTTGGCGGGCTGACGCTGGCGCAGGTCGCTGGCGTGCCTTTGGGCAGTTATCTGGGCTATGCCTTGGGCTGGCACGCGGCGTTCTGGGTCGTGGCGGTGGTGGGTCTGGTGATCTTGCCCGCGCTGCTGCGTCTGGTACCGCGCGGCATCAAGGTGCCTTCACCTTCGCCGGCAGCCCTGTTCACCGTGCTGGGCAAGGGAAGACTGATGCTGGCCGTGGCCTTCACGGCGCTGTTCTGTGCGGCACTTTATGTTGTCTACACCTTTCTCGGCCCGATGCTGGAGGCGCGGTTCGGGCTGGGCGCGAACGGCGTCACTATTTTCCTTGTGGTCTTCGGCATCGGGGCGGTGGCGGGCAATGCGCTGGGTGCGGTTCTGGTCGGGCGTATGGGACCGGACCGCTCGCTGATCGTCCTGGCGCTGACGCAGATCGTGCTGATGCCCGCCCTCATGTCGACGCCGGTCGGCGTGCCGTTGGCATTGGCGCTGACGCTCGTCTGGAGCCTGTGTGCCTGGTCCTTCATGGTGCCGCAACAGGCGCGTCTGGTCGAACTTGGCCCGCAGTTTCAAGGCCTCTTGCTGGCGCTGAACGCTTCGGCCATCTATCTTGGCGCTTCGCTGGGGGCCACCATCGGTAGTGCCACTCTGGACCGGGCGTCCTTCGCGGCCCTTGGCCCGGTGGCCGCCGGTGTTGCAGCCCTGTCATTGATCAGTGTGATCCTGGCCGCGCGCGTTCGCGACTGAAGAGATGGGAATGGGGGGTGGGAATGATCGTCGAGCCAGAGATCGTGGTCCAAAGCCGCGAAGAACTGATCGCCCTTCTGACCGAAGCAGCGGAGATCGAGCACGGGCTGATGTGCTGCTATCTGTTTGCCGCCTTCAGCCTGAAGATCAGCGACGATAGCGGCCTGTCCGCCGAACACTTGGCGGCCACACGGCGCTGGCGGGCCGCCGTGCTGGATGTGGCCATCGAAGAGATGCTGCATCTTGGCCTTGTCGCCAACATGATGACTGCCATCGGGGCGGTCCCGCATTTCGCAAGGCCGAATTTCCCGGTCTCGGCGGGGTATCATCCAGCCGGCGTGGTGGTGGAACTGGCGCCGTTCTCGAAAGACACGATGGACCATTTCGTCTTTCTGGAACGGCCCGAGGGGATGGACTTGCCCGATGGCGCGGGCTTCAGCGCGGGCCAAGCCTATGCGCGTGCGATGCGGCCCGATGCGCTGATGCCCTCGGCGCAGGATTTTCTCACGGTCGGGCATCTTTACCGGGCGATCGAGAAGGGCTTTACCGGGCTGGCGCGGCAGTTGGGCGAGCAGGCCCTGTTCATCGGGCAACCCTCGGCGCAGGTTAGCCCGGCTGTGGGCGGGTTCCGTGAGCTGGTGGCGGTCAAAGACCTTGCCTCGGCCTGCGCCGCCATCGCCGCCATCGTGGAACAGGGCGAGGGCACGCCGGGCCATGCCGAGAACAGTCATTATAACCGCTTCGTCGCCGTGCGCGATGAACTTGCAGCGATGACCGTCGCTGATCCGGCGTTTGCACCAGTCTGGCCCGTGGCGCGCAACCCGGTCATGCGCAAGCCCGTGGTGGCGGAAGGCCGGGTCCATGTGGCCGAACCCGCAGCTGCGCGCCTGCTGGATCTGGCCAACGCCGCCTATGGCCTGATGCTGCGCTGCCTGATGGGCGTCTTTGGTCAACCGGACGCGACCGACGCCGAGCGTCGCAGGCTGTACGATGCCGCCCTTGACCTGATGCATGTCGTGCTGCCCTTGGCGCAGCGTCTGGCTCAGATGCCGGTGCAAGAGGGTGCCCGCGTTCCAACCGCCGGGATGACCTTCACCCTGCACCGTTCGATCATGCCCGTCGCGCAGACGGCCATCGGCTTCAAGATTGTGGCCGAGCGGGCAGGGGAGTTGGCCAAGGCCAGCGCCGTGGTCGTGGCGGGCTTTGCCGACCTTGCGGTCATTCCGGACCGGATGGCGCGGATCGCGCAGGCCCTGACGGCGGGAAGCTCCGCGACACCGGAAAAGACCGTGGCAGCCCCAGATCGAGTCGAACCCGCAGAGACCCCAATCGGCAACGGCATCGAGGTGGCGGTGGGTCGGGACATCACCATCAGGTTCGAAGCCAAACGCTGTATCCACGCCCGCTTCTGCGTCACGCAGGCCCCGACGGTGTTCAAGGCCAACACGCCGGGGGAATGGATCTTTCCCGACGCGATGGAGGCTGATCATCTGGTCGCCATCGCGGAAAACTGCCCCTCGGGCGCCATCTCCTACCAGCGCAACGATGGGCGCCGCGGGGAGGCGCCCGCCTTGGTCAACCTCGCCAGTCTGCGTGAGAATGGCCCCTATGCCATGCGCGCCGACATCCACCTTACCGGACACGGGGCGATGACGCGGGCGACGCTGTGCCGGTGCGGGGCGTCCAAGACCAAGCCCTTCTGCGACGGCAGCCACAAGGACGCCGGCTTTGCCGCGACGGGCGAGCCAGAGACCCGGCCAAGCGACCCTCTGCCCGTCCGCAACGGCCGGCTTTTGATTGAACCGCTGCGAAATGGCCCGCTGAGTGTGACCGGGCCTGTGGAAATCTGCGCTGGCACCGGGCGCATTTTGGACCGGGTAATGTCTGCCAGGCTTTGCCGCTGTGGCGGGTCTGGCACGAAACCTTTCTGCGACGGAACTCACGCGCGGACCGGCTTCACGGATGGCTGAAACGGGGGCCGGACTTCCATGGCTTGTCGGGGCGGCGTGATCAGCCGAATGCGCCTGGACGGGGCCGAAAGCTTCAGGTTGCGGCCTCGAAACCGCAGGACGGCGACCGGGTAAAGACCGTCGGACTTTGCTTTTTCGTGCGCCACGCCGCCAGCCATGCGGACTTTTCCCGTGCGCCCGACAGCCGTAACCTTCTGGCAGGCGGCAGGCCTTGATCCCGATCTTTCGCTGCCACGTCGTCCAAGGCTGGCCACTGAACGTCACGCCGCTTGCGTTTCGCCTTTTGCAGAGCCAACGGGAAAGACATAGCCTATCGCCGTGATGTCATCGACATCGAAGACGACAACTATCAGACGGCCTTCACAGCGGTCTATTCGGATCGGACCGAGTTCGATGGTAACCGCCCGAAGCCGCCTTCAATTGCCCGCAAGTTTTGTCGTGGGGTCGTCGTGCGGCTTCGAAGCCGATGACAGGATCTGCGAGGCGGGAGAGACCGCGCCAGAGGATCTTGTTCCGGGTGGTGGGTCCTGGCGTCGGGCGAGAGAGCCGCCGAGGCGGGCGACGGCGGTGCGGTGGAAAGCAAAATCGCGCGATTGGTCACCTCTTGGTGGCGGGCTGGTAAGGTCGAGCACGGCAAGTTCGTTTGCGGTGACGACCGACGCTGGCGTGCCTGCCGGTTCGGTCTTGCCAGGCCCTGTCATCCAGAAGATCCTCCAGGCGGTTATGCAGGCCAGGGCGCAGCCGTTGGCCAACCTGTCGGCTGTGGTCAGGCGGATGTCCTCGATTCGGCAGCCGGTCTTCTTCGTCCTGAAGACGGTCCCGATGCGCCACCGTCGTGCAGACCCGTCGAGTTTCTGGACGGCTT
>CANGHD010000106.1 GCA_947453525.1 Paracoccaceae bacterium | reverse complement strand
AGCGCCATCTGGTCGCCCTCTTTGCCCCAGGTGGACTTGGTGGTGAACACGGAACCATCCGTCATCTTGACGTTGATCAGGTGGTAGTCGGGGTGAATGCCTTTTTTCATGACTTCGCTCCTTATTCCGACTTGGCTTTGTAGGTGGTGTCTTCCACGATCCGGGCGGATTTGCCGCGACGGTCCCGCAGGTAGTACAGCTTGGCGCGACGGACGCGGCCACGGCGCACAACCTCGATCGAGTCGACGTTGGTGGAATACAGCGGGAAGACGCGTTCAACGCCTTCGCCGAACGAAATCTTGCGGACCGTGAAGCTTGCCGAAATCGTAGCGCCGCCCTTGCGGCCGATCACCACGCCTTCGTAGTTCTGCACGCGCGAGCGGGTGCCTTCGGTCACTTTGTAGCCGACTTTGACGGTGTCACCCGCTTTGAAATCGGGGATCTTCTTGCCAAGCGCAGCAATCTGCTCAGCCTCGATGATTGCGATCAGGTTCATGCCTGTCTCCTGTTACCTGCGGTGTTCCGCAGAGGTGATGCCGCACCAGAGCTTCTGGTCTTCAACCGGGTCCCCCGTTGCCGGAGCCCGCCAGAGATGGGGCCTGCTTTATCTGTCGGCTCCCGTCAGCCACGCGGATCGAAGAAGGTCCACGAGAAGGCCAAAAGGAATCGCGCCCGATGGACAGATTGCCCCGGACAGCGGGCGTATAGGGCAGGGGTGGGGGCGGGTCAAGGGAGGGATGCAGATCGGTGGATGTCCCAAATCAACCGACGACCAAGGTCTTGCGTGCTACCCAAGGCGCGATCACTACGGCAACTGGGCCCACAAAGAACATCAGGCTTCCCACACCATCGAAATCACGGCCGAAACTAGTCGCGACATATGTTGCAACGGATGCGGCAACCAGAGCGGTTATGGCTCCGGAACACTGCGCCGCCTTCGCCATTCCGATCGTTTGTTCGAG
Source organism: Paracoccaceae bacterium (assembly GCA_947453525.1). Lineage (GTDB taxonomy): Bacteria > Pseudomonadota > Alphaproteobacteria > Rhodobacterales > Rhodobacteraceae > Stagnihabitans. The sequence continues at coordinate 12,150 of CANGHD010000106.1, read as the reverse complement.
AAAAGCCATGCACGCCGAGAAAATCAGGGCCGATGGCAGGATCCAAAGCAGGAATGCGATTGGGAAAGCAAAGCCCGCGCCAACCACTGAGACGAACGGAACCAACAACACGTAGCCCAGATCACCGTTTACAAGCGAACTGGCGAGGCCAGCAACCAAGCTGCCAGCAAGCAAGCTCCCGACCATTGTTACCAGCACGAACAGGAGGAAGCGCGAATTGAATCCGTATCGCTTTAGCTGTCGTATCATGCCGAACTGTTCCTCTGCTTCACTCTGGAACTCGCATGAAGAGTAACATCAAAGGTAGCGATGCACCTCTACTGAATCGCGAGGGAGTCTACCTCCCCGGCCCCTTCCGCCGCACATAAGCCTGCCACAGGTCCGGCCTGCGGACCTTCGTTAGCTCCTCGGCCTGCGCCTTGCGCCATTTGGCGATTTCGGCGTGGTGACCGGATTGCAGGACCTCGGGGATGGGCAGGCCGTTCCACTCGGCGGGTTTGGTGTAGTGCGGGTGTTCGAGGAGGCCGTCGGAGAAGCTTTCCTCCTCGGTCGAGGCTTGGTTGCCAAGAACATTGGGCAGCAGGCGCACGGTGGCGTCGAGCATGGCTTGGGCGGCGATTTCGCCTCCGGTCAGGACGAAATCGCCGAGGGAGACTTCTTCGATCTGGTGGTGGTCGATCACGCGCTGGTCGATGCCTTCGAAGCGGCCGCAGATCATCGTCAGGCCTTCGCAGGCGGCGAAGCGGCGGGCCATGGCTTGGTCGAAGGGGCGGCCGCGGGGGGAGAGGTAGATGAGGGGCCATTTCAGGCGGTCGGGGTTGGCGCCGGTGGCGGCCTCGGTCAGGGCCTTGTCTAGGACATCGGCGCGCAGGACCATGCCGGCGCCGCCGCCTGCGGGGGTGTCGTCGACGTTGCGGTGCTTGCCCTCGCCGAAGGGGCGCAGGGCGATGGGGACGATGCGCCAGAGGCCGAGGTCGAGCGCCTTGCCGGTGAGGGAGAGGCCGAGCGTGCCGGGGAAAGCCTCGGGGAAGAGGGTCACGATCTTGACGGTGAAGGCGCCTTTGACCTGCACCTCTTCCATCAGATCGCGCGGCTTCGCGCTGATCTGGACGTTCAGGCGGCCATGGCTGCGCTGGGGGAAGCTGGGAGGAGTATCGTCTGACGTGGAATCTGGCATGGGCGCCCTCGGGTTTGACGGGCGGTTTAGAGGGAAAGCCCTAGGACAGGAAGCCGCCATCGCTGTCATCGCCGGTCTCGTTCATCAGCCGGTCGAAGTTCGGCACGGTGATGCGGCGCTTTTCTTCCAGCTCCACCAGACCGTCGCGCTTCAGGGCGTTCATCTGGCGGCTGACGGTTTCCAGCGTCAGGCCAAGGTAATCGGCCATCTCCTCGCGGGTCAGGGGCAGGTCGAAGCTGATTGGGCCCTTGGCGGCCTTCGCCTTCAGGCCCACATCGCGGCGGGCCAGGATCGACAGCAACGAAGCGATCTTTTCCCGTGCGGTCTTGCGGCCCAGAAGCAGCATCCATTCGCGGGCGGCGTCCAACTCGTCCAGCGTCATTTCCAAGAGGCGTTGGGCGACGTGTGGCGTGGTGGCCATCATCTCTTCGAACGGCTTGCGGCGGAAGCAGCACATCACGAGGTCGGTGGTGGCGGTGACGTCATAGGGGGCGATCGTGCGGCCGGGGCGGCCGACGAAGTCCGATGGCAGCAGAAGGCCCACCATCTGGCGGCGGCCGTCTTCCATGGTTTGGGTGAGAGAGGCGATGCCCGAGACGACCGAGGCGACGAAATCCATCCGGTCACCGGACCAGACCACATTCTGCCCCGCCTCAAAGCTGCGGTAATATTTCATTTCTTCCAGTTTGGCCAATTCCGGCCCATCACAGCGGGCACAAACGGCACGGTGGCGGATCGGGCAATCGCCGCAATCCTGAGGCGCAAGTTTCAGCGCATGAAGTGACATGCCGTCCCTTTCATTTGATCCTGATCAAGGCAATCGCATGAACCATGAGTAACCGTAACCTCATGAACACTCATTCGCAACTCGCAGCCTTCGGGCTTTTCGACGCACGTGTGCCCAGGTACACGTCATACCCCACCGCACCGCAATTCGCCGGAGGGGTGGGGCCGGTGACATTTACGTCCTGGATCGAAGCCATTCCGGCCCATTCCTCCATATCCTTATACCTGCATGTGCCGTTTTGCCGTCGGTTGTGCTGGTTCTGCGCCTGCCGGACCCAAGGGACCAGTTCGGATGATCCGGTCATCGCCTATGCAAAGATGCTGCAAAGCGAGATTTTGCTTTTGGCAAAGCATTTGCCCAAAGGGGTGACCCTGTCGCGCCTGCACTGGGGCGGCGGCACGCCGACGCTGTTGGCGCCCGGGCTGATTCGCGATTTGGCGGGGGCAATTCTGGACGTGGCCCCGCTGGCGGAAGGGGCGGAGTTCTCGGTTGAGATCGACCCCAACGAGGTGGACGCCGCCCGTCTGGACGCCTTGACGGCGGCCGGAATGAACCGTGCCTCAATTGGCGTGCAGGATTTTGACCCGGAAATTCAGAAGATCATCGGGCGTGAGCAGAGCTTTGAGCTCACGCGGGATGTGGTGGCCATGATCCGCGCCCGCGGTGTGACCAGCCTGAACGCCGACATTCTGTTCGGCCTGCCGCATCAGACCAAGGCGCGGATTGCGGATTCGGTGCAGAAACTGCTGTCCTTCTCGCCCGACCGGGTGGCCCTGTACGGCTATGCCCACGTGCCATGGATGAGCCGGCGTCAGCAGATGATACCGTCGGATGCGATGCCCACGCCGGAAGAGCGGCTGGACCTCTATGAAGTGGCCAAGGAGTTGTTCGTGGCGGATGGCTATGACGAGATCGGGATCGACCACTTCGCCAAGCCGACGGATGGCATGGCGATCGCCGCCCGGACCGGGCATCTGCGGCGGAATTTCCAAGGATACACCGACGATACGGCGCAGACTTTGGTGGGGCTGGGGGCCTCGTCGATCTCAAAATTTCCGCAGGGGTTTGCCCAGAATGCCTCGGGCACGTCAGAGCATACCCATGCGATCCGGGACGGGCATTTCTCGACCCATCGGGGGCATGCGTTCGTGGGAGAGGACCGCTTGCGTGGCCGGATCATCGAGGCCTTGATGTGCGACTTCCGGGTCAACCGGGCGGAGTTGGCCGCGTATGGGATTGCGACTGAAAAGGTCGATGCGATGCTGACCACGGTTGCCAAGGCGTTTCCGGGTGTGGTGGTTCTGGACGACGCGGCGCTGAGGATTTTGCCGCAGGGAAGGCCCCTGGCGCGGATGATTGCGCGGGGGTTTGATGCCTATGATCAGAGCAAGGCCAAGCATTCGGCGGCGATCTGAGGGGGATTGCACGCGTGCAATGTGGGGTAAGGTATTGAATTCGTGAGGTTTAACGGATTTCGTTAGGGATTTTTTAGGGGTTTGCGTGGGAGTCGGGGAAGGCCCCGACCTACAAATGGAGCGCTGGCGCGCGCTGTTTTGTCTCGCCTCTGGCTCAAACGCCAACCGGATCGGGCGGCGCGCGGGGGTATTTGGGCAAGGAGAAAATGGGGCGTCATAGATAGGGCCTCAGGGTTTGGGGCCGTGGCGTTCCACGAAATCGACCATGCGGGGCAAGAGGATGCTTTGGTCGTAACGGTCTAATGCTGTCTGGCGGGCGGCCTCGCGCAGGGGTTGGAACTTGGCGGGGTTGGCAAGCGCCTCGGTGAGTTTGGCGCTCCAGCCCGGGATGTCGAAGAACTCGACGAGGGTGCCGTTGACGCCGTCGGTGATGACCTCCTGAACCGGGGGTGTGGCGGAGCCGATCACATGGGCGCCCGCACTCATCGCCTCGATCATCGACCATGACAGCACGAAGGGGTAGGTCAGGTAGGCATGGGCGGTTGAGACCTGCATCAGGGCGGTGAACTGGTCGTAGGGCACCTTGCCCATGAAATGGACGCGCGAAAGGTCGAGGCGGTCTTGCACCTCGTTCAGGATGGTCTCTTTCCAGCCTTTTGCATCCTTGGGGGCCGCGCCGTAGCTGACCTCGTTCCCGCCGACGATCACGACCTGCGCATCGGGACGGGCTTTCAGCACATCCGGAAGCGCGCGCATGAAGATGTGGTAGCCGCGATAGGGTTCAAGGTTGCGGTTGACGAAAGTCAGGACCTCGTCGCGCGGGGTCAGGACCTGACCGTTGGGCAGGGTGAAGCGGGCGAGGGGTTGCGGGGCCATGACCGTGGTGTTGACGCCGTCGTGGATGACGTCGATCATCCGGCGCAGCGCGGGCGGGTAGGTGGAGGCTTGCCATTCGGTCGGGGAAAGCCCTGCGTCGGCGTGCAGGAGGGCCTGGCCAAGGTGGCAGGCGCGGCCTTGGGCGATCATCACCTGATCGAAGCTGGGTTTGGAAAACTCGGGGTCGAAGCCCACGTCGGCACCCCGGCCCCGGTAGTAGAATTCAGCGTAGATCAGCAGTTTCGCCTCGGGCCAGACCTCTTTGAGGAAGAGAGTTTCGCCCCAGCCGGAATGGCCGAAGATCACATCGGGGACGTAGTTGCGGCTTTGGCGCAGGTGCAAGGCGGCGCGGGCCACGGTGACGCCCCGGTCGCTCATCTGAATGTAGTTGCGGCCCAGCCTTGTGGCAACCGGGTCTGGGGCCTGGGCCTCGTGCTTGTATTTCAGGACGGGAATGGCGCTTTCGCGGTTGTTCAGGACGTCTGTCAGGGCAATGCAATCGTGGCCGCGCTTTTTCAATTCGGGAGCAAGGTAAAGATATTGGCCGGGGAAATTCTGATGGACGAAGAGGATTTTCATGCAGGGGGTCCAAAAGCAGCCTTCAACAAGGCCTTGGTATAGTCTTCTTGCGGATTGGCAAACAGGGTTTCGGCAGGGCCGGCTTCGATGACATCGCCGTTTCGCATGACCATGACCTTGTGGGAGAGCGCGCGAACGACGCGCAGGTCATGGGAGATGAAGACATAAGCCAGACCGTGACGGCGCTGGAGGTCGCGCAGCAGGTCGACGATTTGGACCTGTACCGTCATGTCGAGGGCGGAGGTCGGCTCATCCAGCACCACCAGCCGGGGCCGCAGGATCATGGCGCGGGCGATGGCGATGCGTTGTTTCTGGCCGCCGGAGAATTCGTGCGGGTAGCGGTGCATGGTGGCGGGGTCGAGGCCGACTTCGGCCATGATCTCGGCCACCATGTCACGGCGGTTCTTGCCGGGGGCGACGCCGTGGACGCCTAAGCCTTCGGAGATGATCGCCTCGGCCGTCATGCGGGGCGAGAGGGAGCCGAAGGGGTCTTGAAAGACCACCTGCATGTCACGGCGCAGCGGGCGGAGTTCGGACTTCGAGATGGCGGAGATGTTCTTGCCGTCGAGAAGGACTTTGCCCTCGGCTTGGATCAGGCGGAGGATGGCCAGCGCAAGGGTGGTCTTGCCGGAGCCGCTTTCGCCGACGACGCCGAGGGTTTCACCGGCGCGGACGCTTAGGGTGGCGTCGTTGACCGCCTTCACGTGGCCGGTGGTGCGGCGCAGGAAGCCGGAGGTGATCGGGAACCAGACGCGGAGGTGTTCGGTTTTCAGGACCTCTTTGGCGTCGGGCGCGACCGGGTCGGGGGCGCCGGTGGCGTGGGCGGCGAGGAGTTTCTTGGTGTAGGGGTGTTGCGGGTTGGCGAAGAGTTTTGCGGTGGTGTTCTGTTCAACGATCTCGCCGCCTTGCATGACGCAGACGCGGTCGGCGATGCGTTGGACGATGGTCAGGTCATGGGTGATGAAGAGGAGGCTGAGGCCTTCGGAGCGCTTGAGGTCGGCGAGGAGGTCGAGGATCTGGGCCTGGATGGTGACGTCCAGCGCCGTGGTGGGTTCGTCGGCGATCAGGAGGTCGGGGCCGTTGGCGAGCGCCATGGCGATCATGATGCGCTGGCGCTGGCCGCCAGAGAGTTGGTGGGGGTAGGCGGTCAGGCGGGATTCGGCGTCGCGGATGCCGACTTTTTGCAGGAGTTCGAGGACGCGGGCGCGTGCTGGCGCTCCGGTCAGGCCCTGGTGGAGGGCGAGGCTTTCGGTGATCTGCGCCTCGATCGTGTGAAGGGGGTTCAGCGACGTCATCGGCTCCTGGAAGATGAAGCTGATGTCGTTGCCGCGGACCTTTTGCAACTGGGCGACGGGGGCGCCGATCATTTGCTGGTTGGCGTAGAGGACGGAGCCAGTAACCTCGGCATTGTCGGCCAGAAGGGAGACGGTGCTTAGGGCGGTGACGGATTTGCCGGAGCCGCTTTCGCCGACGAGGGCCAGGGTCTCGCCCTTCTCCAGCGTGAAGGAGACGCCTCTGACAGCGTGGATCAGCTGGCCATCCTGACGGAAGCGGACGTTGAGGTTGGAGACGGACAGGAGGCTCATTTGAAGGTCTTTCGCGGGTCGAAGGCAGAACGGACGCCTTCGGAGATGAAGACCAACAGGCTGAGCATCAGGGAGAAGGTGACGAAGGCGGTGAAGGCGAGCCAAGGGGCTTGCAGGTTCTGTTTGGCTTGCTGGGTGAGTTCGCCAAGCGAGGGGGCAGAGGGGGGGAGGCCGAAGCCGAGGAAGTCGAGTGCCGTCAGGGAGCCGATGGTGCCGGAGAGGATGAAGGGCATCATCGTCATGGTGGCCACGGTGGCATTGGGCAGGACGTGGCGGAGGATGATGGAGAAGTCTGACACGCCGAGGGCCTTCGCGGCGCGGACGTATTCGAAGTTCCTCGCCCGGAGGAATTCAGCGCGGACGAGGCCTACGAGGCCCATCCAGCCGAAGAGGACCATGAGGAAGGTGAGGAGCCAGAAATTCATCGTCCAGACGGCGGAGATGATGATGATGACGTAGAGGGTGGGGGTGGAGGACCAGATCTCGATGACCCGTTGGAAGATCAGGTCGGTGAGGCCGCCGAAATAGCCTTGGATGGCGCCGGCGAGGATGCCGATGACCGAGGTCAGGAAGGTGACGATCAGGCCGAAGCTGACCGACAGGCGGAAGCCGTAGAGGACGCGGGCGAGGACGTCCCTCGCGGTGTCGTCGGTGCCCAACCAGTGGTCACGGTCAGGCGGGGAGGGGGCGGCACCGTGGACGTTGTTGATGGTGTTGTAGCTGTAGGGGATGGGCGGCCAGACGATCCAGCCGGGTTGGTAGCCCTCGGCCTTGTATGTGCCGGTGTTGACGGCTTTCAGGATGTCTTCCGGGGTGTCAAAGCAATCCACCACGCCGCCGGTGCGGATCAGGCATTGCACGACGGGGTCTTTGTAGTTGGCCTCGGTCCGGAAATCACCGCCATAGTCAGCTTCGGAGTAGAATTGCAGGAAGGGCAGGCGGAGGTGGCCCTGATAGCTGACCAAGAGAGGATGATCGTTCGACAGGACCTCGGAGAAGATCGAAATGAAGTAGAGTGCCGAGAACAGGATCAGCGAATAGAAGCTGCGCTTGTTGGCGCGGAAGATGCGCCAGCGCCGTTGGTTCAAAGGGGACATGGGCATCACTCGCGCCTTTCGAAGTCGATGCGCGGGTCGGTCCAGACATACATCAGGTCTGACAGGATGCCGACAACGAGGCCGAGGAGCCCGAAGGCGAAGAGGGTGCCGAAGACGACGGGATAATCTCGCTCCACGGCGGATTTGTAGCCAAGTTGGCCGAGGCCATCGAGGGAGAAGATCGTCTCGATGATGAGGCTGCCGCCGAAGAAGACCGAGATGAACAGGCCGGGGAAGCCGGAGATCGGGATCAGCATGGCGTTGCGGAAGACGTGGCCGTAAAGGACCCGGCTTTCGGACAGGCCCTTGGCGCGGGCGGTCACCACGTATTGCTTGCGGATTTCATCGAGGAAGGAGTTTTTCGTCAGCAGGGTCAGGGTGGCGAAGCTCGAAATGGTGGAGGCGACGATCGGCAGGGTGATGTGCCAGAAGTAGTCCTTGATCTGGCTGAATAAGCCAAGGTCTGCCCAGTTTTCCGAGGTCAATCCGCGCAGCGGGAAGATGCGGAAATAGCTGCCGCCGGCGAAGATCACCAGAAGCAGGATGGCGAAGAGAAAGCCCGGGATGGCATAGGCGCCGATGATGATGCCTGAGGTCCACACATCGAAGCGCGAGCCATCGGTGACGGCTTTGCGGATGCCCAGCGGGATCGAGATGAAATAGGCGATCAGGGTGGACCAGAGGCCGAGCGTGATGGAGACCGGCATCTTTTCGAGGATCAGACCGACAACCGAGGTCGAGCGGAAGTAGCTGTCTCCGAAATTCAGCGTGCAGTAGTTGCCCAGCATGATGAAGAAGCGCTTCCACGCCGGGATCGGCTCTTTGTGGCAAGCTGGGTCTTTCAGCGTCGGCTTGTCCTTGAACGAAGGGTCGCAGACGATGCGGGAGAAGCCGAAGTCGACCTCCAGCTGCGCCACGAACTCGGGTGGCAGGCCGCGTGCGCCGATATAGCCGGTGCCCTTGTCGGCACCTGCCACGTCTTGCCCGGCATCCGACCCGGTGCCCGATATCTTCTCGATGGAGTTTCCATCCCCTTCAACCCGCGCGGCCACTTGTTCGATGGGGCCGCCGGGCACGAATTGGGTGAGGGTGAAGTTGATGATCATGATGCCAAGCAAGGTCGGGATCACGAGCAGCAGTCGTCTCAGAATATAGGCTCCCATCGGGGGCGCGTGCCTTTCAGTGCAGGACGGAGGTCAATGCAAGACCCCGGCAGCCTTCAGCTTGGCTGCCTTGTCCGCGTCATACCACCAGAAGCTCAACTCGCCCAAAGCGTAGGGCGGCAGAGGATCAGGGTGGGCGTAAATGTCATAATAGGCCAGCGTGTAGACGTTCTTGTACCATTGCGGCACCCAGAACTTTTCTGCCAGCAGGACGCGGTCAAGGGCCTTGGTCGCCACGATCAGGTCCTCCTTCGTCTTGGCGGCCTTCACAACCGCTGCCAGCGCATCAACCGCGGGGGAGTTCAGGCCCATCACGTTGTAGCTGGAATTGTTGGCGGTGGCGGAACCGTAAAATTGTTCGATGTCATCGCCCGGCTCCATCCCGGCCCTTGCATTGCCGGTGATGATGTCGAAGTCGAAAGAGGGCGGCGAGGTGCGGGTGTCGAACTGGGCCGAGTCCACATCGGTCATGGTGGCGTCAATCCCCAAGGCTTTCAGATTTTCCACATAGGGCGTGATGACGCGGTCAAAGGCCGGGTTGTCGTTCAGGAAATCCACCTTCAGCACCTCGCCCTTGGCATTGACGCGGATGCCGTCGGCTCCGGGCTTCCAGCCGGCCTCGTCCAAAAGGGCCGAGGCCTTGCGCAGGTTCTTGCGATCCAGTTGGGTTTCGCCCGAGGTGGGCGCGGTGATTGGCGGGTCGGTCAGGATCGACGCCGGTTCAAGGCCCTTGTCGACGAGAGGTTGCAGGATGGCCAACTCTGCCGGCGTCGGCGGGCCGGATGCCGCGAGGTAGGAGTTTTCCCAGACCGAGTTGATCCGGGCGTACAGGCCATAGAACAGGGTCTTGTTCGACCATTCGAAGTTGAACATGAGGCCGATGGCCTCGCGCACCCTGGGATCCTTGAACTTGTCGCGGCGCAGGTTGAAAACGAAAGCTTGACCATTGGCCTTGTTGCCGTTGGGCAGTTCGACCTTCTGAACCTCACCGCTCGCCACCAGCGGGAAATCGTATTGCGTGGCCCAGGATTTCGAGGAATTTTCCTGCCGGAACGTATAGGTGCCGCCCTTGAAACCCTCAAACGCCGCGTTCGGGTCGGCGAAGTATTCGTAGCGGACGGTGTCGAAGTTGTTCTGGCCCTTGTTGATCGGCAAAGCCTCGGCCCAGTAGTCCTTGTTCCGCTTGTAGACGACGGTCTGGCCTGCCGTCAGATGATCCAGCAGATAGGGGCCGGTGCCGACGAAGGGTTCGAGGCTGCTTTCCTCGAGGTCGCGCGTGTGCGCCTCGTAATCGGCCTTCGAGATGATCGGCAAGCCGCCCACGGATGCGGGCAGGTCGCGGTAGGGGATGCCGGGCTTGAAGGTGAATTTGACGGTGTAGGGATCGGGCGCCTCGACCTTGTCGACCTCTTTGTTGAAGACGGTGCGGAAGTCGGACAGGCCCTTGGTGGCGAAGATGTTGTAGGAGAACAGCACGTCATCGGCGGTCATCGGGCTGCCGTCCGAGAATTTCACATCCTTGCGCAGGTGGAAGGTGACCCAAGAGCGGTCCTCGGGGTAGTCCAGCGTGGTGCACATCAGGCAGTAGGAGGCGCCGATCTCATCTGCGGTGCCGGTCAGGATGGATTCGAAGGGGAAGGTCGACCCGGCGGCGGCCGTGCCCTTGACCGAATAGGCGTTGAGCGAATCGAAGCTGCCGAAAGCCCATTCCGAAATCTCGCCGCCCTTGGGCGCAGTCACGTTGACATAGTCGGGCGTGAAATCGGGGCCGTATTTCAGGTCACCGAAGGTTGATATGCCGTGGCTGGTGATGATCTTCTGATCTTGCGCCCGCGCAGGGTGACACAGGGCGGCCAAGGCCAGCACGGCAAATCCCGCAAGCCCCCAGCGCACTGCGGCGCTCCGGTCCAGCGTTTCGGCTTTGGCGGCTGACGTCTTGACCATGTCCGATCCTCTCCCTGACCGCGCAGCGGCTGCTATCTGATGCTAGCTAAATCGGAAATCCGGGATTTCACAAGTTGCGAATGCGTGAGCCGGCGCGTGATCAAAGAAAAAGGCCGCCCCGGATGGAGCGGCCCTGATCTGGCTGGTGCGATGATTATTTCAGCGTCGACAGATAGGCGACCACATTGGCGCGGTCTTTCGGGTCTGCCAAGCCAGCGAAGCCCATCTTCGTGCCGGGGACATAGTCCTTGGGCGCCTTGATGAAGGTCCAGATCTCTTCCGGGGTCCAGGGGTCATGCTTGGAGGCCATGGCGTCGGAATAAACGAACCCTTCGACCGAGCCGCGGGCGCGGCCGACCACGCCGTTGAGATGCGGGCCGGTCATGTTCTTGCCTTCGACGTTGTGGCAGGATTTGCATTTGCTGAAGGTCTTTTCACCGGCGGCAGCGTCAGCGGTCGCTGAAACATCGGTGTAGACCGGTTCGGCGGCAGCGGTTGCGGTGGCATCGGCAGGCGCTGCCCCTTCGACGGCGATGGAATAGGCATAGGTCCGCTCGGCGTCCTTCGGCACCTCACCGAAACCGTACAGCGACTCGGCGGCCCAGTTGCCGAACAGGAAGAACAGCAACGTTCCGCAAACGCCACCGACAATCTTGGTTATGGTCATCGTGTCCAACATGCAGCACCTTCCGCTGGGTTTGACTTTGCGGCTTCTCTACCCGCTTCCCCTGCCGGGGTGCAAGGTGTAGTAGCGCGGCGAAGCGTCTCATCGGGCGCGTTTTTTTGACGAAGGGGCGCAAGATGTTGCATAATGTCGCCAAAGCGGGCCGCATCGCCTTTCAGGGCGAACCGGGCGCCTATATGCATCAGGCCTGCCGACAGGCCCGCCCCGATATGGAGGCGCTGCCCTGCGCCACCTTCGAGGAAGTGATCGACACCGTGCGCCGGGGTGATTCCGAATTGGGCATGCTGGCGGTGGAAAATTCGACCTATGGCCGGATCGCCGATGTGCACACATTGCTGCCGCAGAGCGGGTTGTTCATCGTCGACGAAAGCTTTGTGCGGGTGCACGTGAACCTGCTGGCGGTCAAGGGCGCCAAGCTGGAAAACATCAAGCGGGTGCGCGCCATGTCGATCCTGCATGGTCAGGCCCGCACCTTTATCCGCGCGCATGGTCTGGCCACCGTCAACTGGCACGACAACGCCGCAGCGGCACGGGAAGTTGCGGCGCAGGGCGACAAGGCCGAGGGCGCGCTGGCCTCGGAACTGGCCGCCGAGATCTATGGGCTGGACGTGCTGGCCCGCCATATCGAGGATCAGGCCAACAACACGACCCGCTTTCTGGTGATGGCCCGCGAGCCCGACCTGATGCGCCGCGCCGATCACATGATCACCACCTTCGTCTTCCGCGTCCGTAACATTCCCGCGGCGCTGTACAAGGCGATGGGGGGCTTTGCCACCAATGGCGTCAACATGACCAAGCTGGAAAGCTACATGATCGGCGGCACCTTCACCGCGACCGAGTT
>CANGHD010000105.1 GCA_947453525.1 Paracoccaceae bacterium | reverse complement strand
ATTTTCTTTGAGACGCGCCGCAAGATGAACCGTCCGGTGACGGTGCGCGTGTCTGAGCCGGTCGCCTGCGAGAAGATGGGCAAGGCCGATGTGGTGGATTGGCTGCGCGAGCGGACCTATGCCATGGCCGAACCGGGCGGGCCGCAGGCAAATGACGTCTTTGTCTTCCCCGAGCGGATTGTCGTCTGATCACAAGACCTTGGCGGCCCGCAGCAGGGCCGCCGTCAAGGGTGCAATGGCGCGCGCGGTCAAGCGATTGAACTGCCAGTAGAGATGAACATCCAGCGGGTCTTGCGGGCTGAGGTCCACAAGTCTGCCGGCCTCCAGATGGGCTGCAACCAGCGGTTCGGGGTTCAGCGCCCAGCACAGACCGTAGAGACAGGCATCGACAAAGCCGTGGCTTGAGGCAAGCCTGTGGCTGGGCAAGGGTCGGTCCAGCCCGAAGTGCCGCGCCGCCCATTGCGCCTGCAGCCTGTCCTTGTCGTTGAAGCGCAGGGCCGGGGCCTACGACAGCGCCTCGGCCGTCAGACCCTTCGGGAACCAGCGGGCAATATAGGCCGGGCTTGCCGTGGCCCGAAAGCGCTGGCGACCGAGCGCCACCGTGTCACAGCCCTGCAGTGGTCCGGGATGCGAGGTGATGGCCGCGACCACCTCGCCGCTTTTCAGCAGGTCAAGGCTGAAGTCCTGATCGTCGATCAGGATGTCGTACAAAAAGCCCTCGGTCGCGGCGAGTGCCGGGATGACCCAAGTGGCCAGACTATCGGCATTGATGGCGATGCGCAGGTGGGCGGGTCCCCCCTGCGCATGAAGATCCTCGGCCAGCGCCTTGTTCAGCAGGGCAATTTCCTCGTGATGGCGCACAAGGCGCAGGCCGGTTTCGGTCGCGGTGCAGGGCTGGCCCCGGCGGATCAGCAACGTGCCCGCCGCCTCCTCCAGCGCCTTGATGCGCTGCGAGATGGCCGAGGGGGTGACGTGCAGATCCGCTGCGGCCAGATCGAAGGACCCCCGGCGATGAACCGCAGTCAGGGCAGCGAGTTGGGCCGAGTCAAACATTAGCGCGCCTTATGCAGTCGCAGACAGATTAACTTGATTGAAGGCTTGCCGCCGGTCTAGGTCAAGCTTGGAAAACGGAGACCGGGATGATTTCTGCGGCATTGCATGGCTTTGTGACGGGGTTGAGCCTGATCCTTGCGATCGGGGCGCAGAATGCCTTCGTGCTGCGGCAGGGTATCCGGCGCGAACATGTGGGTGCGGTGGTGGCCTTGTGCGCCGTGTCGGACGCCGTGCTGATCGGCTGCGGTGTGGCGGGGTTTGGTGCCGTGACGGCAGCCCTGCCGTGGATCGTGCCAGCCATGCGCTGGTTCGGTGTCGCCTTCCTGCTCTGGTACGGCTGGCTGCGGTTTCAGGCGGCCCGCCGGGGGGGTGAGGCCCTGATGCCCGCGCAGGATGCGCCGGCACCTCTGGGTCAGATCCTCGCGACCGCCGCTTTGCTGACCTGGGCCAACCCGCATGTCTATCTGGACACGATGGTGCTTCTGGGCTCGATCTCCACCCATTATGCGCCGGAGGAAGCGGCCTTCGGGGCGGGGGCAGCGCTGTCGTCGTTAAGCTTCTTTGCCGCCCTGGGCTATGGCGCGCGGCTTCTGGCCCCGCTGTTCGCGGCCCCCAAGGCCTGGGTCGTGCTGGAAATCGTGGTGGGCCTGACCATGTGGACCATCGCCCTGACACTGGCGCTCGGCTAAGGCGGAGGAGCCTCCGGCGGAGATATTTATGAACAAATGAAGGGGGTTGCTTCTCTTTCATTTGCTCCTTTGGAAATACTCTCGGGGGGGTCAAGGGGGGCTGAAGGCCCCCCTGCCACGCCGGCCGCAGGCCCCTGTTCGCGGGGTGTTGCGCGTAAGCTGTGCACAGCGCGCGCTGTGGTTACCCGGAATTGAGGGTGATTTCTTAACGTCCCCGGTCAAAGCGATCCCCGCGGAGGTTTTCATGACGAACAAAACGGCACTGCAATTGCTGCCCCTGATCCAGCCGGCGCAGGCGCAAAAGCATGTCACGCACAATGCGGCGCTGACCGCCCTGGACGTGCTGGTCCAGACCTCGGCCACCAGCCGGACGGTGACGGTGGCACCGGTGGGGGCGGTCAGCGGCGATTGCTACATTGTGGCTGCGGGGGCCACCGGTGTCTGGCTGGGGCAGGATCTGAGCGTGGCCGTCTATTCGGGGTCGTTTTGGGATTTCTATGCCCCCAAGACCGGCTGGCGCGTCTGGATCGAGGCGGAAAATGCCGAAGCCGTCTTCAATGGCACCGTCTGGACCACCTCTGCCAACCGGACCGAGCGGGTCGCCGCCTTGGGCATTTCGGCCACGGCGGATGACACCAACCGGCTGACCGTCTCGGCCGATGCCACGCTGTTGACCAACGCGGGTGCCGGGCACCAGTTGAAGATCAACAAGGCCAACGCCAGCAACACGGCGAGCCTGCTGTTTCAGACCGGCTTTTCCGGCCGGGCCGAGATGGGCACTGTCGGGGGCGACAACTTCGTGCTGAAGGTCAGCCCGGATGGCACAACCTTTCTGACCGGGCTGACGATCGAGGCCGCGACGGGGCGGGTCATCGTGACGAACGGGATCAACGTGGCGCCGGGCGCTTCGGACCCAGCCAGCCCGCAAAATGGTGACGTCTGGTATAATTCCACCACCGGGAGACTCAGGACGCGGCAGAACGGGGTTTCCGTCAATCTGGTCGAGGTGACCGCTAGCCAGATCACTGACGGCACCGCGGCGGGGCGGGCCCTTCTGACGGCGGCGGATGCGGCGGCGCAGCGGGTGCTTCTGTCGGCCGAAGCGACCACGGCCAAGGGGGCGGCCAATGGGTATGCGGCACTTGACGGTGGCGGCAAGGTGCCGGCGGCGCAACTGCCGTCCTATGTCGATGATGTGCTGGAGTTCGCCAATCTGGCCGGGTTTCCCGGCGCGGGGGAGACGGGCAAGATCTACGTCGCGCTGGACAGCAGCAAGACCTATCGCTGGTCCGGCTCGGCCTATGTGGCCATTGTGGCGGGTGTGGCGGCGTGGAGCGATATCACCGGACGGCCGACCACCGTGACCGGCTTTGGCATCACGGATGGGGTGGACCTGAGCAGCACGCAAAGTATCGGCGGCTCCAAGACCTTCACCGGCGGGGTGACCTTCACCGGGCCCACGATCACGGCGGATTCCAATTTCACCCTTCAGGATGACCTCGACAGCACCAAGAAGGCGCAGTTCCAATTGTCAGGCATCACGACAGGCACGACCCTGTCGTTTGCGCTGCCCAATGCCTCGGGCACGCTGGCGACCTTGAGCGGGATTGCCCAGACCTTTGGCAACACCACGACGTTTTCCGGAGCCACGGTGACGGTCGGGACCAGCACGGGGGCTGCGGCCTATGGTTTGGGGACCGGGGCGACCACCACAGGCAACACCAAGGCCATCAGCATCGGCAGCGGTGGGGCCTCAGGGTCGACGACAGCGGTCACGATTGGGTCTACGGTTGCGGGTGCCTTGGGGTCCTTGACGATCAACAGCCCGACCACGGCCTTTGGCGCCACGGCCGGTGCCTTCAACATCCCGGACACGGTCTTCACGCTGCAGGACAATGGCGATGCGACCAAGCAGGCGAAGTTTGAACTTTCGGGGCTGACCACGGCCACGACCCGCACCCTGACGCTGCCGGATGCCAGCGGGACCCTGGCGCTGAACGCGGTCTTTACATCCACCGCCAACGGGCTGGCTCCGGCCAGCGGGGGTGGGGCCGTCAATTTCCTGCGGGCGGATGGCACTTGGGCTGCGCCTGCGGGTGGGGGTGGTGGCGGTAGTTCGGCCTATGCGGCGCTGACCGCCATTCCAGCGGCGATCGACGCGATTGACGGGCTGACGCCGGTGGCGGACAGCCTGGCCTATTACACTGGTCCGGTGGCGGCGGCATTGACCACCTTGAGCAGCTATGGCCGTACGCTGATCGACGACGCCGATGCCAACACCGCCCGCACCACGCTGGAGCGGCAGGATTTCGCGACGCGGGCGGCTTTTGTCACCTGGGCCACCGGGCGGACTCCGGCTGTTGGGCTGGTGATGCGGGCCGGGGGCTATGCCTATCGCTACATCGGGTCCGGCACGGCGATTTCCGATCTGCCGGGTTGGGTGCCGGATGCGGTGGCGACGGCGGTGCATTTCGGGGCCGACCTGACGGGGGCCACCAATGCGATCACGGCCGTGTCGGCGCTGGTCGACTATGTCAACGCTCTGGGCGGCGGGTTGGCGCTGATGCCGGCGGGGACCTATCTTTGGGCGGGGCAGTTGATCAAGCAGGGCCTCAACAAGGTGGTGCTGGAGGGCGAGGGCAACAACACCAAGCTGGTCCGGACTGGCAACCGTACGCAATCGGGCATCCGGTTCTGGGGCGGGGCCAACAACCGTATCCGGCGCCTGATGTTCGACTGCGCGGGCTATGCCGGGCGCGGGTTCCTGCTCGGTGACCAATTCTCGGGCATCGAGGATTGCGAGTGCAACAACTGCCCGGACCGGCCCTTTGCGATGCAGGGCGGCGGCAACGTGACCTATGGTCTGGACAGTCTGGGCCGCACCTCGGACGATGTGGGCTTTACCACGGCCACGTTCTTCCCGGTCGGCTGCTACATCGAGAACTGCCGCGCCACCCGCGCCGGCAACACCGCCATCAGCCAGAAGCAGATGCCGCATTCGCGGATTGTGCGCTGCACGGTGCAGAATGCCTATTCCGAGGGCATTACGGTGGACCGCTGCGATTATTCCGTGGTGATGTCGAACACGCTGCTGGGGGTGGCGCTGATCGACACCTCGCAATTCCCCGATCTTGATGCGGGGACTGGTTTCCTTGCGGCGGGCGGTGGAGGGGTGGGCGGCCTTGGGATCGATTGGTCGACTGGCGCGCGGGTGGTCAAGAACACGATCATCGGGGTGCAGACCACGACGGCCACCCGCAACAATCGGACGCGGGTGGCAATCAACTTCGTCAACAACCTGCAGGCGGCGAACGGCTGCCAGATCGAGGGCAACTATATCTCGGACGCCAAGGCAGGGGTTTGGCTGAAGGGGACGGTGTCGGGGGCTGCGGGCAACAACTTCCGCCATGCGGTGACCGGCAACGTGTTTGACAGTATCGGCACGGCGGCGGGCACCGGGATTGCACAGTTTGGTGCGGTCTGGATTGACGCGGGCTGCACGGACAACGTGATCCGCGGCAACACGCAGATTGGTGGGCTGCCGCTGATCACCGGGGCCAGCAGTGCCAATGACATCGACCAGATGGCGGCGAATACGCTGAAAGGCAACAACACCGGCACCCAGGCGCTGGGCATTGACCTGACCGGCACGCAGGTGACCGCGATGCTGGACACGGTCAGCGGTACGCTGAAGGGTCTGGCCCCGGCCTCGGGCGGCGGGACAGCGAATTTCCTGCGGGCGGATGGGACTTGGGTGGCGCCTCCCGTCACGACAACGCTGGCGTGGTCGGCTGTCACCGCCACGCCCACAACGCTGGCAGGTTATGCCATCAGCGACGCCGTTGCGGTGACGGGCGCGCAGACGGTGGCGGGGACGAAAAGCTTCTCGGCACCGGTGGTTCTGGCGGGGCAATCTTCTGATCCGTCGAGCCCGGCCAATGGCACGGTCTGGTACAATGCGACGACCGGCCAGTTGAAGGCGCAGACCGGGGGCGTGGCGCAGATCATCGACAGTCAGGAAGGGCTGCCATGGCTGACCCCGGTGTCGGGTGAATATATGATGACGACCATGGGCGCGGGCGGGGCCTTGGGCACTTTGGCCGGGGTGGCGGGGCGGATCGACCTTTACCCTTTCACCGCACGGGCGGACAACGCGGTGACCGGGCTTGCGGCCAACGTGACGACCCTGGTGGCTGCGGCCCTCGGCAAGTTCGTCGTCTATGATTGCGACGCCAGCGGACGGCCCAACGCCCTGCTTCTGGAGACGGCGGACCTTGATTTCTCGACTGTGGGGGTCAAGACGGCCACGGTGTCCATCACCCTTCGGCAGGGCAAGACCTATTGGCTGGGCATCCGCCACAGTTCCACCGCCACATTGTCAGCCTGGCTCAGCACATCAACGCCGGACATCAACGGCGGCGCGCCCACCACCACCGCGCGCAAGGTGGTGCGGCGGTCCTTGGCCTATGCGACGGCGGCAAGCTCGATCTGGGGCTGGTCATCTGCGGAAATCAACGCTGCTGCGCCAACTGCGATCTGGCTCAAGGTTTGAAGGGATAGCGCATTCATACGAAAGGGGGGCGTCGTGCCTCCCTTTCGGGTTTGACTAAAGGGGTGCCGCTTCCTAGACATTCGGGCAGGCATATAGGGCAGGCTTTGACCTGAAGCGGGTATTGATATGAAGATCGCAATGATCGGAACGGGCTATGTCGGCCTGGTCTCGGGCGTATGTTTTTCGGACTTCGGGCATGACGTCATCTGCGTGGACAAGAATCCCGACAAGATCGCCAAGCTGAACGCGGGCGAGGTGCCGATCTTCGAGCCGGGGCTGCAGGCGCTGATGGCCAAGAACGTGGCCGCCGGGCGCTTGTCCTTCACACTCGATCTGGCGGAGGCGGTGGCCGGGGCGGAGGCGGTTTTCATCGCCGTCGGCACCCCGACGCGGCGCGGCGATGGCCACGCGGACCTGACCTATGTGATGGCCGCCGCCGCCGAGATTGGCGCGGCGCTGACGGGCTATGCGGTGGTCGTGACGAAATCCACGGTTCCGGTCGGCACCAACCGCAAGGTGGGCGAGGCGGTGCGGGCGGCCAACCCCGAGGCGGCCTTCGACGTCGCCTCCAACCCCGAGTTCCTGCGCGAGGGGGCTGCGATCGATGACTTCATGCGGCCGGACCGCGTGGTGGTGGGGGTGGAATCGGCGCGCGCGCAGAAGGTCATGTCGGATATCTACCGCCCGCTGTTCCTGCGCGAGTTTCCGGTGGTCTTCACGGGGCTTGAGTCTGCCGAGATGATCAAATACGCGGCCAATGCATTCCTTGCCACCAAGATCACCTTCATCAACGAGATTGCCGCTTTGTGTGAACGGGTGGGGGCGGATATCAAGGACGTCTCCAAGGGCATGGGGCTGGACGGGCGGATCGGCAACAAGTTCCTGCATGCAGGTCCCGGCTATGGCGGGTCGTGTTTTCCGAAGGATACCAAGGCTTTGGCGCGGATCGGGCAGGAACATGCGGTGCCCATGCAGATCACCGAGACCGTCATCAAGGTCAACGAAGAGATCAAGCGCCGGATGCTGGACAAGATCGTCGACCTGTGTGACGGGCAGTTGAACGGCAAGACGATCGGGGTTCTGGGTGTGACCTTCAAGCCCAACACCGACGACATGCGCGAGGCGCCGAGCCTGACCATCGTGCCCGCTCTGGTCGGTGGCGGGGCCAAGGTCCGGGTCTGCGACCCGCAGGGCAAGCGCGAGGGTGAGGCCCTGCTGCCCGGCGTGCGCTGGGAAGACGACGCCTACAAGGCGGTTCAGGGCGCCGATGTCGTGGTGATCCTGACCGAATGGAACGAGTTCCGCGCGCTGGATCTTGGACGCATGGCACGCAAGATGGCTACGGCGCGGATGGCCGACCTTCGCAACATTTATTCGTCAGCGGAGGTGCTGGGTGCGGGCTTTGAAAGGTACGATTCCGTGGGGCGCTGAGCCCCACCCTTCAGCGGTCGAGCGCGTCGAAGACGAAGCGGTGCAGCCCGATCAGTCCCAGTACGAAGGTGATTCCGGCGACGAGGAAGACATAGGCCGGACTGACAAAGCCGGCATCATAGGTCGGGTAGAAGGCATGCCGCATCATGCCCGTGACATGCACAACGGGATTCCATACCAGATAGGCACTGATCGATGACGGCAGATTATTCACCAGAAAGAAGACGCCGGACACGATCATCAACGGGCGCATCAGAATGCTCCAGACGCTTTCATAGATCGGCGATGCCAGAAACAGCACGGCGTTGAGGCAGCCCACACCCAAACCCAAGGACGCACCCATCGAAATGCTGAGCATAATGGCCAGAAAGTCCGGCACGACGCGCAATTGATAGTACCAGATGACGCCGCTGACCAGAACCGCGAACTCGATGGTGTGGATGAACACATTGAGCAGGAAGCGCGCCAGAATCGCGTCGAGAACGGTCACCGATGGAAAGCCGAGCAGTGACCGGGAAAACCGGATCGCGCCGGCGACACGCCCTTGCACGCTGGTATACATGTGGAAGCTGCACATACCCGTCAGGTAGAACAGCATGAAATTCGTTCCCAATGGCGGATTGCGCGACATGATCGAAAAGATCGCCGTCATCAGGATGGACTGCGCGATCGGCTCGATCATCGTCCATAGGAAGCCCAGAGAGGTGGTCGACTCCCGCGATCCCGTCTCTCGCAGGATCAGGGCGGCGACAACGCGGAGCGTGCGGAACCTGCGGGCGCCGGCATGCTGGGCGGGGGGAATCCGGGAAGAAGTGTCCAGATCGGCGGTGATGTGCTGCATTTTCTGCTCGTCCAGTCAAGGTCGGGCCAGTCCCGCAACAACGCAAGATAGCGCACTTGTGACTTCTGGCCGATTTGGGATATCTTTATCAAGAAGATGTCTCTTGCGCAAACTTAAGTGCAGATTTGGAACAGAGCCCGTGACACCGCCCTCTACGACGCCCGGAACTGATGCGCCTTCGGCTTCCCAAACCCCTTCGAGTGGCCCGGAGGCCGGTCCGAGGGATCAATCCGCCACCGACGTTTCGGGTGTGGCCCCGGTGACCGCCGCGGGTGTGGTCGAGATTGCCAGTGCCTTGGGCACGGGCGTCATGGCGGTTGAGGCGACGGCCCGCGACCGGCCTCTCGAGACGGCCGGGGTCGCCCGCCTTGATTCTTCCGCGCCGCGCCGTGCTGGCGGGCCCGGACCTGAAGGCGGCGGGCGCCGTCCAGCGGGGCAGGGACCGGGCGGGCCGGGTCGCGCGCGACCGATCGAACAGGTCGGCGGCGCGGTGGCGGTGGCCGGTCCACGACAGGCCGGGCCCGGCGGACCACGCAGGCCACAGGTCGTGTCCGTTGTGCCGCGCCATGACGGGATCGCCACGGCGGAAGGGCAGGCCATCGCCGCCGCCCTGCCGCGCAATGCGCCGGAAGCTGTCCGCACCACGATCGTCCAACAGATGGATGTTGACGAATATGCCGACGCTGTCCCGCTGCCCAGCCGACGCCCGGCGCAAAAACCGCCTGCCAAACCGCCACGCCGCGACGCCTATGCCACCTATGTTCCCGGACCCGCGGCCCTGCCGGCACGGATGCGCCAAAGGCATTGGGGGCTGTTGTTCTTCTTCTTCCTCGTGGTGATCGTGCCGGCCAGCTTCTATGGGTGGTACCTCTACACCAGAGCCGCCGACCAATACGAAAGCGACGCCGGTTTTGGCAGCCGGACCGAGGACGCGCCTTCGACCTTCGCTTTCCTTGGGGCGCTGGGCGGCGGCGGCGCCTCCTCGACCAAGGATATGGACATTCTTAACCAGTTCATCGCCAGTCAGGAACTGGTGACGCGCGTTGACAAGAAACTGGACCTGCGGTCGATCTTTTCCAAGGCTGCCAACGATCCTTGGTTTACCTTCCCCAAGACCGGCTCGACCGAGGATCTGGTGGAGTTCTGGAAAACCATGGTTCTGCCGAATTATGATTCCGGCACGGGCCTGATGAGCCTGCGGGTTTTTGCCTTTGATCCGCACGATGCGCAGAATATCGCCAAGGCGGTGCTGGACGAGTCGACCGCCATCATCAACGAAATGTCGACAACCGCCCAAGCCGATACAACCAAATACAGCGCCGAGACCCTGGCCAGTGCCGAAAAGCGGCTGGCCGCGGCGCAGCAGGCTTTGACCAATTTCCGGGTCAAGAACCATATCGTCGATCCGCAGGCTCAGTTGGCCGGAGCCTCACAGGTCGTCAACACCCTCGTCCAGCAATTGGGCGCGGCCGAGATTGATCTGGACATGCTGCAGGGCACCTTGCCGGAAACCGATCCGCGCATCACGCAACTCAAGCGCCGGATCGAGGTCATCCAGAAGCGGATGAACGAGGAAACCTCCAAGGTGGGCGATCTGACGGACACCAATTCGCCGGGCTATGCGAAACTGATGGTCGACTACCAGAACCTGCAGATGGAGCAGGATTTTTCGCAAAAGGCCTATCTCGCCTCGCTCAGCGCCTATGATCAGGCGGTGAACGATGCCCAGCACAAGACCCGGTACCTGACGACCTATCTGTCGCCCACTCTGGCGGAATCATCGACGGCACCGAACCGTCCGTTGCGGGTTCTGATGGCGCTGCTGGTGGGGTTCCTTGTCTGGTCGTCGGTGGTGATGATCTACTATGCGCTGCGCGACAGGCGCTAGGGTCTGCAAAGCCATGATCACGCTGGAAAATCTGACCAAGGCCTATTGGTATCGCGGCAAGCCGAAATACATCGCCCGTGATCTGAACGTCGTCATTCCCGATGGTGCGCGCCTGGCGCTGCTCGGACGCAATGGGGCGGGAAAGTCCACCCTGCTGCGCATGATCGCGGGCAACATCAACCCCGAACGCGGGCGCATAAGGGTGACGGGCTCTTTGTCGTGGCCGATCGGATTGACGGGCTGCGTTCAACCCGATTTGACGGGGGTTCAAAACGTCAAATTCCTCGCCAGGGTCTATGGCGTGGACACTGACATGCTGGTGTCTTTTGTCGAGGAATTTGCGGAGCTTGGCGTGAATTTCAATGAACCGGTAAAGACCTATTCCTCGGGGATGCGGGGGCGGCTCAACTTTGGCATGTCGATGGGGATCCGGTTCGACACCTATCTGATCGATGAGGTCAGTGCGACGGGCGACGCCAGTTTTCGTGGCAAAAGCACCAAGGTCTTTCATGAACGGCTGAAGGAATCCGGTCTGGTCATGGTCTCGCATTCGGACGGCCTGGTGCGGTCGATGTGCACGACGGGGGCGGTGTTGGAAAACGGCTCGATCACCTTTTATGACGACATCGAAGAGGCACTTGAGGCGCATAACCGCAACCTGAACGGCGATAGGATCGGGAACACGGCGGATGAATTGCTCGGGTAAGCGCATTCGCTCTGTCAGGCGGTGCGAAGGCTGACGGTATGGTGCGCAAGGCTCGACAAACCAAGGCCGCTGCGGCAGTACGATCGGCTAAGACAATTCAGCAGGAGCGAGGCGGAGTGATGCATGTTGTTGTGACAGGTGGCGCGGGATACATCGGCTCCCATGCCTGCAAGGCCTTGAAACAGGCTGGCTTTACCCCGGTGGTCTTTGACAACCTGACGACCGGCTGGGCCGAGGCCGTCAAGTTCGGCCCGTTGTTTCAGGGCGATCTTTTGGACCGCGCCGCGATCGACGCCTGTTTTGCGCAGTACCGTCCGGTAGCCGTGATGCATTTCGCCGCCTTGTCGCTGGTGGG
The DNA here is from genome assembly GCA_947453525.1 of Paracoccaceae bacterium. Classification (GTDB taxonomy): domain Bacteria; phylum Pseudomonadota; class Alphaproteobacteria; order Rhodobacterales; family Rhodobacteraceae; genus Stagnihabitans. The sequence continues at coordinate 1,599 of CANGHD010000105.1, read as the reverse complement.
GGAGTCGATGACCAACCCGGGGAAATACTGGCGCACCAATGTGAACGGCTCGCTGAACCTGATCGAGGCGACATTGGCGGCGGGGATCAAGAATTTCGTCTTCTCGTCGACTTGCGCCACTTATGGCGAGCTGGATGGCGTGGCTTTGGATGAAGACACGGCCCAGACCCCGATCAACGCCTATGGCGGGTCCAAGCGGGCGATCGAGATGATGCTGCGGGATTTCGAGAAAAGCAGCGGTTTGAATGCCGTGATCTACCGCTATTTCAACGTGGCCGGGGCCGATCCGGATGGCGAGATCGGCGAGCAGCACGTGCCGGAGACGCACCTGATCCCGTTGATGCTGGACGCCATCGATGGCAAGCGCCCCGCCTTGACCGTGTTTGGCTCGGACTACAATACGCCGGATGGCACCTGCATCCGCGATTATGTGCATGTGTCCGATCTGGTCGACGCCCATGTGCTGGGCCTGCGCTGGCTGTTGGAGGGAAAGGGCAGCCGGGTGTTCTGCCTTGGCTCGGGCAACGGCTTTTCCGTGCGCGAGGTGCTCGAGGCCAGCCGCGCCGTCACCAACCGCGAGGTGCCGATCATTGAAGGCCAGCGCCGTGCAGGTGATGCGACCTCGCTGGTCTGCGGCTCAAGCCGGGCGGTGAATGAACTGGGCTGGCAACCGAACCGGTCCAACCTGACGCAGATGATCGGCGATGCATGGCGCTGGAGCCGCCAGCCGCGCTTCGAGAAATGACGGCTGGGCCCCAAGAATTTTCGACGAAACTTCTTGGGTGGGTCAGACGGTGCGGAAGTCGCGGGCCTGGGTGGCGAGGCGCGAAGGGTCAAAGCTGACGGGCACGTCGGCCACCAGAAGCGCGGGGCCAGAACCGGCTTGTGCCACAAGCTCGCCATAGGGATTGGCGATGACGGACAGGCCGAAATAATTGCAGTCGCCCTCGATGCCGCAATAGTTGGCGTAGACGATGGTCAGGCCGTGGTTGGCGGCATGGGCCGGCACAACCGCGCGCGAGACATATTCGTAAGGCGAAGGACATGCCGTCGGACACAGGATCAGCTTGACCCCCTGTGCCGCCAGCGCTGCAATATGGGGCGCGAATTCGATGTCATAGCAGATCAGAAGCGCCGTCTTGATCCCGCCGAAGTCGAAGACCGCATAGGCGTCGCCGGGGGAAAACAGCCGCTTCTCGCGCGGGCCGAACAGTTGGATCTTGCGGTAATGTGCCAGTTCCATGCCCTCGGCGCTGAAGGCCACGGCGGAGTTGTAGCGCGCCGCGCCATCGCGTTCAGCATAGCCCACCACCAGCCCGCAACCCGCCGCCATGCACATGGCGGACAGGCGCATGTGCCATTCGCCGCCGCGTTCCTGCGCCAGATCGGTGACCTGATCCTGATTGTAGCCCGGCAAGTAAAGCTCCGGCGCCACCAGAACCTTGGCCCCCATCGCCGCCGCAGCGCGCATGGCTTGGCCAAGGGCCGCAAAGGCCGCCTTGATGTCAGCTTCGGGTGAGGGGCCCTGCCACAGGGCGATGCGGTATGTCTGTTCCATGGCGGCATTCATTGCAGACCGCCCCGGCCATCGCAAGCATT
>CANGHD010000104.1 GCA_947453525.1 Paracoccaceae bacterium | reverse complement strand
GCCAGAGCGCCATCGCGCAGCAGGCGGATGGCAAGGCGCTGTTCGGCCTCGGGCAGGACAGGCGCGGGTGCGGGGTAGGGTTGCGGCTGATAGGGGTGCAGGATGCGCTGGCCCGGCACATAGGCCGCATCCGCGGCCGGCAGCGAGAACTTGCGCGAGACGAGTGACATCCATTCCCCAAGGGCTTTGAGACGGCCAACCGGGGCAGGATCACGGGGGAAAGGTTAAGGGCGGTTTAACGGAACGTCGCGAATGAGAGTTGAATTGGCGGTTGGTTTGGCAATCTTGTGGATAAGTTGGGAAAGGGAGTTGGGGGCGACCTGCGGGCTCTGGAGCGTCGGGGGACGCCTCGACCTACGGGGCGGGATCGTCAGGGGCGCGCCGATCGGCTGAGTTTGGCGGGTCGGGGCACGCCCCGACCTACGTGTTTCGCGGGCTTGTCGCGTTTAAGCGGCGCGGCGGGCGCGGATGGCTTCGGCGAAGCGCTCGAACAGGTAGAAGCTGTCTTGCGGGCCGGGCGAGGCCTCGGGGTGGTATTGCACCGAGAAGATCGGCTTGCCATCCACCGCGATGCCGCAGTTGGAACCGTCAAACAGGCTGACATGGGTTTCCGAGACGCCCTTGGGCAGGGTCTGGCTGTCGACGGTGAAGCCGTGGTTCATCGAGGTGATCTCGACCTTGCCGGTGGTCAGGTCTTTCACCGGATGGTTGGCGCCGTGGTGGCCGTGGTTCATCTTGACGGTGGTGGCCCCCAAGGCGAGGGCAAGCATCTGGTGGCCGAGGCAGATGCCGAACAGCGGCAGGTTGGCCTTCAGCACGCCCTGAATCATCGGCACCGCATAGGCGCCGGTTGCGGCCGGATCGCCGGGGCCGTTGGAGAGGAAGATGCCTTCGGGGTTCAGGGCCAACACGTCGTCAGAGGTGGCGGTGGCGGGCAGCACGGTCACGTCGCAGCCGACCGAGGCGAGACAGCGCAGGATGTTGCGCTTGGCGCCGTAGTCGACGGCGACAACGCGCAGGCCGGGGCCCTCGCGCTTGGTATAGCCCTCGGGCCAGGCCCAGCGCATCTCGTCCCAGCGGTAGGATTGGGTGCAGGAGACGTCCTTGGCGAGGTCGAGGCCGACGAGGCCCTTCCAGGCCCGCGCCTTGGCGACCAGACGGCCGATGTCGAAATTGCCGTTCGGGTCATGCGCCAAGGCCACATGCGGGGCACCCTGCTGGCGGATGGCGCGAGTCAGGCGGCGGGTGTCCAGCGAGCCTATGCCGATGCGGCCCTTGGCCTCCATCCACTTGACCAGATCGCCGGTGGCGCGCCAGTTCGACGGCTCGGTCGGGTCCCATTTCACCACCATGCCGGCGGCGACGGGGGTGGCCGTTTCGTCGTCTTCGGCGGTAATGCCGGTGTTGCCGATATGGGGGAAGGTGAAGGTCACGACCTGGCCTGCATAGGATGGGTCGGTCATGATTTCCTGATAGCCGGTCATCGCCGTGTTGAAGACCAGTTCCGCCACCGTCTCTCCGACCGCACCAAAGCCGCGGCCGAAGAACAGCGTGCCATCGGCGAGGGCCAAGCAGGCGGTGGGCTTTTCGGCTGAGTTGGGCATGGCGCGACTCCCTTGTGGCCTTGTGGCGGCAAACGGGCGGAACCTAAGGGTTGGGGGGGGCCGGGTCAAGGGACGCTCTGTTTGGTAATGTCTTGGTATTTCAAGGGTTTGAATTTTGGCGCCTTGGTTGCGTGACGGATGGATGACGGATATGGTCGCGCAAGGCAGAAAAAGGGGATGGACATGACGCTGCGTGACAACCTGATGGCGGAAATCAAGGACGCGATGCGGGCCAAGGCGGCCGACCGGCTGTCGGCGCTGCGGCTGATCCTGAACGGGCTGAAAGAGCGCGAGATTGCCCTGCGCGGCGACGGCGTCGAGATCTCGGACGCCGATGAACTGGCGGTGCTGGCCAAGATGGTCAAGCAACGGCAGGAATCCGTGAAAGTCTATCTGGAAGGTGCCCGTCAGGACTTGGCCGACAAGGAAGCCGCCGAGATCAAGGTGATCGAAGAATTCCTGCCCAAGCAACTGAGCCCGGCCGAAGTGGAGGCCGCGATCGGTGCGGCGATTGCCGAGGTCGGCGCCACTTCGGTCAAGGACATGGGCAAGGTCATGGCCGTGCTGAAGGGCAAATACACCGGCAGCATGGATTTCGGCGCCGTGGGGGCGCTGATCAAGGCGCGGCTGGGCTGAACGCGGACCCCCGGCGCGCCCGACATCCCACATCGGGTCGCGCTGCCGGGTGTCAGTTCTTTTGCGCAATGGGTCCCTGGGCATAGCCTCTGACGAACCCAAGCCCGCCCTATTTCATGTGTTCCCAAATATCCCGCGGGAGGTCTGGAGGGCGCGAAGCCCTCCAGGGGTTTGGGACAGGCGTAGCCGTCACCGCAAGGCCGCGATGCGCGCCTCAAGATCGGCCTTCAGGGCGATCCGCTCCGCCTCGGTCAGGAAGGCGCCCAGTTCCACCTCACGGCCGTTGCCCGACAGGGTCAGATAGTTCGGCACCGGGCCTGCCTCGGGATGCAGGGTCAGGCGGACCCAATGCGGGTTTGCCTCCCAGGTCTGGTGCTTGCGGTGCGGGCCGGCGCGGATGACCGCGATGCGGTGCGGTTCCAGCGTCAGGTCCTCGGTGATGGCCCTGTCGCGGCTGTTGCGGTCCAGCGCCCACCAGAGCGCCGCGAGTGCTGACAGCAGGAAGGGCAAAAGCACCCAGAGGCCGGGGTGACCGATCTGGGTGAGAAGCGGCAACAGAAAAAGGACGGCGGTGGCCCCGACGACGCTCACGAAGCCGCGCGGCGTCAGCGCCTGATACGGCCAAAGCCTGAGACGTTGCGGGGCGGGAGATGGGGCAGGTGACCACAGGTAAGGCATAGGTTGAGGGTAGTGCGGGGTGCGGAAAAGGGAAGGGGCGGCACGTGCGGCTGGCAGGAGGTGAGACGCAAACCGCGGCCATGTCTTTGACGCCCGTTTGAACCGGCTTCTTTGAACCGGAACGTGATCTTCTCTGGCCAGCCTGTCTGGCCCTTGCCGTGCCCGGGCGTGGGCTAGACCTCGGCTCCCTGCCGCAGGCCGTGCTGTCGCTGGTCCAACACTGCGCAACGGGCCGGATATGCCCGGCCGTCTCCGGCGGTGTAGGGTGGGGTTTCACCCCACCTTCCGGGCGCGGTCTGGCGCTTTGGCTTGGCCCGCCGGGTGAAGGCCGCGGTCGCTTGCGCCAGATCGGCCGCCGCCCCGGCAAAGACAGAAGGCGGCCTGTGGCGCTTTCAGGGGGCTGCGCTCCGGATTTGCCATGGGGGAATGCGCGGTGCTGGGTTAGGCTGCGCCATGACACCGCGGCAGGGCGAGGCCACGGTGGCGCGCCCTGTCCGATCGCACAGGGTGACAGGGGAGTTCGGCGGATGCAGGAGATGATGGGCAGGGTTCTGGAGGCTTGGGCGGGCGTGCCTGAGGCGGCCTCGTTTCTGGCGGAATGGCCGCAACTCGGACCCCGCCGCGTGTTGGAGCCTGCGACGCTGCCGGTCTGCCGTTGGCTGCAGGAGATGGGCTCTGACGGCGTGGTGGGGGCTATCCGGGCGGCTTCGGGGCGGTTGCAGTGGCGGCAGACCTATGGGGCGGGGGATTTCGGGGCCGACTTTCTGACCGGCTATGGCTGGGCAGAGTTCATCGGCCTGCGCGGCCTGATGGCCAGCGAGCGCATCGCCTGCGGTATCTTGCTGTTGGCGCCGGGCATCGTCTATCCGGCCCATGCCCATGAGGCCGAAGAGATCTATCTGCCGATCCATGGCGAGGCCCTGTGGCAGCAGGGTCAGGGCGAATTCAAGCCAGTTCCGGTCGGGCAGGCGGTGCATCACGCCTCTTGGGTGCCGCATGCGATGCGGGTGGGATCCGAGCCCTTGGCCGCGCTGTACCTGTGGCGCGGTGGTGATCTGGCGGCGAAATCGGTGATCCTTGGGCAGCAGGGGGCGTGAAACGGCTTGGGATTGCACGCGTGCAATCCTGGTCAACCTATTGATATTGGGCAGTTTCGCAAATTCTCTTCAGAGTTCGTTAAGCTTGTCCAGCCGAAGAGGAGGGGCGCTGCGCCTCGCGCCAAGGCGCCCACTCCGGGGCAATTGGGGACCAATCAAATCGGGGGGGCCTCTCTGGGGTGGGCGAGGGCTTTGAGCAGGTCGGGGGCGCCGTGGCGTGTGCGCAGGGTGTCCCGCGGGCTGACGGCGGGCTGACGGCGGGATGGCGGCGGGATGGCGGCGGGATGGCGGCGAGATCGGCACGGCGCTGGCGGCGGCTTTGGCTTGCGGCATCGGGCCGGATCAGGACGTCATGCGGGGTGGCGCGCAAGATGTCGTGGCAATCCTCGACAGGGTCGGCCGGTGGCAGGGGGTCCGAAGCCTCGGCAAAGAGTTAGATCAGGCGGGCGTTGCGGGCCAGCTCCGGGTCTGTCGCCAAAGGCGCGGCAGGAAGTCGGGTGGCAGCCAAGCCAGCGGATCAACCCGCGTGCCGGTGGCGAGGACTTAGAGCAACGGCGTGATTTGGGTGAAACCGTGCGAGGCGCCGGGGCAACAGGTGTCTTCGGTGACGAGGATGCCAAGGAAGGCGGGGCCGTTCATCCTGACCTGGACCCGGCGGACCCAGAAGATTTGTTCGGTGGTGGTGGCGGGAGGCATCTGGGCCTGATCCTCGGGTGGGAGCGCACCGCTGTCGGCGATCGTGGGCAGGATGTCCTGATCTATCGCGAATAGGGCGGCATTGATCCGGCAGGCCGGGCCGGCGCCGATTGAGTGCGGCAGAGGCTCGACCTGCGGGATGGGCGCGGGTTCGCCGGTTTGACCAAGTCCAGAGCCGCAGAGCCGTGCCGGGATCGGGGCAAGGCGGATCATTTCGGCCGCAGCAACGCCTCCATCTCCGTGACTTGCAGGTAATCCATATAGCCGAGCCGGGCCATGACCTGGGCTTTGGTCACGTCAAAGCGGCCCTCGGTCACATATTCGTCGCGGATGTGGACACCGATCACGGTGCCGATGACGAGGAAATCCGCGCCGCCTTCCAGGGTGACCACCTGTTGCAGGCGGCATTCCAGCGTGGCCGGTGAGAGGGCCACGCGGGGGCAGTCGATCAGGGTGCATTCGGCCTTTTCCACCCCGGCTGTGGCAAACTCGTCCACGCCGCGCGGCAAGTGGGCCGAGGTCTGGTTCATCTGCAGCCACAGCGCGCGGGAGACGACGTTGGTGGCGAAGACCCCGGTGTCCTGGATGTTGCGGATAGAATCCTTGAGGTCTCCGGCGAAAATCACCTGCGGCGGCGTGTAGGCCACACCGTTGAAGAAGGAATAGGGAGCGAGGTTGTCGCCCAAGGGACCGCGGGTGGAAATCCAGCCGATGGGCCGGGGCGCCACGATAGCGTTGAAGGGCGAATGCGGCAGGCCGCCGTTGCGGGGCGAGACGTCGGAGGGGCGGTAGAACATTGGGGTGGGACTTTCAGGACGGTTGTGTTGAGGCTGGGAAGATGATGAGCGCGGGATCATGGGATCATCACCATGGCGCAGGCGCGGCGGCTGTGGTCGGCGATCAGCCGGCCCCGATCGGCCCAAGGAAAGTCCGGGCGGGCGATCAGCAAAGACACCAGCCCATGCAGCGTGGCCCAGAGGCTCTGGCACAGGATCATAAGCGCGGTGTCGGGCAGATCGGGGCGCAGTTGGGCGAGGATCTGGCGCAGAAGGCCGAAGATGCGCGGGCCGGGATGATCGGCGGCGATGCAGGCCTCGCCGTCCCAGACGGAGGCCCCGGCGTCCCCGGCGGCGTGGGCCGGTTTGGCATGTTCCAGCAGAAAGGCGATGCGGTAGGCATCGGGATTGTTCAGGCCAAAGGCGACGCAGCCGGCCACGGTCTGGCGCAGTTGATCCTGCGCCGGGGCGCCGGGCCTTGGCGCGCACATCTGATCCAACAGGGCGAAGGCGCGGCTGCTGACCTCGTCCTGAATCGTTTGGACGGAGGCGAAATGCGCGTAAAGCGAGGGCTGAGAGATGCCGACCGCCGCCGCGATTTGCCGCGTGGTGACGGCGTGCACGCCGTGGCGGCTGAAGAGCTGGGTGGCGGCGGCCAGGATGTCCTCGCGCCGACCCGGTCTTGGCAAGGGCTTGGCAGGCGTCTCCATGCGGTTTGCCCTTTTGAGGGTCATGATGCGGGCAGGCTGGCGGTTCGGGCGCGCTTTTGCAACCTATCAATGATAGGGTCAGTCCTGTCAATGATAGGGAGCGGTGATCCGACGGGTTCAGGCTGCCAGGCCTGTGGCTTTGTTTTGAGGTTGTCTGTGGGCACGGCACCCTGGCCCGCGCCAGGGAAGGCCGTGGTCCGCAAACGGGCCGCCGCGATTGGCCGGGGTGACCATGGCACGCCGGAGATGGGCAAGCTGGTGTTGGGCTGGGGCGGCTATCCTGCCAGTCTGGGCAGCGATCTGGGCAGCGATCTGGGCAGCGGTCTGGCCATGGGCGCAGGCTCTGCCGCGGGCCGCCTGGATATCCAGGGGCAATGCGCGCTGGTTCGGCGCAAGGTGGCGACTGCGATCTTTCCGCTGGATTTCCACAGCCTGCCGCCCCGGTCTGGCCACCGTGCTGACCGGTCTGCCGCCGATGATGCGGAAGGGTCGGCGGGCCTCTGGTTCGGGTTCCCTCGCTGCGGGGCACAGTGTGGAAGAACGCCGATCTGAGCCGGGTGATCGGTGGACCGCGCGCGCCTCCGGTCGTCGGGCAGGGGCTGGAGACCATGCAGCCTGGGCCCCAGCGGCACCGGCAGGGGGGGGGCGGCGCGCAAGGGTGTCATCCCGCCTTCGTCGCGGCGGAGCGTGAGGCGGGCGCGCGCCGGGGTCTTGCCGGGCGCCTGAACCCGACGAAAGCGGCGTCCTGCGGAACAGATTTGATCCTGACATGTGACCATGTTACCCGCGTTTCCAGATGATTCCCCAATCGCCCGATGTGGAGACGCCTTGTACCAGCTGGAAGAAGAAACCGAGGCCGACTGGTGGGAGGTCGAGGCGCTGTATGACCTTTGCTTTTCGCCGTCGCGGACGGCTTTGTCGTCTTACCGGCTGCGCGACGGCGTGCCGACGGTGGCGGCTTTGTGCCTGACCTTGCGGGCCGATGGCGTGTTGGTGGCAGCCATCCGCTATTGGCCGGTCGAGGTGGGCGGCGAGGATGCGCTGCTTCTGGGCCCGGTGGCGGTGCACCCGACCCATCAGGGCGAAGGTCTGGGCGGGCTTTTGATCAACGAAAGTCTGACCGAGGCCCGCCACCTCGGCTGGGAACGCGTGATGCTGGTGGGCGATGCGCCCTATTACCGCCGGTTCGGCTTTCGCAAGCTGGAGGGGGTCGAGATGCCCCCGCCCACCAACCCCGACCGCGTGCTTGGTCTGCCGCTGAAGGCAGGTGCTTGGGACAAGGTGCGGGGTGCCGTCACCAAGACCACCGGGGCTTAGATGGCCCTTGGGCTTGGACTCGGGCCGCGTGCCTGACGGCCCTTGCCCTGTGACCGGCTCGGGCTGGACCGAGCCGCCCGAGCCGGTTGGCGGTACGCCAGAGGCGAGACATCAGGATTGCGCGGCACGCGCGCCTTTGGCTTGGGGGATGCCAGTGGCGCGGCGGTGGGACGATGGCAGCGCGCGCTGCCGCGATCACTTGGCAGGGTCAGAGGTTTGCCCCCTGAGGATTTGCGTGGCAAAGGTCTTTGAGATCGGCAGGCAAGCCCCCATATTGCTGCCATGACCCAGCTTCCCGCCCTGCTGTCCCATGATCTTGACCTTGAAGCCGCCGCCTTGGCCCATGCCCATGCCAAGCTGGAAGGCTCGCTGGTTGCCCGCTCCCGTCATCTGGGCGCCGGGTTGGAGGCGCAATGGGCGCGGATGCCTTTGGCCTTGCGCAAGCAAGTCGAGGCGCAGGTGGGCCAGGCCTTGCTGGTCGGGCTTGGGCTGGCCGCCCGGGCGCCGAGGGTCGGCGTGAGGGGGCATCGCTGGCTCTTGATCGCCTCGGGCGCTGCGGGGGGGGCTGCGGGCCTGATGGGTTCGCTGGCCGAGATGCCGGTGGCGCTGATCCTGTTCCTGCAAGCCATCCGCGAGGAGGCCCGCGCCGCTGGCCTTGATCCCGACCGCGAGGGGGTGCGGCGCGCCACCGTCGACATTCTGGCGAGCGGACGGCCGATCGCTGCCGACGAGGTGCTGGACCCGGCCTTTGTCTCGGGTCGTCTGGCTTTGGCGGGGCCGACGCTTTCCGGCTGGATTGCGCGCACCGCCCCGCGTCTGGTGCCGGTGCTGGGCCAGCGGTTGGCCGCGTCGGCCGTGCCGGTGGTGGGGGCGATCAGCGGGGCGGTGCTGAACGCCGCTTGGCTGGGGCATTACCGCGAGGTGGCGCGGATCAGGTTTCGCATCATGATTCTGGCCGAGCATCATGGGCCCGAGGCCGTGCTGCAGGCCTTTGCCAAGGCGCAGGCCTTGCCTGTGGTGGAGTGACGCGGCGGTCCGTCTGATGCCGGGGCCGGGCTGAACCACCAGGAGCGGGGGATTTCACATCCCCCGCACCCCCTGTGGGATATTTGTGCCAAGGTGAAACGGGCACGAAAAGGGCTTTCCAGGAAGGCGCTGGCGTGTTACTTAGCGATATGGCTAAGTATGATCCTGATCTGTCGCTGATCTTTCAGGCCCTGTCGGACCCGACACGCCGGGCGATGTTGTCTGCCTTGGGCAAGGGGGCGGTGCCGGTCTCGGAATTGGCGCGGCCCACCGGTTTGGCGCTGCCGACGGTGATGCGGCATCTGGCGGTGCTGGAGGAGGCCGGGCTGATTTCCAGCCAGAAGGCGGGGCGGGTGCGGACCTGCCGGATGCGCCCTGAGGCTTTGGAGGCGACGATGGGATGGCTGGCGGAACAGAAGGCCATATGGGAGGCGCGGACCGACCGGCTGGAGGCCTATGTGGCGGAGTTGATGAGGCAGGACGATGGCAAGTGACGCGTTGCCGGGGCTGGACCCTGACTTTGACCCCGCGCGCGATCTGCGGGTCGAGCGGCTCATCCGGGCGCCCATGGCGCTGGTCTGGCGTTGTATCGTCGAAGCGGAGTTGATGAAGCGCTGGTGGGTGCCGGCACCGGTCGTCATCTCGGACATGGTGATCGAGCCCGTGCCGGGCGGGCGGTTTTTCACCCGGATGGTGATGCCGGACGGGGTGCAGGTCGGGATGGAAATGATGATCCTGCGGGCCGATATGGGCCAAAAGCTGGTCTTCACCGACCTCATGACCGCAGGATTTCGACCGGTGGCGGAACCGATGTTCGGGTTCGTCGGCATCCTTGCGCTTGCCGAGGCAGAGGGCGGCACTGCCTATACCGCCACCGCGCGTCATGCGCGGGCCGCCGATGCCCAGCGCCACAGCGAGATGGGTTTTCAGGACGGCTGGGGCTCGGTTGCCGATCAATTGGCGGCTCTTGCGCCCACAATTTGACCCATTTTCAAGACCATAAGGAAGGAACCTGCCTTGACCCAGCTTGACTTTGACCCGGAACTTGACCTTGAACTTGTCCGTGACCTGAAGGCGCCGCGTGCACTGCTTTGGGCCTGCTGGACCGACCCAAGACACCTGCCGCACTGGTTCGTGCCCAAGCCGCACAAGGTGGCCTCTTGCGTGCTGGATGTCCGGGCGGGCGGGGCCTGCAACACGACCTTCGACGTCGACGGCACGCTGATGGAGAACAACGGCGTCTATCTGGAGGTGATCCCGGGCGAAAAGCTGGTCTTCACCGACACCTATCAGGCCGGCTGGAAGCCCGCGCCTGAGCCCTTCATGACCGCCATCATCACTTTCGAGGACCTGGAACCCGGCGTCACCCGCTACCGCGCCGTGGTGCGGCACCGCTCCAAAGCCGCCGCCGAGCAGCACCGCCAGATGGGCTTCTTTGACGGCTGGGGCACCGTGGCGGGCCAGTTGGAGGCTTACGCGCAGGAGCTTGAGACGCGGCAGATCACCATCTCGCGCCTGATCGAGGCGCCGCCCGCCACGGTGCTGCGTTGCTGGACCGATCCGGCCATTTTGCCCAAGTGGTTCGGGCCCGAGGGGTTCTCCTGCGTGACCAAGGAGATCGACCTGCGCGAGGGCGGCATCTGGCGCTTTGACATGGTGGGCCATGGCCAGACCTGGGCCAACCGGCACCGCTACCGCGTGATGCGGCTCGACCGGATCGAGTTCCTGATGGACGGCGATGTCGAGGGCGAGCCGATGGTGGTGAGCATCTCGCTGATCCCCGAAGCGGGGGGCACGCGGCTGAGCCAGACCATAACCTTCCCCGATGCCGCAGGGCGCACGGCGGCGATGGGCTATCAGGCCGATGCGAAGGGGCTGGAGACTTTGGCGAAGCTTGCGGCGGTTGCCGAGAAGCTGTGACTTTCCAATCCGCGTTCTGAGGACTAGCTTTCCCTACAACAAAGGATGGCCCCGATGAACGCCGAAAGCCCCAAGACCGTCTACCTTGCCGACTATCAGCCCTTCACGCATGTGGTGCGGGGCGTTTCTCTGACCTTCCGGCTGGCACCCAAGACAACGCGGGTGCTGGCGCGGCTGGACCTGTCGCCCCATCCTGACCGGCCCGGGGTGCATGACCTGCGGCTGGATGGTGAAGGGCTAAAGCTGATCTCGGCCAGCATCGGAGGTGTTGCGCTCGCCGTACTGCCGGATGACACCGGGCTGACGATTGCCGCCTCGTTGCTGCCGGAGGGTGATTTCACGCTGAACACGGAAGTGGAAATTGCGCCGGAGGGCAATTTCGCGCTGGAGGGACTTTACATGTCGAATGGCATGTATTGTACGCAATGCGAGGCGCAGGGGTTCCGGCACATCACCTTCTATCCCGACCGGCCGGATGTGATGGCGCGGTTCAAGGTGCGGATCGAAAGCGATCTGCCGGTCTTGCTGTCGAACGGCAATCCGGAGGGGCAGGGCGCGGGCTGGGCGGAATGGGATGATCCCTGGCCGAAGCCTGCCTATCTGTTCGCGCTGGTGGCGGGCGATCTGGTGGCGCATCCGGATCGCTTCACGACGATGTCGGGGCGGGATGTGGTGTTGAACATCTATGTCCGGCGCGGCGATGAGACGCGCTGCGCCTATGCGATGGACAGTCTGATCCGCTCGATGCGGTGGGACGAGGAGGTTTACGGGCGGGAATATGATCTGGATATCTTCAACATCGTGGCGGTCGATGACTTCAACATGGGGGCGATGGAGAACAAGGGGCTGAACATCTTCAACTCGAAGCTGGTTATGGCCTCACCCGAGACGGCGACGGATGACGATTACAACCGGATTGAAGGCGTCATCGCGCACGAGTATTTCCACAACTGGACCGGGAACAGGATCACCTGCCGGGATTGGTTCCAGCTGTGCCTGAAGGAAGGCCTGACGGTCTTCCGAGATCAGCAGTTTACCGGCGACATGCGGTCGGCTGCGGTGAAGCGGATCGAAGATGTGCTGACGCTGCGGGCGCGGCAGTTCCGCGAGGATGGCGGGCCACTGGCGCATCCGGTGCGGCCGGAAAGCTTTGTCGAGATCAACAACTTCTATACGGCGACGGTCTACGAGAAGGGCTCGGAAGTCATCGGCATGCTGAAGCGGCTGGTGGGGGATGACGGCTACAAGGCGGCGCTGGATCTGTACTTCGACCGGCATGACGGCGATGCGGCAACCATTGAAGACTGGCTGAAAGTGTTCGAGGATGCCACCGGCCGCGATCTGACCCAGTTCAAGCGGTGGTACGGGCAGGCGGGCACGCCGATGGTGTCGGTCTCTGAGGAATGGCTGGCGGAAAGCGGCACCTTCCGGCTGACCTTGTCGCAGGAGAACCCGCCGACGCCGGGGCAACCGACCAAGGACCCCAAGGTCATTCCGGTGGCAGTCGGGCTCTTGAACCCGAATGGCGACGAAGTGGTGCCGACGACGGTGCTGGAACTGACCGAGGCGCGGCAGTCGTTTGACTTCACCGGGCTGGCGAGCCGGCCAACGGCTTCGATCCTGCGCGGCTTCTCGGCCCCGGTGGTGTTGAGCCGCGAGGTGGTGGCGTCGGAACGGGCTTTCCTGTTGGCGCATGACACCGACCCCTTCAACCGGTGGGAGGCCGGGCGGTCGCTGGCCAAGGAAGTGCTGATGGGCAATGCCCCTGCGGCACCTTTGCTGGACGGGCTGGCGCGGGTGGCACTGGATGACAGTCTGGACCCGGCCTTCCGGGCGCTGACGCTGCGGATGCCGACCGATGACGACATGGCCGCCACACAGGTGGCGGCGGGCCGGGTGCCGGACCCGGACGCGATCCGCGCGGCACGGCGGGACCTGCACAAGGCTTTGGCGGAAAATCTGGCGCCCAATTTGGCGCGGTTGACCGCGGCGGTGGCGGGGACCTTCAGCCCGGATGCGGCACAGGCGGGGCAAAGGGCCTTGCGGCTGGTGGCTTTGGGGTTGCTGGCGCGGCTGGATGTGGCACCGGTGGCGGCGGGCCATCTGGCAGCAGGCAACATGACCGAAGAGATCGGCACGCTGGCGATCCTGTTGGAGAATGGCGCAGGGGCCGAGGCCCTGGCGCGGTTCGAGGCGCGGTGGAGCGGTGAGCGGCTGGTGATGGACAAATGGTTCGGGCTGCAGATCCTATGTGCCGCCCCCGATCAGGCGGCCTCGGTCACGGAGGCGCTGACCCGGCACAGGCTGTTTGACTGGAAGAACCCCAACCGCTTCCGCGCGGTGATCGGCGCCTTGTCGGGCAATCATGCGGGGTTCCACCATGCCTCGGGCGCGGGGTATCGGCTGCTGGCGGACTGGCTGATCAAGCTGGACCCCTTGAATCCGCAAACCGCCGCCCGCATGTCGACGGCCTTCGAGACATGGGGGCGCTATGACCAAGGCCGCCAGACGCTGGCCAAGGCCGAATTGGCGCGCATCGCCGCCGCTCCGGGCCTAAGCCGGGATCTGGGCGAGATGGTGGGGCGCATGCTCGGCTGATCGTAACCGTCCGGTCTGACCGCTACCGGTTCCAGCGCCATGGCAGCAGGTCGTCGACCTTGGTGATTTTGTAGTCCGGGATGCGGGCGAGGGTATCTGCGAGCCAGGCGTTGGGATCGACGGTGTTGAGCTTGGCCGTTTCGATCAGGG
>CANGHD010000103.1 GCA_947453525.1 Paracoccaceae bacterium | reverse complement strand
GGTACCTCACCGAGCAAAAGCTGGCCCCTTTGAACGTCCGTCGATCCTATTTCGGCCCCAATGCCTGCAATGAACAGGATTGTGGTGGAGCCGCCGGGTACCGCCCCCGGGTCCGATCCGCCTATTATGGGTGCGTTTATCGCCATAGTCCGAGTTGCCCCGGACAGCGTCAACATAGGCGCAGGGACGGCGGGATGCAAGTGGACGCGGCGGGCCCTCGATGCCATGCTTGAGGGGTATCACGAGGGAACCCATGTCATGAAGATCCTTCTCGTCCTCGCCCATCCCCGCCAGACCTCTCTCTGCCATGCCGCCGCCCGCGCCTTTGCCGATGCGGCCACGGATGCCGGGCATCAGATCGACTGGGCCGACCTTGCGGCCGAGCGGTTCGACCCGGTTCTGCACGAGGCCGATGAGCCCGATTGGGACAATCCGGCCAAGATCTATTCGCAAGAGGTTCAGGCCGAAATGGCGCGGATTGAGCGGAATGAGGCGACGGTGATGCTGTTTCCGGTCTGGTGGTGGTCGATGCCGGCGCTTTTGAAAGGCTGGATCGACCGGGTCTGGAACAACGGCTGGGCCTATGGCGGGGCAAACTACCCGCATGCCAAGGTGCAGATGCTGGCGGTGGCGGGGGGCGATGCGGCATCCTTCGCCAAGCGCGGCTATGATCAGGCCATGGTGGTCCAGCTTGAAACCGGCATCCTGCGCTATTGCGGCGTGCAGGAGCCGAGCCTTCACATGCTTTACGACAGTTTCGATCCGGAGGGGCGTAGCGCCCTGCTTGCCAAGGCGGCAGAGTTGGGCGCGCGGTTCTGAGCGGGCCCAAAGCAAAGGCGCCCGGGGCCGACCCGGGCGCCCTTGCCACGCTTTGGGCCTCAGAAGCCTGACTTGATCTGTTCGAACTCGTTCACCATGCGGTCGCGCAGCGCCGGGTCGATCGGGGTCTGCGCCAGCAGGGTCGAGGTGATCGGGTCCACATCGCCGGCTTTCAGGTCCGCGGCCGGGATCGCAGCTTCCGCCTCGGCATTGGTAGAGGCATAGCCCACGTTCTTCAACAGCGCCTGCGCCGCATCCGGCCCGGTCCAGGCGTTGATGAAATCATAGGCCTTGTCGACGCTGCCCGGCGCGTTCTTCAGCTTGACCCAGCCACAGAACCAGGTGGAAGCGCCCTCTTTCGCCTGCCGCTGGAAACCCACCGGGAAGTTCTGGGATTTGAGCAGGGCCACAGCGTCATTCCAAGACCACGACACAACCACCTCGCCCGAGGCCATCAGCTGGCTCAATTGCGAAGGGTCGGCCCAATAGGCCAGCACGTTCGGATGCACCTTGCGCAGCCAATCGGCGGCGGCCTTGAACTGGGTGTCGTTGATATTGGTCCAGTCGGTCACCCCGGTCGCCAGCAGCGCCAAAGCCCAGACGTCATCCGAATTGTCCGGCAGCGAAATACGGCCCGCGTATTTCGGGTTGGTGAAGACATCCAGCGAGGCCACATCCTCGACCGGGACTTCCTTGGTGTTATAGGCGATGGCGGTATAGGCGTAGTCGGTCGGAATGTACCAGACGCCGGTGTCATCCTTGAAGATCTTCGAGTTCAGGAACCGCGGGTCGATCTTCGAGAAGTTGGTGATCTTGGAGGTGTCCCACGGCTCGATCAGTCCGGCATCGCGGTACTTCTGGATCATCTGGCTGCAGGGATGCGCCACGTCGGCCTTGAAGCCGGAAGACAGTTTCTGGAACGCCTCGTCATCGTCGGCGAAGATCGAATAGGTCGGCATGTCGCCATTTTTGGCGGTGTAGCTGGCCAGAAGGTCCGGCAGTTCAAAGCTGGACCAGTCGAACACGGTCAAATCCTTGTCCGATGCCTGGCTCAGGCTGGCTCCGAAGCCAAGCGCCAGCGCCAGCGCCGTGCCGGAGATGAGATTCAGAAGACGAGACATAGGTACTCCTTTTTGGATCGGCCGAGCGCATCGGACCGGAGGGTCGCTGGGATTTGACCGAATGGCCAAAGCGAAGCAACGCGAACTTGGTGAGGTATCGCACTATTTTTGCGCCGTCGCTTGACCCGTGCAAGTCACCTTTTCGCGCATTCGCAAGAAATGCAGAAAAAATGCATAATGCGTGCGCAGCCGCTGGCGTCTTTTGGGGCAAGCCGCGCGGGTGCTTGCAGGCAAACGAGCCGCTTGGTAGGTTTTCGCCCGGAGCATGCCATTGTCGGTGACCACTGGCCTGCGCCTGCCGCCTGAATGACGCGGCTTGGCGGGAAGACCTGCCGTATCCCGTCCCCGTCTGGGGAACCCAAGCTGATGGAGCCGACCTTGACCCAACTTGACCTGACTTTCGTGCGTGCCCAGTTTCCGGCCTTCCAGAGCCCGGTGCTGTCAGGCCATGCCTTCTTTGAAAATGCGGGCGGTTCCTTCCCCTGCAAACCGGTGGTGGACCGGCTGCACCGCTTCTACACCGACCGCAAGGTCCAGCCCTATGCGCCCTATCCGGGGTCAGAAGACGGCGGGGCCGAGATGGACGAGGCGCGCGGCCGTCTGTCGGCCCTGATGGGTTGCGCGCGGGAGGAGTTGTCCTTCGGCCCCTCGACCAGCGCCAATACCTTCGTGCTGGCCAATGCGGTGCGGCTGTGGCTGCGGGGCAAGAATGCCGCCATCGTGGTGACCAATCAGGACCATGAGGCGAACTCAGGCGTCTGGCGCAGGCTGGCGGACGAGGGGATCGAGGTGCGTGAATGGCAGATTGACCCCGCTACCGGGTCACTCGACATCGAACGGCTGATGCCCTTGCTGGCGGATGGCAAGGTCAAGTTGTTGGCCTTCCCGCATTGCTCGAATGTCGTGGCCGAAATCAACCCGGTGGCGGAGATCTGCGCCTTGGCGCGTGCGGCAGGTGCGCGGACGGTGGTGGATGGTGTCAGCTATGCGCCGCATGGCCTGCCGGACTTTCCGGGGCTGGGGGCGGATGTCTATCTGTTCTCGGCCTACAAGGTCTATGGTCCGCATCAGGGCATCATGCTGATCGGTGCCGAGTTTGGCGCCGAATTGCCCGCTCAGGGCCATTGGTTCAATGCGGGTTCCTTGTACAAACGCTTCACCCCCGCCGGGCCTGACCACGCCCAGATCGCAGCCTGCGCCGGGATGGCGGATTACATCGACGCGCTTTACGCCCATCACGGCGGCATCGAGGCCGCCCCTGCCGCGCGCAACCGCGTTGTGCATGACCTGATGCGGGCGCAGGAGGTGGCGGTGATCCAGCCGTTGCTGGACTATCTTGCCTCTCGCAACGACCTGCGCCTGATTGGCCCGCGGGACGGCGCAAAGCGCGCGCCGACCGTGGCCGTGGCCTTCGACCGGGCGGCCGAACCGATCTCGACCGCGCTGGTGGCCGAAGGCATCGCCTGCTGGGCTGGCGATTTCTATGCCGTCCGCCCGATCGAGGCGATGGGGCTGGACCGCGCCAAGGGTGTCTTGCGGATGTCGGCCGTGCACTACACCTCCGACGAAGACGTGGCGCGCCTGATTGCGGCGCTCGACCGGGTTCTATAAGCCGACAAGGTGCCGCCGGCAAAGAAGCAGGGGGGCCGCCTGCCCCCCTGCACCCCCCGGGGATATTTGTGCCTGAATGAAGGGGGAAGTGATCCGGGGAGTCTCGTCGGGCGTAAACACTTGACGTGACTTGGAGATATGATGCCCCACGCCCCGCTGATCCTATGGTTTCGCCGTGATTTGCGGTTGGCCGACCATCCGATGCTGACCCAGGCCTTGGCCTTGGGGCGCCCAGTGGTGCCGGTCTTCGTGCTGGACCCCGAGACCGAGTCCATTGGCGCTGCCGGCAAATGGCGGCTGGGGCTGGCGGTGGCGGCGTTTGCAAAATCGCTGGCCGCGCTCGGTGCACGGCTGATCCTGCGCCGGGGTAAAGCTGCGGAGGTTCTGGCGCAACTGGTGGCCGAAACCGGGGCGGCGGGGGTGTTCTGGAGCCGCAGCTATGATCCGGCGACGCGGGCGCGTGATGAGGCGGTCAAGGCTTGGCTGAAAGGGCAGGGGCTGCTTGCCAGGTCGGTGCCGGGGTTTCTGCTGCATGAACCTTGGGACGTGACGACGGGCCAGGGCGGGTTCTACCGGGTCTACACGCCTTATTGGAAAGCCGTGCGCGGGCGGGCTGTGCCGCATGTCCTGCCTGCCCCGAAGGCGCTGCCTGCCCCGGCCATCTGGCCCCAAAGCGAGATTTTGGACGACTGGCAACTTGGTGCTGCGATGGATCGGGGGGCGGCGGTTGTGCTGTCGCATCAGCGTGTTGGCGAAGCGGCGGCGATGGCGCGGCTGGACGCGTTTCTGGACAGCAAGGTTGCCCGCTACAAGGAGCGCAGGGATTTTCTGGCCGAGGAGGCCACATCGGGCCTGTCGGAAAGCCTGACCTATGGCGAGATCAGTCCTCGGCAAATCTGGCATGCTGGCTGGCGCGCGATGGAGGAAGGTTCGGCGGGGGCCGAGCATTTCCTGAAGGAACTGGTCTGGCGCGAGTTCGCCTGGCATTTGTTGCACCACACGCCGCACATCGCACAGACTTCGTGGCGGCCGGAGTGGGACAGTTTCGCCTGGCGCTCCGACAATCCGGACGCCGAGTATTGGCGCCGTGGCATCACCGGGGAACCCGTGGTTGATGCCGCGATGCGCCAGCTTTATGTCACCGGCACCATGCACAACCGGGCGCGGATGATCGTGGCGTCGTATCTGACCAAGCACCTTCTGACGCACTGGAAAGTCGGCCTTGACTGGTTCGCCCAGACCTTGACCGATTGGGACCCGGCCTCGAATGCGATGGGTTGGCAATGGGTCGCAGGATCGGGGCCGGACGCCGCACCCTATTTCCGCATCTTCAACCCGGCCACACAGGCCAAGACCTATGACCCCGAATCTGCATTCCGCAGCCGCTATGTGGCCGAACTGACGCGACAACCCGGCAAATCGGCGCTGGACTTCTTCGCGGCGGTACCGCGTTCATGGCGCCTCGACCCGAAACGACCCTATCCGGAGCCTTTGGTGGCGCTGGACATCGGCAGGACGCGCGCGCTGGACGCCTTTCAGCAACGAAAGACTTGAGTGCGTGCAAATGTTCTGTAAAAAATTCGTGAAGACTAGCATGAGGGACCTATGACTGTTCTGACCTCTACCAAGGGCCAGAAAGGCCTGCCGCGCTACTTTGGCCCGGTGTTCGACGTCGTCCTGCAGCTGCAAAGCGGACGGCTGGACTTTCGTCTGCCCGATGGCCGCACCTTCCGTGCGGAAGGCAAGAAGCCGGGTCCCGCCGTGCTGGTCGAAGTGCACAACACCGACATATTCGCCCGCATGATCCGAGAAGGCGATCTGGGCTTTTGCGAAGCCTATCTGGAAGGCTGGTGGTCGACCCCTGACCTGATGGGCTTCATGGATCTGGTGCAGACCGACAACGATCAGGTCTATGACGCCTTCCCCGGCATGAAACTGGTCCGCGCCTATGAACGGTTGCGGTTCTGGCTGCAATCGAACTCCAAGAAACAGGCGAAGAAAAACATCAGCTATCACTATGATCTGGGCAATGATTTCTACAGCCTGTGGCTGGATGAAAGCATGACCTATTCCTCGGCCCTTTACAAAACCGGGCAGGAGAGCCTGGAGAAGGCGCAAGAACAGAAATACGCCTCCATGGTCGATCTGATGGGCGCGCAGCCCGGTGATCATGTGCTGGAGATCGGCTGCGGCTGGGGTGGATTTGCCGAATATGCGGCGGCGCATCGGGGCCTGAAGGTGACCTGCCTGACAATCAGCGAAGAGCAGTACAAATACGCCGTCGACCGCATGGCGCGGCTGGGGCTGTCGGACAAGGTCGAGATCAAGCTGCAGGATTACCGGGATGAAACCGGGGTCTATGACGGCATCGCCTCGATCGAGATGTTTGAGGCGGTGGGCGAGAAATACTGGCCGGTCTACTTCGACACCGTGCTCAAGCGCCTGCGTCCGGGCAAGAACGCCACGCTGCAGATCATAACCGTCGCGGACCAACGCTTTGAAACCTATCGCAAATCGGTCGATTTCATCCAGAAGTACATCTTCCCCGGCGGCATGCTGCCGTCGCCTTCCGTGCTGCGGCGCGAGGTGGAGCGGGCTGGCTTGAAGGTTCTGGGCTCCATCGAGATCGGCAAGAGTTACTCCACCACTCTGCGGCGCTGGCACGAGATCTTCAACGGCCGCTGGACCGAGGTGGCGGCGCTGGGGTTTGATGACCGCTTCCGTCGGATGTGGAATTTCTATCTGACCTCTTGCGCGGGTACCTTCGAGGGCGGAAAATGTGACGTAACGCAAATCACCATTGCCCGCCCGGCAGTTTGAGCCGGGTTTGAGGGGCAACCGGCCGTTTCAGCCGGACGAAAGGAGCCGATGCCGACCGCTGCGAAACTGGTTTCTGCCGTGGCCTTTGCGCTTGTGGCCCTGTGGGCCGTCGAGGCCTATATCCCGCAACTGCCTCCGGGCACGGGTGTCGGCTATCTGCGCGAGATCATGGTCGGTCTGGGCCTGATCATCGGCTGGCGGTCCTTGGGGCGCAACGCCGGGCGGGGCTATGCCGATGCGGTCAGCTATGGCCTGCGGACCTCGATCCTCTTGGTGTTCTGGGGGCTTCTGGGCTTTTCGATCTACACGATGCTGTTGCGCTCCATGCGGCAACTGTACCGCGCTGACGTGGGCAAGGCCTTGCTGGATGTGCCGGATATCATGATGGACTATGGAAAGTACCTGCTGGCGCAGGATGTGCTGGTGGCGCTTGTGGTGGGGGGGCTTTTGGCGGGCCTTGCCGCAGAATGGACATCCCGGCGCTGGAGTTGAAGATGAGATCACCGGTTTTTCTGGCGGGATTGGCCGCAGAGGCCAGTCTGCTCCGCCTGATCCTTGACGATCGGGGCGCGGCGGAACCCTCAGCCGCGGAAGGGCTGGTGCTGGTCGAAGCGGTGGAAGGGCCGTGGACGGTGGCGCAGCATCGTGACGGGGCGTCGCTTGCCGGGGTCCTGCTGCATCTGGACGCAGCACCTGCGCAACGTCTGGACTTTGTGCTGAAAAGTCTGGGATTGCGTCCGGTGACTTTGGCAAGTCGTCAGGCGGTGACTTATATCGGGCAGGGTCATCCCGGTCTTGCCAAGATCGCACCCGTTGATCTGGCCGTGGTGGAGGCGCTGGTCCTCGACATTCTGGCGCTGCAGGGCCATGCCAGCCCGCAAGCCATTCATAACCGCTTGTATCTGATGCTGGTGCGCGCCGCCTCGGGCCTGCGGGCCGCGGCCGAGGCGCGCCCGACCACGCTGCGCCATCGGTCGAGTCCGGACGATATTGCCATCGTGGCGCGCCGTCAGCCCTATGCTTTCTTCTTTGCGATGGAAGAGTATGACGTCTCGTGGCGCCGGTTCGACGGCACTGTCGGCGCGCCGGTGACCCGGGCGGCCTTCGTATCAGGTGACGCCGTGACCGTGCTGCCCTATGATCCGGTGCGCGACAGGGTGCTGGTGGTCGAGCAGTACCGCGCTGGCCCCATGGCGCGCGGCGACCGGCAATGCTGGCAGATCGAGGCCATCGCGGGCCGGGTCGACCCGTTCGAGACCCCAGAACACGCCGCCCGCCGCGAGGCGGTGGAGGAAGCGGGCCTGACCCTGACCGTTCTGGAACGCGTGGGGGGCTATTACCCCAGCACGGGGGCGGTCAGCGAATACCTCTACTCCTACGTCGCCGTGACCGATCTGCCGGACGGCAGCGCCGGGGTCTTCGGTTTGGAAAGCGAAGCGGAGGACATTCGCGGCCATCTGATCGCGTTTGACCGTCTGATGGACTTGCTGGCCAGCGGCGAAATCCAGAACGCGCCGCTGTTGCTGACAGCACTCTGGCTGCAACGTGAAAGACCACGCCTGCGGCAGGGTGCAGCGGGCGCCTAGCATGGGCAGATTGCCCATGCTACCCTTGGCAGAGTCCGGTCCGGGGCGATCCCGGACGGAGGCGGTCTTGCGGAATAGTTTTGGCGGATGCCGCGCTGCCTCCGGCGGGAGTGTTTGGCAAAGAGCAAATGGTTTCTGCTTCTTGCCTTGGATCAAAGCGTAGCGTCAGAGGGCGAGGCCGACCCATGCCCCGTTGCGCTTGGACGAGCGGACGCAGGCATCGACGAAGGCCACGCCCTCCAGCCCTTCCTTCAGGCCCGGGAAGGTGACGGCAGGGTCGCGTGCTGCGCCATCACGCCGGGCGATGATGGCGCGGGCGGCTTCTGCGTAGATATTGGCGAAGCCCTCCAGATAGCCCTCCGGATGGCCCGAGGGGATCCGGGTGACGCGCGCCGCAGCCTCTCCCGTTCCGGGGCCACCACGGGTCAGGCGGTATTTCGGTTGGCCCAAGGGGGCGACCCAGAGGTAGTTGGGGTTCTCCTGCTCCCACTCGATCCCGGCCTTGGTGCCGAAGATGCGCAGACGCAGGCCGTTTTCCTGACCGCTGGCCACCTGGCTGCACCACAGCATGCCGCGCGCGCCGGAGGTGTAGCGCAGCATGACATGGCCGTTGTCGTCGACGCGCCGGCCGGGCACGAAGCTTTGCAGGTCGGCAGAAAGCTCCTGCAGCGTGAGTCCCGTGACGAAATTGGCAAGGTTGAAGGCATGGGTGCCGATGTCGCCCGTCGAGCCGCCCGCGCCCGAACGCGCCGGGTCGGTGCGCCAGTCGGCCTGCTTCTGGCCCGAGGCCTCCAGCGGTTCGGCCAGCCAGTCCTGAATGTACTCGACATTCACCAGACGGATATCGCCCAACGCCCCACTGGCGATCAACTCGCGGGCCTGACGGATCATCGGATAGCCGGTGTAATTGTGGGTCAGCGCGAAGATGACTCCAGAGGCCTCGGCCGCCTTGGCCAGTTTCTTGGCCTCGGGCAGGGTGGCGGTCAGCGGCTTGTCACAGATGACATGGATGCCGCGTTTCAGGAACTCCACCGCCACCGGGGCGTGCATGTGGTTGGGGGTGACGATGGCCACCGCCTCAATGCCATCCTTCCGCCGCGCCTCTTTCTGCGCCATCTCGGCGAAGGAACCGTAGCTGCGCGCCACGCCCAGATCGGCGGCAGAGGCCGCACTTCTGTCTGGATCAGACGAAAATGCGCCTGCCACCAGTTCATACTGGTCGTCAATCCGAGAGGCGATGCGGTGGACGGCGCCGATGAAGGCGCCCCGCCCGCCGCCGACCATCCCCAACCTGATTCGCGGCGCCCGCGCCACATGTGCTGCCGTGATTGCCATGTTCAACCCTCTTTCATTTGTTCATAAATATCCCACCAAGGGGGGCGGGCCAAAGAATTTGGGGAGGTATGAAACCTCCCCGGCGGGGGGGCGGGGGGCCTGAGCGTCCGGAAAACCTGCCATTGAAAGGATTTCAGTGAAGGCCGCCGCGCACAGCTTTGCGCGGCTAAGCTCCCCCGCAGCCTTCTTAAGTAAGCCCCAGCATCTTGCGGTTTGCATGGCGATCCGTCCCAGCATCCGCGAAGTCATCAAACGCCTTCTCGGTCACCCTGATGATATGCGCCGCTACAAAATCAGCCCCTTCGCGCGCGCCGTCTTCGGGATGTTTCAGGCAGCATTCCCACTCTACCACCGCCCAACCCGAGAAGTCGTGCTGCGTCAGCTTGGAGAAGATCGAACCGAAATCCACCTGCCCATCGCCGGGGCTCCGGAAGCGTCCCGCGCGGTTCACCCAAGGCTGGAAGCCGCCATAGACGCCTTGGCGGCCGGTCGGGTTGAACTCGGCGTCCTTGACGTGGAACATCTTGATCCGCTCGTGGTAGATGTCGATATGGTCCAGATAATCAAGGCATTGCAGGACATAGTGGCTGGGGTCGTAAAGCATGTTGGCGCGTTTGTGGCCGCCAACGCGGTCGAGGAACATCTCGAAGGTCACGCCGTCATGCAGGTCCTCGCCGGGGTGGATTTCGTAGGCCACATCGACGCCGCAGTCCTCGGCATGGTTCAGGATCGGCAGCCAGCGGCTGGCCAGTTCGTCAAACGCTTCCTCCACCAGACCGGCAGGGCGCTGTGGCCAAGGGTAGAGGTAGGGCCAAGCCAAAGCGCCCGAGAAGGTGGCATGTTCGGTCAGGCCAAGGTTCTTTGACGCCGAAAGCGCCTTTTTCACCTGATCCACCGCCCATTCCTGCCGTGCCTTGGGATTGCCGCGCACGCCCGGCGCTGCAAAGCCGTCGAACTGCGTGTCATAGGCCGGATGCACGGCGACCAACTGTCCCTGCAGGTGGGTCGACAATTCGGTGATCTGCACGCCATTGGCGGCGGCCACGCCCTTCACCTCATCGCAGTAGGTCTTGGAACTGGCGGCCCTGTCCAGATCGAACAGCCGTCCGTCCCAGCTTGGCACCTGCACGCCGACATAGCCGCAGTCGGCGGCCCATTTCGTGATGCCGTCCCACGAGTTGAAGGGCGCCGCATCGCCGGCGAATTGCGCCAGAAACAGCGCCGGTCCCTTGATCGTCTTCATGTGATGTCTCCTGTCGGAAGGATGGTGTTTTTCAGTGTATCGGATTGCAAGCCGTCGTCGGCCCCGATCGGACGCTCCAGACACTGGCCGAGTTCGGGGGCGCGGCGCTCGATCGCGGCCATCAGGGCGCGCGCGATGAAATTGCCGGCCTGACCCACGTCTTCCTTGACCACGATGATGCCACGCCGAAAGCGGTGCAGGAAGGGGATCGCCTCTTTCGAGACAAGGTCGAAATCGCGCACGATCTGCAGCCCGGTGTTTTCCGACCCCGCCACCACCGCCATCGCCGAAGTGGTGGAGCCACAGACGATGCCGTCGATCCGGGGCAGGCGCCCCATCCGGCTGGTCACATAGGCTTCGACCGCCATGGCCCCGGAATCGCTGCTGATCTCGTCGGCGACCTCGAAAGTCGCCCCTAACAGGGCCGCTTCGTCGGCAAAGCCTGTGATCATGTGGCCGGCATAGGAATGCGCGCGGGGGGGCGGGATCAGCAGCAGCCGCTTGCGGCCCCGCTTGACGAGTTCACGCACGGCGATCCGGCCGAATTCCTCGTTGTCGAAGTCGAAATAGGGGTGGTTCAGCCCCATGTCGGTGCGGCCATGGGTGACGAAGGGAAAGCCATGCTCTGCCAGATAGCGCACGCGCGGATCGTCGGGCTGGGTCTGGTTCAAGACCACACCATCGGCCGAGCCGGTTTCGACGATGTAGCGGATCGGGTCCATCGGGTCCTGATCGGGAAAGAAGGGTGTCACCACAAGATGATAGGCGGTGCCGCGCAGAGCCTCTGCGATGGAATACAAAAGCTTGGACGTGTGGTTCATCACATCCGCCTCGGTCGATAGCGTCAGGGCGATCACATTGGTCTTGCCAGTGCGCAGGCGCACCCCGGCGCGGTTCGGCCGGTATCCCAACCGCTCGGCGCTTTCGCGGACGCGCTTCTTGGTTTCCTCGCCAATATCGGGCGCGTCTTTCAGCGCGCGCGACACTGTGGCAATTGCCAGACCGGTTTCCGCCGCGATGGTCTTGAGCGTTGGTCGCTCCGAATCACTTGGCGGCAACGACACTCCCGTCATCGCCAACCTCCCCCGGCAAAAGACACCGCCACGCGAATCAGTCGTGGCATGTTCGCAGAAATTTCCCTGCCGCCCGGTCGCGCCTGTCCCCGGCCCGTAGGGCTCCGCCGCAACGCGGCGGCCGCGCGGGCACTGGCAGGGCACAAGCCCGGAACCCCCAAGAAACTGAGGTCCAAGACCAATGTTGCAGTGCAGAAAACCGGGGGCATTTTCATGGGATTTCTGGCAGTCCGTCGGAGTAAAAAACCGGGCCTTCCGACCCGTCCTTCACCCCCATTCAACGCCTGCAAAAAGCGCAGCCGCAAGCGAAAAGATTGCTTGATCGAAAAATCTATAACGTTATAGGATCGCCCTATAACGATTTAGAAACGGGGAGGAGACCCTAATGAAAGCGTTTACTATGGCAGCGGTTCTTGCTGCTACCGTGGCTTTGCCGACTGTTGGCATGGCCACTGATCTGGAAGTCACCCACTGGTGGACCTCTGGTGGTGAAGCTGCCGCCGTGGCCGAATTCGCCAAGGCTTTCGACGCCACCAAAGCGGCTGACGGTTCGGCCAACAAGTGGGTTGACGGCGCCATCGCCGGTTCGGGCGACGTGGCTCGTCCGATCATCATCTCCCGCATCATGGGCGGCAACCCGATGGGTGCCACCCAGCTGAACCCGGGCAAAGACGCCGACGACCTGATCAAGGCCGGTCTTATGACCGACATCACTGATCTGGCCACCAAGGAAGACTGGGCTCACATCCTGCGCCCCGCATCGCAGCTGGCATCCTGCACCGTTGACGGCAAAGTCTATTGCGTTCCGGTCAACCTGCACTCCGCCCAGTGGATGTGGACCAACCGCAAAGTGTTCGCCGACCTCGGCATGACCCCGCCGAAGGACATCAACGAACTGATCGCCGACGCTCCGGCACTCGTCAAGGCCGGCATCCAGCCCTTGTCGATGGCGCAAGGCTGGCCGGTTGGTCTGATGGTGAACGACGTTCTGGTGGCTCAGGCCGGCGTGGACAACTTCGTGAAGGTCTACAAGGACCGTGACCTGACGATCGCTGGCGGCCCGGAATTCGGCAAGATCTTCGAAACCCTTGCCAACATCCGCCAGTACACTCCGGCTGACAAGATGGTGCCGCAGTGGAACGAAGCCGTTGGCCTCGTCATCCAGGGCAAAGCTGCCGCCAACATCATGGGCGACTGGGCTGGTGGTGAATTCCAGGTGGCCAAGATGGTTGCCGGCACCGACTACGACTGCCTGCCGGGCCTGGGTGTGACCCCGGTTCTGAACACCGGCGGCGACGTGTTCTACTTCCCCAAGAACGCCGACCCGGCGATCCAGGCTGCCCAGCTTGAACTGGCGCACACCCTGGTCACCAAGGAAGTCCAGGTTGCCTTCAACCTGAAGAAGGGCTCGCTGCCGATGCGCGCCGACGTTGACCTGTCTGCCGCGAACGACTGCATGAAGAAGGGTCTGGAAATCCTTGACCACTCGACCGCCGTGTTCCCGAACGACATCCAGATGATCGACCGTGACTCGCTGAACCAGATCAACGACCTGTTCACCGAATTCATGGCGAACCCGGACATGAAGGCCGCTGACGCTCAGGCCAAGTTCGTCGACATCATCAAGAACGC
>CANGHD010000102.1 GCA_947453525.1 Paracoccaceae bacterium | reverse complement strand
GACCGAAACCGCCATCTTCCAATACATCAACGGCTTCTATAACCCGCGCCGTCGGCATTCAGCATTAGGAGGCAAAAGCCCCTTGGCCTTCGAACGCCAGGTGGCCTAAACGAGCACTTGGAGCGGCACGAATACGCGACAAGACCAGTCGTGTGTGATCAGCGGCAAGAGCGGATCAGCGCCACCTGTGGTCAAAAGTGGCAGAAAACTACGCCGCGCAGTATCTGATCGTGAGCCGGTCGAGATGCCGTATCAGCCAATCCGGACGCTTGAGAGCGCGCCAGCTATCCCAAAGAGCGCGATAGTCCATGAACTCAAACATCACGGCGCCACCTGCGATCGCTTTCGAAAATGAGCGGCATTCGGCCTGATGCTGCGCATATACAGGACAGAGCTCGGCGCCTTGCGGCTGCCAGAAAACGTAGAGGAGCGTGACCTTGCGGTCCGGGAAAGTGTGCGCCAACCCTAGCGCGTGCTTGATCAACTGCGCGGCGTCGAGCCATCGGTAGGCTTCCGGTGCCTCGGTCAGGCGCAGCATTTCTTTGAACCAAGGCGAGCCTGCACGCGCATCAGAAATCCGGTCGCGGTAGGACGAAGAGAACGCCGCTCGATGAAGCGACAGGTATTCGGTGCACTTCGACTCCACGGCGATCACTGCGTTGCCCGCCTCGAACACTACATCAAGGTTGGGCGGCGTGCCCCCAAGTCCGGTCGGGCATTTCCGCTCAAACCGCATCGAATCGAAATCCGTCGTTCCGCAAATCTGCAACTCCTCAGGGCGATGGCGGAAGGGTGCGAAGACGTTGACCGCGAGGGCAGATGAGGAATGAGCAGCCCGGAACTTGCCACCAAGCTCGTCGCCGCTGCCTTGGCGAAGGTCAGCCTCGAAATCTGAAGGAACAACGTCAGGCAGAAGGTTGTCGCGAAAATCGGGCACATAGCCTTTGTCATCCATCACGACATCGGGGCGGCTGGCAGAAAGACCGCGACGAAGCGCGGCAAGTGCGTCGGTGCGAACATCAGAAGCCTGCGTCATGGATGACGACCTTTCGAATTGCGGTTCGTGGATTGCGATCTGGACCCGGTGGCGCCGTTTAGCGAGTTGCTCTTGGAACTTTGGCCGCCCGCGCATCTCGTTCAAGCCAAGCGTAGCGCATGGCATCCTTCTTCAGCAGAAAGGCCGCAAGCCTGCATCGTTCGTCAGCTGTGGCGCTTGCAAGGATGGAGCGAAGTTCGCTGTCCACCGAACGGCGGCTCGCACCGAGCACTTCAACATTGTCATACCATTCAGCACCGACAGTCAGCTGCCCGGTCTGGATATGAACGGCACCCAGAAGCGTGCAGGGGCGAAAGTCTCGCGGCAGTAGCGCGTGTGCGGCCAAGCCCATCTCGATCGCCTCTTCGAATCGGCAAAGGTCACGCGAGGCACCACCTTGTGTCGTCAGAAGTGCCGCCTTCAGCTTGGGCGCAAGTCCGTCAGTCTTGACCTCTGCCGTGGTGTATAGTGCCTTTTCCGGTTCGGCGGCCTTGCGCCAGTGACCGCTTGCCGTCACGGCCTGCCATGGGTCCTTCGTCACGCGCCACAGGATTGTCAGGGCCTCGGCTTCGCGCCAGTGATGAGCCTTTTGCAGGGCCGGGGTCCAGCAGTCTGCGCCTCCATGCTGCATCCAGACGAGATCGTCTGTTTTGATCCGCGATCCGGTACTGAACTCCCTAAGGATCGCCATTAAGCGGTGAAACTGCTCGGGATCGACATAGCCGATGTCGTAGCGCCGTCGCAGGTCCCGGTCTTGGTTTCGCCGTATAACTGCTGGATCATTGAAGTATGCAGCGGCGCGTGCTTCCAACTTTGCCGCCTCCTTCGCACGCTCGACCGCGTTCTTCATTGCGGCAAGCTTTGCCAAGGCAACGCGTTCAGCCTGCTCTTTGACCGCAGCCGCTTCGAACGATGTATGATCAAGTTCCCCGGACGCCAGACCGGCCAAAGACAGCAGACCAGAGTCCGTCAGAAAGGCGAGTTGCAAGGTGGAGGGTCGTTCACCGTCCGCAAGCCTCTCTAGGATGCCGCGCAAGCGTGATCCAGGTATCCTTGCGCCGGGAAGATGATCGACGAAGTATCTGGTGGCTAGATCGATGGGTTCGGCGTTGGGCAAGATATGTGGCATCCGCAGTGCAATTGGCGTGGCAGCTATAAACCTTGCATCGAACGAACCACCAAGGTTTTCACGAATAACATCGCAAGGATGGCAACATGATGGCGGCGGCAGCGCGGTCTTCTGGGCTAACCTGGCTGGCGCAGGTGGCCGTTACTTTCGATTCTGCACTGGGCGCGATCTATGGCTGAATCTTGGGGATCAGTTCCAGAAATCCGAGTTTTTATTTCTTGGGGGTGCTAAATGGAAACTGTTGGAAACTGTTGGAAACAAAAACGATGGTTTTACGCCTTTTCTTGTTTCCATATGCAACGTTTCGCAAGTGTTAGGGAAACTTGCGCTGCCATTTCGGGTCCGAAAACCGGTCGGTTTACAACGAAAAGCGCACTAAAACGACCATGAGGGAAACTAAAAACGCCGACAGGGAAACTAGAAACGCCTGCATGGAAACTAGACGCAACCTGCTCGAGACAGCGATGGGCGTGGTTTTGGGGATCCCAAAGGTGTTCTCAGCCTTACCCTGACCCGCCGACAAGACCACGCATTTGACCCTGCAGCTGTGTTTTGGAGGAAGGCTGCAATGGAGCCTGTCGCGGTGAGGGCGGCGGGCGGCTCAAGCAGCGGCCGGATCTCGAACGCCCTTGGTTCTGGTGAAAGGTTCGATATGATATCTCGACCACGGTTCGAGGATCGGACCCTGCGCGGGCATCGTCCTCTGAGAAACTCACGGTCTGTCTTCCCTGTTTTGACTTTTTTGTTTGCGGCACCCTGAAATGGAAAACTAGGGGTAAGTTAGGGAAAACAGAAAGGCTGTTTTGGGGTGATTCTGTTTTCAAGGTGCCCTCATTCTCAGGTCCGCGGGAAAACTGATTTGCCATGTTGGGCGGCAAATCGGGTCGGTTTTGAGCATTAGAGAGCCGAAAACGACCCCGAGGGAAAACAAAAACGCACCGAGGGAAAACAGAGGGAAAACAGATGCAACTCGCTGAGTAAGCGCACCGAACGCATCCAATGCCGGTTCCAACAAGATCTCGACGCGTGTCTGATGCACATGCCGCTTCAGCGCAGGTGCAAAACGTGGGAAGCCGAGGATCAGGATTAGTGCGTTGAGGTCTGCCTGAGTGATCTCCTGCGTCGAGACCGAAGTCGCCTGCTCATGCCTTATCGACATCGATTGCACGCCGCCTCGTCCTGTCGAACAAGTTCTTCGCCGCCGCCCATGCCGTGCCTTTCAGGTCCGGTCGTGCCAACAGTTTCGCCTCGACGGCTCTTCTTGCCTCAGCAATACCTAGATTGCCCGGAGCAAGCAGGGCGGCCTTGGCAAGAAGCGTCGGGATTTCCGCTTCCTTCTCCGGTGGAGCGCCAAGGTCGGCATGCTCTTCGACGGCAGAGATCAGGTCGTCATCCGCGCGCCGTTCCAGCCAGGAGCCGAAGTCGCTCGCAGCGCCGCCAGAGCGCGACAGCACCCGCGCTGAACGCTTCGTCAGTTCCGTGATGCGCCGTTCCAGAGCGGCGACAAGTTCCGCGTGCAGGGTCGACGACAGAGCGATCAGCTCGCTGAGCCAGTCGCGCATCATGATCTGCGTCGCAGCGCCTTGCAGGGGCCGCACGCCGATCAAAGCGGCACAGGCCACCGCAGGGCCCATGATGATGGCGCCCGCGGGCCCTATCGCCACCAGACCCACAAGCCAGCCGAGCTTACTACCGCCGAAGACCAGGGCTCCGCGAGCACCCGCGTTCATCACCATCCAGACCGGAAGATCGGTCACAGGGATCTGGCCGCGCCAGACCGCCAATCCGCCGCGCAGCAGGCCCAGATGCATTGCGATCTCCAGGACGCCCGGATCGAGGATCGTGGCGGCATGGCCGAGCGCGTCTGAGACATCTGCCTCGATCTGGCCAACCTCGAAGCCCGGGAAGGTCGTGACCATCGGTGCCCAGGCCGCCCCGTGCGCCAAGGCTTTCTCCCTGAGTTCAAGGTTGGCGATCACCGGGATGTCGGGATAGGTGGCAAAGTGCTTCGTGAGCAACGCAAGGTTCTCCCCGCACTTCACCTGCACCGGCATGCCGTCAAGCATCAGATCCAGACCGGGCGTGTTGCTGCGCGTATCCATCACCACGGAATGCCCCAGTGCCACGAAATGATCCTGCACCAGACGCTCGGCAGTATAGCCGCGTAAGGAGTAACCTGCTCCAGCCGAGGCGAAATCCCCCGCCGCGTAAGCAAAGGACAGCGGATCGCCCAGGTCGGCTATCCTCGAGAAGTCCGCAGCCACGATGACGTTCGGATCGATCGCGGCTGCATGCCAGTAGATCTCGGCGGCCGTGAGGGTGCCGGCTGCGACGACCTCAGATAGGTCGAGCTTCCGATCGTTGGAGATGCGGCGCTGGTTCCACGGCGCAGGCGGCACCCCTGCCACCTCACCGAGCGGCTTACGCAGACGCTGCAGGACAAAGGCCGCATGCTTCCGAAACGTCCGACGGTCGGACAGGGACAGATGCGCCATCCCAGGTTCAGGGCTGCGCGTCAGGGACCGCATGGCATCCAGAAACAAGCCCAGACCGGCGTCCTTGTTCTCTACAGCGGAGATCGCCAGCAGGACACAGATGCGCGCGGCGATAGCAGAACGCACGATGTCTCCCGCCTTTGCATTGCCGAGCCACGCCATCGCCCCGATGCCTGCAACCAGCGTCAGCGGGCTGACCAGAACCGCCAGCAAGGACACCAGGGTCTTGCCACCTACGAAGGGCAACCAACCGCTCGCCTGCGCAGCGAGCATGTAGGGTGCAAATCCGGCGTTCGTGACAATAGCTGCGAAGGCAGCCCATCCGCCTGTGCCGACCATCGCTGCCTGCGCAGCCAGATGCGCTTGTCGGAGCCCATCCACCATCTGCTTGTCTTTCGCGGCCGCCGCCTCAACCGCCTTCATCACCTCGGGGTCGCGCAGGACCGCAAGAAACTCTTCCTCGACAATGATCGGGAACGGCAAGGGTGCCTCGCTGGCAAACATCGCCTTGGCCTGAACGATCTTGCGGGCAGCCTGATGTCCCAGCTTCGCTACCCAGTCGAGTTCGCTCAGGCTTGGGTCATTCGCATTCAGCTCCGTCTCAAGCCTGCTCTGCGCCAAGTCCCTGGCTTTGCGAATTGCTGGAGACAGCCGCTCTGACACCCGAACAGCAAGAGCGGACGCCGACTGCCGGGCAGACCGCGGCGAGTAGGGTGTCGTTCCCCGGACATCCAAAGCCGTCACAAGTTCGCACCAGAGGCGGTGCCGCAATTCTGCATCGGCGGCCGATGACTCGACGATCTCCTTCTGTGCGGCCGACAGGGAATCACCTTCATCTGCGCCTGCCTTCCCGCCTACGACAGCAAGCCTTTCCCACAGCCCCTTCGCCGCCGCTTTTATCAGTGACGCACTGCCCGCCTGTTGTAACAGAGCAAGAAGTGTTGCCATAGCCGCCCTATCGGCCAGGCCGATGCCGGAGAGGATCGAGATCGGATCTTGGCTCGGGTAAGGTGCGGCGGTCATCTATAGCCTTTGCGCAGGTCACGGCATGCGATATCCGCATGTTCTTTCTCGACGACAAAGCACGGCCTCGACCGGGAAGCCACCTAAACCGTGATCGCGCCGTCGGACTTCGCCGGTCTTTGAAGCCGATGCAGATCAGCCGGATCTTCGCTCCTGGCTTTGACGAGCGTTGCGTCTCATCTCCTCGCGCCTGTCATCCATCAGCGCGATTCCGAGCGCCAGCACTCCGGCCAGTGTCGGAGGTGGGTCGGCATCTCCCACTACGGACCGCAGCAACTGCAACCAAGTCTGCTCGTTCTCGG
The DNA here is from genome assembly GCA_947453525.1 of Paracoccaceae bacterium. Classification (GTDB taxonomy): domain Bacteria; phylum Pseudomonadota; class Alphaproteobacteria; order Rhodobacterales; family Rhodobacteraceae; genus Stagnihabitans. The sequence continues at coordinate 7,315 of CANGHD010000102.1, read as the reverse complement.
TGATCGAATTCGTCGAGGGCGCCTTGACGCCCTCGTAGATGTTCCTCTCACTGCTGTTCATTTCGTAAGCACCGAGCGGATGGCAGCCTTGGCCCTTGACGTCAGCCTGGGGTCGGTGTCGCCAGAGGCATCCCGGATTTCAACAAGCCATCCCCTCTCATTCTCGGTGACAGGCTCGCCGATGATCTCGTAGATCGCAGCGGCAATCGTGCTGCCTTCAGACTGTTCAAACGCCAGACGCAGCAGGAGAGCGCGATCGGTATCCAGCGCCTTCGCCAGATCAGGAACCCGGTCGAGCGGCAACTTGGTAGCACCCTGCTTGATCATCGTCAGCATGTTGGGGTTTACGAACCCGGCCTCTTCCGCGATCTGCGCCTGAGTCTTCAGGTGCTTCAGCTCGAGCAGGCGCGTGTTGAGGAACTTTGCCAGCCGGCTGTCTGCGTGCGGTTTCTTCGCCATCTTCAGTCTCCATTTTGATCGCTGACGTGCGTGCTGCGCGTCATGAGACAGTTATAGCGACGGCCTGATGGGGAGCTGCGGGACCTGGGATGGGGACTTTTGTCGGAAGCTGATAACGATCGTATGATTTAGAAGATCAAATGCGGCTTGCACTTCCGACCTCCGTGCTACAGGACAGCTCAGCGGCAAGCATTCCGCAGATAAAGAATCCGGAGTTTGCCCATGTTTCGTCTTCTGGCACTTATCTTTTTAGGCTTCGTCGGAACAGCAGATGCCGCGCCTTCGCGGATCACATGCACCTATCAAGCATTCGGAGGAAATGCAGACACGTTTGTGACTCAAACTCTGGTCAAGGATGGGAATGTTTACAGGGATGTCAGAGATGTCGTCGGAGGTAAGGCCACTATTGAATACCAGATGTTTGAGGATATTATCGCGATTTACCTGATTGGTTGGGCTGGTGGCGCAATAACAGAGTTCATAATCGAAAAGTCCGATGGACAAATGGTGAAAGTCTCTGCTGCGACATTCGCCGAAGTGGCAGATCGTCGTGGGCAATGTCACAGCGGGTAAGCTCCAAGCGAAAATCCGAAGCAGGGCGGTGGCTTCCAATATGTAGTTCAACGTGCTGACTAAAGCGTCTCTGATAGTCCGTTCAATCGCAAGATGAGCGGACAGGGTCCAAATCATAGTCCGGCAAAGCATCGATCACGCGCAATCGCGCGACGATCGTTACATCGCCATAGTCATCGCCTGCGGTTGTGCCCGCATGTCCTTGGATCGCATCGACCACGCGCTTAGTTAAGCCGAGTTCCAGACCGACGGTCTTGAAGCGGTGGCGCCACCCATGATTGGGGTCCACGTCGGTCACGCGAAGGTTGGCCTTATTGAGCCATTTTCCGACCCTGCCTGATGTCACCCGAGCGCTTTTCTTCATTCCTTGGCTTGATCTGATCCCCCGATCGTAAGAGCTATGAAACAGCGGACCGGGTTTCGCAGAATGCACGAAATCGACAAAACCTGATGCGAGCACCTGACGATGAAGCGGGACATCACGAAAATCCCCTTGCTTCAGTGATCCGGCGTCGGGCCTGATCCTGATGATCCAGCGTCCGTCTTGCTGCCGGAGGTCTTCCTTATGCATCTGCGTGATTTCAGTGATGCGCGCTCCTGAGAAAGCGCAAAGTAGCGGGGTCCATCGCTTTGCAGCCGTGACACGGTCGCCTTCTCGATTTCCGGGATTCGAAGTCTGGGCCGGCTGGTAGTTGATTGATGCCCTCAGCAGGTTGATCGCCTCAGGCGTTGTGTAGCCTTTCTCGCGGCTCCACACCTTCTTTGCGACTTCTTGACGGACGTGTTGAGCCTCGTTCGACGGCAGCCGGTCATTCTCGAAGGCCCAAGTGCAGATGGCGCGGATACATGCAAGATAAACATCCGCAACCGTTTTGGCAGTTCTACCTTCATTAAGAAGCTGTTCTCGCCAGTCGAGAAGATTTCGTTTCGTGATTTTGCGCGCATCCGGGCCCTTCATGAATTTCAACAAGTGGTCGATTACGCTGGACCACCGTTTTCCTCCATCAAGATGTTTTCCGACACGTTGGCGACTGACGATGTAGTCGTCAAACAGAGCGCGCAGTGGAACTGGAGGCACCGCGATCGCAGGTTGCGCTGGCGGCTTCACGACAGGATCGGAAGGCTTGCCTCCAAAGTCGCCGCTATCCATTTCGATGGTTCGTTGCAGCCCTTCGATCTCAGCACGGACGAACTTCTGGGCGATGTCATGCCATTCCCGAGTGCCCTTCACCAGCACCAGTTCGTTGCGCTCGGCGAAGAGCAGGACAGCGGCATCGACCAGGCGTATGTCGCCAGTCTGTAGAGATGCCCGCAAAGCCGCAAGTCGCCGCACCCGGTTATTGACGTCGTGCACACGGGCATTGATCATCAACTCCAGATCAGACGCAGCGTTGATTTGCGCGATTATGGAGTGTTCGACCTCTCCGGCCTTGAATCTTTGAAAAAGGCGCTCTTCTTCAGCATCAACTTCTGCCGGTGTCGGCATCGCCGTGCGCTTCGCTTCGTCTCTTCTTAGAACTTGAATGTAGTGATCCCAGACGGCCCGTTCTGCATGCTCCGCCGTGAAGGTAGTTGGGATGACTTGTGGCGGGGAGGAAGCCAGCGACCCGACCAGCTTCGCCTGTGCCTCACGGATCTGGTCTTGAAGGCGTGCAACTGCACCAGCATGCGCACGTTCGGCGGCACGACGATCACCCCCGAGGGGTTCGGTCAGCTGTGTCTTGCCGAAGAATTCTTGGAGTAATTTTGGTATGGCGATCCGCGCCCAGTATCTGCCGTCTTTTTCGTGCCAATGACGTCGCTTCGCAGCCATCGGGAAACCTCGTTCTGGCACCTGTTCTGGCACCATAAATGGCACTAACCCCCAGTAATCAAGGGTTTTCTTTGTTATCAATGGGGTAGGATGGTGCTGCAAGAGAGGATTGAACTCTCGACCTCTCCCTTACCAATAAACCGATTTTATCAAATAACTGATATGAAATCAATACATTGCAAAAGTAGCATACTTTTTTGTAGCATATCTGTTTGCAAAAATTGAGTATATGAGCAATTTCAATGTCTTGAGTAAGTTTTCTTGCATTTCGTTAGAGAGTTGTTTTCCCGTCAGCAGTGGCTTTCAACCTGTCCACCAGCCATGTCTCAGCTGTTGTCAGGCTATCGGCAACCTCGTCCGCAGATCAAGCACGACGTGCCGTTCTGCGGGGCTTCTTTTGCTTGTCCGCACGAAATGTTGCCTGTGCCGCTGCAAGGACGGCATCCAACTCACCCGTTTTGGTTGCGGTGATGACCGTCTCAATCACAGGTACCAGCTGCCTCTTGCTGCCAACTGCGATAGCCGTCCTGCCAGCAGTCAGCGTGATGATCCGGTTGCCATAGCGCAGCACCAAAAAGCAGGTGCCCTGTGCATCCATCCGCCACCAGCGTCGGACACGTTTGGGCACAGTGACCATCTGCTTCGTTCCGTCAGCCCCTACCACCCATTTGCGCTGGGTGGGCTCAAAGCCGTGTTCCCTTGCCAGTTCACGCTGCTGCTCAAGTTGCTTGATGAACTTGGCACGGCGCTGGATAGCAGGATCGGCAACGGAGGTGCGGGGCAGCGGCACAAAGGCCAATGCAGTTAAGATACTCAAGTCGCACTCCCTTGCCGATCCTCTTCAAGTTGGCCAACCAAGCTCAAGCGGTGCGCTTGGTCTTCGACTTTCGCGCCGCAGTCACAGCATCCATCGCTGCATCAAGTTCGCCCTGATCCACCGCCTGCACCAACGCTTTGATCAGCAAGGGCACATCAGCCAGCTTGGACACTTCCACCGCCGACATGCCCGCTTTCACTTCCAACGGCACAGCACCGTAGCGCAAGCCGAACTGCACAGCGCCATTCGTTCCCACAGTCCACCATTTGCGCAGCTTCACCGGACGCTGTGCCTTGCTGCGATTGCCAGCAGCATCGTTGATCCAGACAGCCTTGCTGCGCTCATAGGCCGCGCCGCCAAGGGCAGCCTCAACAAGCTTCAGCTGTTCCGTAAGTTGCTCAACCAACTTGGCGCGGCGATCTTGCTCGACGCTGCCTTTCACCTTGGGCGCAAGCGCCACGATCTTCAGTTTGTCCAACACGCCCATCATAGCCTCCAACAGCATCGCGTCTGCCGTCAGCATGTGGTCAAGCTATTGGAATTCCTACCGAAAAGAACGCAAAATCACCAAATCGCACCGCTCTATAGCGCCAACTTACCAAATTTGACCATCTTTCCGTTGAGGGTCAGCACGCCGCTCTTTTCGACACATGAAAGCGCGATGCCTTTAACCTGCAAATCCACCTCAAGCAAACGTATTAATTGAGAAAATTCACCGATAAAGATTTCCCTGAACCTGCTCCGCTTTGCAACAATGTCATCCCAGTCGCTGTATTCGGCGGTGTATTTGCCACGTTTCATTGAAATGACGCCAGATTGGACTGCCGCATTCAAGATCTTCTGTGCGGTGCTTTCGTATTGACTTCTGAGAGGTGCGATCACACCCTTCTCTCCAAATAGGCCTTCAATCGCATCCTCGAAAGCTCCCTGCAACATTTCATTCTTCTTAAATCGCGATCTTCTAGATTTCGAAGCCGTGGCAAGCGCCTTACAGGAGATCAGAAAGTTGTCCGCATCTTCAACGAGGATCTTTGACCATTTGGCGCGCCACCCATCAACTTTGAAGGATCTAAAGAAGAATGAACTCATTGCCACATTAAACTCAGCCTCCGCAACATTAGTAAGCTCGGCGCTTTTCTGTACCATTCGCTCGACATCTTGACGTTCTGATTTGGTCAGGAAAGGGGATGCGTCCTTATAGAGCTGCTGTGCCTCGTTGCGTTTGCTATTTGCCACAACATCCCAACGCGGCTCAGAAGCCGGTCTAGAATGCCCCGTTGAGGCGTATCGCACTCTGTATCCATATGGCGTTTCTCCAGAAGCAATGCGCGCATCTCGGTTAAATCTCCGAACAGCCTTCCAGCCACCCAAGTTACCGTACTTCATCAACTGAACCCCTTGTAGTCTAGTTCTTCTCAAGAATTGCCGGCCAAGAAATTCTCGTAGCTCTTAGCGTCCACTGACAGTTCGCAATCGCTCTTTCAATCATCGCGTATGGACAATAACCCTTGTCGTGACATTGTCAGCAACTCAATCAAAGGCGCGTATGAAACGTGCACAAGATTAGTGACGCTCCTGCGCGCTTAAGTAGTTTCCTAACCGCCTCCGTCGATGCAATCTCGACTAAGTTTTTGGATACTTCTCGCGCCACGCTACCCGGCACACCGGGCTCGACGGCGAATGTGAATTCACGATCCTCGTACTTTGAGCCATCAGGAAATAGGATGTAGCCACCTTCAACAATTTCATCAAGCGTTTCAACGGCCAAATCGGCGGTGTCCAAATAGTTTTCAAACTGACAAATTTCGAGTACGCTATCGATGTTTACTAATCGTTTCTGTTCCTTGGTAAAGCCTTCCCACTCAACTCTTCCTTCCGAAGATAACGCATTCGCATCACTAGTCGAAACGTAGATACCCGAAGGTCCTTCATAAGTTACGAACTTTGAAGTATCTGCTGAAGGAAAATCCAACCAATCGAACATCCAGCCGAAGTCGAACCTCATAGACTTTCGCTTCCACCCGCTTTCGGTTAAGAAAGGACGCAGCGTCTTGTCTATTTCAATTTCTAAAGCACGCAAGTCTCCCGGTGAACGTTCTAAGTATAGTAATGTTGACATTCTGCTCATCATGCACTCCCGTTAATGCATTTCGGCATAAAGCGTCTCCGGTCGCGCCTTACTTGTCAACCCGCACTTTGGATTATGATTGGAAATACCAGGGGCATTCCCTTGAACACAGGGGGAACGTGCGCTTCCGTGACTGCTCGGCAAGATTACGACGCTCTGTACTCTGGCAAACGCATGGCTTGCAGTACCGGTATGCCAGTCGCTGCGAACGGCGAAGGCGTGCTGTAACGGCTGCTGCGAGCGCCTTAGACGCCAACGCAGCAGCTGTCCTGCCAAGCCTCAGATGGCCAAGTCTTCGGGCGACTTACCCGCTTCGATTGCAGCAATGAACCAGCGGGGCTTGCGGCCACGTCCGCTCCAGGTCTCGGCGGCATTTTCCGGATGACGGTACTTGGCGACAGCCGGTGCGCGGGTGCGCTTGCCGGGGGCGTCTGCTGCGAACAGCTCTGCCAGATTGAAGCCCAGTTCGCGGGCTTTGGTTTCCAGCTCAGCACGAGCCTTGGCTTTTGCACGATCTTCGAAATTCGCGATGGCGGCGGTTACATCCTTTGACAGCTTCTTCAGCTCAGCCAAGGTCAGCGTATTCAAGTCCATGTCTCTCTCCCGGCGCACTCGCGCAAATGACGTTTTGTTTATTGGGGCTCTTGCCAGCCAGTGACAAGCATTATCGTCCGGCTTCAAAGAGAACCGACAGGAATATGCACAGTATTAAGAGTGACGTCCAACTCAAAAGATATCGCCATAACCTGTGTTAAGAACTAAAACGGATGCCAGCTCAGGTGTGAGGCGGCGGTCATGCCCCAATGCCATTTCCGTAATGCCGCGCAACCGCAACAAGGCTTCAATGTCCTGCCGATCCTTGGGAACCATGCGGCGATTGCCACGGGCATGTACGCCTTGCAGCGCCCATAGTTCACGGCGACCATGATGATAGCGCTGGAGTTCAACGATGTTGCCGGGGAATTCCTTGGCGACATAGAACGCCGCACGTCCAACCGCAGCCCGAAGCACATGGTCAGCAAGGCAGTTGCGGTATTCCTTGCCGATGCTGGCAAAGGCCGTGGCATCCTTCAACGCGACAAAGGATGGATGATCATCAAGTGGCCCAGCAGGCAGTCGGTCGGCTTTGCGGGCAACCAGCTTTTCAGCCCAATCGCGAAACACCACCTCAGTCAGATCACTTGAGACGACCAAGATGTCTTCTTGCGTGATCGGCGTAGACGAAAGCCCTTGGACATACCTCAAGATGCCATTGGCCGTGTCGGCAGAGGCTTCGCTGTCAAAGAGATGTGCCAGCTCCGGATGAACCAGCGCCGCATCAAGCCGCGCAAGACCGCATACAAGCCCGGAATTCACCGAGGATGCATGGCGCAATGCCAGTGCCCGCTTGCGCTTCACTGGATCACTGCCCGGCTGGAGCAGGTTCAGCAGCACCTCATAGTGGCCGGGATCCTCAAAGGGTTCACCTTCCATCTTGCCCAATGCCGTAGCCAGTCCGGGAATGCCGCCAAGGCATTTGCGCAGG
>CANGHD010000101.1 GCA_947453525.1 Paracoccaceae bacterium | reverse complement strand
CCCAGACCGCCAAACTGCCGAAATCCAGATCCGTGTCGCCCTCATGAACCGCTTTTCAGCCCTCGGCCCTGCCGAAATCCTTCGCGCCCTCTGAACCCAGCGGGGCAAGGGGACGTCATGCATCGGCCGTCAGGTGCACAACAACGCCCTGCGGGCGTCACGCTGGTCACCGCGGAGCACTCCGGCCCTTTCAGTGCCGCGACGACCGGGCGCGACGACCGCGCGGCGACGGTATCCCGCATCATCGGCCTGAAACCCGCGCCTTGCCTGCCGATCGGCCGCGCGAAAAGTCTTGCACCGTGGTCTGCAGGTCTTCCCAGGCCGAGATCGCCGAGATCGCCGAGCTTCGCACCAACCCGAACCGCACGGACAAGGCGCATTCGGAATCGGCCGGGGTGTTGGTCCGCAGGCTGACCGTTTTGGGGGGTCGAATCCCGACATGGACGAGGCCCCACCACATGCTCATCAGAGCTTCGGCGATCCCGGTTCTAGGTGCCGCTAACGACCGCTGCGCCCCCCACCCGCGATGAACCGGTCCGTGAACGCGCCGCCAGGGGCGTGAACAAGCACGCAGGGTGCCGTCACGCCCATCGTCTTGCCCGAGGTCAGGGCAACGCAAAGCACACCAATCGACGTCATTCGCATTTCAATTCTGCCCCAAGGCGCATATGGCTCAAGGCGCGCACAAAGTCCCTTGGCCATGCGTGAAAACCGAGCCCCGCCCCATGCCCCAGATCGACATCCTGCCCGGCCTTGCGCCCTATGCCGAAACCCTCGCCACCATGGAGGCCCGGGTGGCCGCCATATCGGCCGGCATGGCCCCAGAAGCGATCTGGCTGCTGGAACACCCCGCACTTTACACGGCTGGCACCTCGTCGAAGCCCGAGGATCTGACCGATCCCACACGGTTTCCGGTCTTCGTCGCCGGACGCGGCGGCCAATACACCTATCATGGCCCCGGCCAGCGCGTGGTCTATGTGATGCTCGACCTCAACACACGCGGGCGCGACGTGCGCCAGTTCGTCTGCGCGCTGGAAAACTGGGTGATCGGCACCCTCGCCGCCTTCAACGTCAAGGGCGAGCGTCGCACGGGACGGGTCGGGGTCTGGGTGTCGAGGCCGGACAAGGAACCCAACCCGGACGGCACCCCGCGCGAGGACAAGATCGCCGCCATCGGCGTGAAACTGCGGCGCTGGGTGTCGTTCCACGGCATCTCGATCAACGTCGAACCCGACCTGAGCCATTTCTCCGGCATCGTCCCCTGCGGCATCCGCGACCATGGCGTGACCTCGCTCGTCGATCTCGGCCTGCCGGTCACAATGTCGGACCTTGACGCCGCCCTGTTGGCCGAGTTCCCCAGACATTTCCCCGGCTGACCCGACCGCAGCAGGGTCTTTTGTTCAACCGGCTGCGGCGGCCGCAAGCCGCAGCCTCAGCCCCCGGCAGCCGCTTCTCTGCGACCATTCTGCCGGCATCATCGGTTCCCGCGGCGCCACCTTGGCCTCAGCGAGCGCCGCCCATGGTCGGCCGATCCGAATTGGCCCGATCGAAAACGCCCGAAATCCCAAGATCTGCCGCACATCCTGCAAACTGTCGCGCCACATTCAGGCCGGCACTCGGCCCCAGACCGACGGAAAATCCTGCACCCGCCATGCCCAATTCCGCCCCCCTGCCGGGTCCCATGGCGGGCCGGCGCGTGCCGCTCCCGAACCTGCGGCGCAAGCGCCCCGCCCCCTGTCCTGCAGCCGCCCATTCAATCCCCAAAGGCAAGTTTCGCTTCGGGTTTTCGCCACTTCGGCACAGATCCGCCATTGCCCTGCGTCCCCTGCCACACTAGAACCCCCACATGCGGGACGGGGGGCGACTCCCGCACCCAATCGAGGCAACGACAACGGGAGACGCCAATGGCCGACGCAGCCATCCATGGCCACGATCATGGGCACGACCATGAGCAGAAAGGGTTCTTCACCCGCTGGTTCATGTCGACGAACCACAAGGATATCGGGGTTCTCTACCTCTTCACCGGCGGTCTCGTCGGTTTTGTTTCGGTTCTCTTCACCGTCTACATGCGGATGGAGTTGATGAACCCCGGGGTGCAGTACTTCTGCGCCGAAGGCCTGCGGCTCATCGCCGATGCCAGCACACCCTGCACACCCGACGGCCACCAGTACAACGTGCTGATCACGGCGCACGGCGTGCTGATGATGTTCTTCGTCGTCATCCCCGCCCTGTTCGGCGGCTTTGGCAACTATTTCATGCCGCTGCACATTGGTGCGCCGGACATGGCCTTCCCCCGCATGAACAACCTGTCCTACTGGATGTTCGTTGCCGGTGCCACGCTGGGTGTCCTGTCGCTCTTCGCACCGGGCGGTGAGGGTGGCCACGGCGCGGGCGTTGGTTGGGTTCTCTATCCGCCGCTGTCGTCGAAAGAAGACGGCTACGCGATGGACCTCGCCATTTTCGCAGTCCACCTGTCGGGTGCCTCGTCGATCCTCGGCGCGATCAACATGATCACCACCTTCCTGAACATGCGCGCTCCGGGCATGACCATGCACAAGGTGCCGCTGTTCGCCTGGTCGATCTTCGTGACCGCATGGCTGATCCTGCTGTCGCTGCCGGTTCTGGCGGGCGCCATCACGATGCTTTTGACCGACCGCAACTTCGGGACGACCTTCTTTGACCCGGCGGGCGGCGGCGACCCGATCCTCTACCAGCACATCCTGTGGTTCTTCGGCCACCCGGAAGTCTATATCATCGTGATCCCGGCCTTCGGCATCATCAGCCACGTTATCGCGACCTTCTCCAAAAAGCCGGTGTTCGGCTACCTGCCGATGGTCTACGCGATGGTCGCCATCGGTGTTCTGGGCTTCGTCGTATGGGCGCACCACATGTACACCGTCGGCATGTCCCTGACCCAGCAGTCTTACTTCATGCTGGCCACCATGGTCATCGCGGTACCGACTGGCGTAAAAGTCTTCTCGTGGATCGCCACGATGTGGGGCGGCTCCATCGAGTTCAAGACGCCGATGCTCTGGGCCTTCGGCTTCCTGTTCCTCTTCACCGTGGGCGGCGTCACCGGGATCATGCTGTCTCAGGCTCCCGTCGACCGCATGTATCACGACACCTACTACGTCGTGGCGCACTTCCACTACGTTATGTCCTTGGGTGCCGTCTTCGGCATCTTCGCGGGGATCTACTTCTGGTTCGGCAAGATGTCGGGCCGCGAGTATCCTGAATGGGCCGGCAAGCTGCACTTCTGGACGATGTTCATCGGGGCCAACCTGACCTTCTTCCCGCAGCACTTCCTTGGCCGCCAAGGCATGCCGCGCCGCTACATCGACTATCCGGAAGCCTTCGCCTACTGGAACAAGATCTCGTCCTACGGTGCTTTCCTCAGCTTCGCCTCCTTCGTGTTCTTCATCGTCGTGATCTTCTACTCGCTGTTCTACGGCAAGAAGATCACCGTGAAGAACTACTGGAACGAATGGGCCGACACGCTGGAATGGACCCTGCCCTGCCCGCCGCCCGAACACACGTTCGAGCAGCTGCCCAAGCGGGAAGACTGGGACCACAGCCACGCGCACTAAGACAGACAAAGGCCTCGGGAAACCGGGGCCTTTTGCTTATGAAGGATGGGCTTTAACCCCACCCTACAAAAGCCCGCCACGTCTTGTAGGGTGGGGTTTCACCCCACCTCTCCCATCCAAGGATTTCAATGCGCCGTTTGAGTGCCGCTCTCCTTGCCTGTCTGATCCCCCTGCCCCTGCCCCTGCAGGCAGATGCGGTGCACCCCACCCTAATGTTTCCCCAAAACCTCGCACCCGAGCTTCAAGGCCTGCCACGGCTGGCAGGAGACGACGCAATTGAACGCAAGATCAACGCATCATTGCAGACGGAAGACAAAGCCCTCCTGTCGTCTCGTCAAGACTGTATCAAGGAACCCGTTTCGGACTTCTCAAGCTGGTCCGATGTCACCCTGAGCGGTCCGGAATTCCTTAGCATCCGGCTCACTATCAGCTATTACTGCGGCGGCCCCCATCCTGACAGCGCCCAATCGGTCCTGCTCTTCGACCTCAAGACGGGCGACAGGCTGGACCCCATGACATTGCTGCCACACAGCCTGCAGCCCGACACGACGTCTGACAGCGCGTCAACTGCGACCGATGCCGCCTTGGCCGGCATCCCTGCCCTGACCGCGCTTTACCTCAGCCGCGCCACCCTGGACCCATCCACGGACGCTGACTGCTTGCACAGCCTGGCTTCCTACGACCACCTCAGCTTCCTTGTCTGGCCAGATGCCAAGGCCCATGCGCTGATGCTGATGCCCAACGGCATGGCTTACGTCGATACCCCCTGCCAGAACCCCGTCGCCATTCCCGTGGAACTCCTCCTCAAACTCCACGCCTCCCCTCGCCTGATCCTTTCCCTCGCAAGATGACCCCGTAGGTCGGGGCCTGCCCAGCCGTCCCTTGCTCCAAGTTAACAATCCCCTAACGGCAAACAACAAAATCATTTTTAATCAGAGCCTTACCCCCCATTGCACGCGTGCAATCCCCCGCCTTTCACACCCGTAGACTCTCCCCTGCCCTCCCCCTATTCTCGGCTCAAACCACGACAGGAGCCCCAAATGTTCCCCAAAATCGGCGTCATCGGCGGGTCGGGCGTCTATGAAATCAATGGGATCGAGGCCCCCCAATGGGTCACCATCGACACCCCCTGGGGTGCCCCCTCGGACGAGGTTCTGACCGGCACCTTGAACGGCACCCCCATGGCCTTCCTGCCCCGCCACGGGCGCGGCCATGTCCACACCCCCACCACCGTCCCCTACCGCGCCAATATCGACGCGCTCAAACGGCTCGGCTGCACCGACATCCTCGCCGTATCGGCCGTGGGCAGCCTCAGGGCCGACTACAAGCCCGGCGACTTCGTGCTGGTCGACCAATACATCGACCGCACCTTCGCGCGCGAGAAAAGCTTCTTCGGCCAAGGCTGCGTCGCCCATGTTTCGGTCGCCCACCCGACCTGCGCAAGGCTGGGAGAGGCCATCACCCAAGCCGCCGCCGCCAGCCAAATCCCTCTGCATCAAGGCGCCACCTATCTCGCCATGGAGGGGCCCCAGTTCTCCAGCCTCGCCGAGAGCCGCCTGTACCGCCAATGGGGCGCCGATGTCATCGGCATGACCGGCATGCCCGAAGCCAAACTCGCGCGTGAGGCCGAGATCTGCTACGCTTCCGTCGCCATGGTGACCGACTACGACTGCTGGCACGAGGACCACGGCGCGGTCGATGTGGCGCAGGTCATAGCCACGCTGACCGCCAACGCCACTCAGGCCCGCTCGCTTGTCGCCGCCCTGCCCCGGCACCTCACCCACCCCGAGCCCTGCCCCTGCGGCTGCGACCGTGCGCTGACCTTTGCGATCATGACCGCCCCCGCCAAACGCGACCCCAACCTGCTGGCCAAGCTCGACGCCGTGGCAGGCCGGGTGTTGTAAGGCACAGCACCGCCTTGCGGCAATCCGCCTTGACGGCAGCCGATGGCCCGACGTCGCAGCCCTTGTGACGCTCTTCCGGCTCGTGATATCCAAAGCTGACGCCATCTGAGGAAACCCGATGCAAAAGACCGGCCACGACAGGACCGTCAAGGACTATATCCGCACCATCGTCGACTTCCCGCATGAGGGGATCCTGTTTCGCGACGTGACCACGCTGTTCGCCGATCCGCGCGGGTTCCGCATCTGTGTTGACCAGCTTCTGGCGCCCTATGCCGGCATGCGGATCGACAAGGTGGCTGGGCTTGAGGCGCGCGGCTTCATCCTTGGCGGGGCGGTGGCGCACCAACTCTCGACCGGCTTCGTGCCGATCCGCAAGAAGGGCAAGCTGCCGGGTCAGACGATTTCCCAAGCCTACAAGCTGGAATATGGCGAGGCGGTGGTCGAGGTGCATGACGACGCCATGCAGCCGGGCGAGAAGATTCTGCTGGTCGATGATCTGCTGGCCACCGGCGGCACCGCGGAGGCCGGCATCCGCCTGATCGAGCGCTTGGGCGCGCAGGTGGTGGGCTGCGCTTTCGTGGTTGACCTGCCGGCTTTGGGCGGCCGCAAAAGGCTGGAGGCTCTGGGCATGGAAGTCTATGCGCTCTGCGCATTCGACGGGCTGTGACCCTGGGCGCACGGGTTCTTGCCCCTTGCAGCTGCCGTGGGGAGCCGCCGCTGCAATCAGGCAGGATCAATCCGGGGCGGTGAAGCGCAGCATCAACCATGTTGACCGCCTGTCTGTGTTGGCAGTGCAAGGAGCCGGTCGGCTGACCGCGCACGCGCCCGTCCCAGCCGCCAGCCGCCAAAGGCGCGGTCCGGTTCGTCTTCCTGCGAAGGGTCGCTCGGATTCCGGCCGGCGTTTACCATTTGCTAACCCGAATCGGCATAAACCAGTTCTGTCCGGTTCACCCGACCGGATGGGCGCTGCTTGCTACACGTGACCCACCTACCCACCCCAGCGCCCTGTCGGATACCCGGCAGGGCGTGCTGGTCTGTCCGGTCCCTCCTGCGGCATCAAGGCCGGGAGGGCCAGCCCTCCCGGACCCACCCGGGATATTTGGCCTGGATGAAGCGGGAAGGCAGGTTCGGGCAGGTGTTCGGCTCAGCGCAGCACGGCGCCGGGATTCATGATGCCCAAGGGGTCCAACGCCGTCTTGATGGCCCGCATCGCAGTCAGCTTGGCGGGGTCGCCATAACGCTCCAGATCCTCGACCTTGAGCCTGCCGATGCCATGCTCGGCGCTGAAAGAGCCGCCGCGCCCGACGGCCATGGCATGGACAAGGTCCTGCACCGCCGCGACCTGTGCCTTGTCGGCGGAGGGCTTCTCGCCCTGCGGTGGGAAGACGTTGTAGTGCAGGTTGCCGTCGCCGAGATGGCCAAAACAGTTGATCCGCCAGTCGCCCAACGCCGCCAGAGCCCGCCCGGCGTCGCGGATGAACCCATCCACCTCGCCCAGCGGCAGCGAGATGTCGTGGCTCGACACCGACCCCACGGCGCGGTTGGCCAGCGGAATCGTCTCGCGGATTTCCCAGAACTGCGCCCGCTGCGCGCGGCTTTGGGAGATCAAGCCGTCCGAAACCAAACCCTCGGCAAGCGCTGCGGCGAAAAGCTCGGTCAACGCCTCCTCCGGCGAGCCGCTGGCCAAGCCCAGATCGATCAACACCATCCATGCGGGCTTCTCAGCGAAGGGCTGGCGGACCTGCGGCATCGTCTCGGCCAGAAACTCCAGACCCATGCCCGAGATCAGTTCGAAGGCCGACACAACCCCAAGACGCGCCTGCGCCATGGCCAGCAGGGCCAAAGCCGCCGCAGGATCGCGCACCACCATCAGCGCCGCGCCCTCTGCCGCAGGCTTGGGAAACAGACGCAGGCTGGCCGCCGTGATCACGCCCAGCGTCCCCTCGGCCCCGATCAGCACCCCGCGCAGATCATAGCCCGTGTTGTCCTTCCGAAGCCGCTTTAGCCCGTGCCATATCGATCCATCCGGCAAGACCGCCTCCAGCCCCAGACACAGATCGCGCGCATTGCCATAGCGCAGCACATTCACGCCACCCGCGTTGGTGGCCAGATTGCCGCCGATCCGGCACGAGCCCTGACTGGCCAGCGTCAGGGGGAAGATCCGCCCCACCGCCTCGGCTGCCTTGTGGACATCCGCCAAGATCACCCCGGCCTCGGCCAACAGCACGTTCTCCTCCGGATAGGCGGCGCGGATGCGGTTCATCCGCTCCAGCGACAGGATCAGCGGCAAGGGACCTTCGGTCATCACCTGCGCCCCCACCAGCCCGGTGCCACCACCCCAAGGCACGATACCGACCCGCGCCGCCGCCGCAGCCCGCACGATCACGGCCACCTCCTCGACCAAGGCCGGGCAGGCCACCGCCGCCGCATGGCCGCGCCATTTGCCACGCGGCTCCTCGATATAGCGAGGCGCCACCGGCCGCAGGGTGCCCGGCGGCAACAGGTCTTCCAGGGCGGTCAGAAAGGCAGGGTCGGCGGGGTTGAGCATATGCGGTCTCCTTGCCCCCGGTCATAGCGTCAAGTTCTTTCAGGGGAAAGGTTCCGGCGCCAGAACGTCGATTTCGGGGGACAACGGCAGAGTCGCCCGCGACACCTCGATCTCCGGTCCCGCGACGACATGGGCCGGATAGTCGGCCTGCATGTCGGTCAGGAACTGCGCCAGAATCTCGGGCGTGAACCAATGCATCGGCAGCACGATGCGCGGGTGAAACGACCGCACCACCCCGGCAATCGCCGCCTGATCCATGGTGAATTCGCCGTCCACCGGCACCATCAGCACATCGACCCGGCCAATTCGCGCCAGTTTCCCCGCGTCCAGCACCTGATGCAGATGGCCCAGATGCACGATGCACAGCCCTGCGACCTCGAAGATGAAGATCGAGTTGCCGTCCTGCCGCCCGCCCTCGCCAAAGGGTCCGCGCAGGTCGGAGGTGACATTGCGGACGCGCATCTCGCCAAGGTCGACGTCGACCGCCGCAGGCGCGCCGGGCGGCCCCCAGCCCTTGATCACGACCGGAATCCGCGGGTCGGGGTGGTTGGTGTAATGCGTGTCGTGGTAATTGTTCATCGTGACGATTTCCGGCACGACCTCGGGGTTACCGATCTTGCCGTTATAGTCTGTGATGGCCATCAAGCCGCCCGGAGTCTCGATCGCAAACATGGCATGATCGATGAACCTGATGCGCACGACGCCCTCTGGCGGTGGCGTGCCATAGCGCACCGGGATCACCTGCGGCCCCGCATCGGCCAAAGCCACGCAGTCCGAGGGCATCGTCTCGGCCCGCGCCCAGAGGGGCAGCAACAGCAATAGGGCCAGCAACCAGCGCATGGCATCAGCCTGCCACCGAACCCCGCACCGGCGCCATCACATTCCCGTCAACCCGCGCGCCATCTCCAGAATCGCCGTGGCCGAGCGCTGGTTGCGCGCCGTCATCCCGGCTTTCAGAAACCGTGGCAGCCTTTCCGCGACAGCCGAAGAACCGAACCGCTGCGGCGTATGCAGATAAAAGGCCCCTGCCCCAAGATGAAAGCGTTCACCCTTGGTGGCATGTTCCTCCAGCCCCGGCTTGAGGGCCACGTCGCCTTTCAGAAAGATGACATGCACTCTGGCGCCATCCGCCTCTCCCTCTGCCACGAAAGGATTGGCCGCCAGCACCGCAGCCATCTCCTTCAGCGTCAGCACGAAGACCGGCACCTCCAGCCCGAAACAGGACCGCAATCCCTCGGCCACACGCCTCTCCGCGCCGCCACGCTCCCCCAGCATCACCGCATTGCCGCTCTGGATATAGGTTTGCACCCGCTCGAACCCCAACCCACCCAGCATCTCGCGAAAGGAAGCCATCGGCAGCTTGTTGGCGCCGGATACATTCACCCCGCGCAACATCAGGATCAAAGGCTCCAAGTCCTTCCCCCTTTCATACTTGCGGAAATATCCCGCTCGGGTTTCCAAAGGGGGGTGCGCAGCCCCCCTTTTGGCGAGGGGGGTTTGGGGGGGCGAGCAGCCCTCCCAACTCACCCGACCTCAGTCTTGCCGCGCCGATCATGCCGCAGATTGGCGTAAAGCACATGGTTGCGCCAGCGTCCGTTGATCTGCAGATAGCTTTGCGCGACCCCTTCATACTTGAAGCCGCATTTCTCCAGCACCCCGCGTGAGGGGGCATTCTCCGGCAGACAGGCCGCCTCGATCCGGCTCAGGTCCATGATCTGGAAGGCGTGATGCACCACCGCCTGAATGGCCTCGCGCATATAGCCCTGCCGCGCATGGCGATGGCCGATCCAATAGCCCAGCGTCCCCGCCTGCACCGGCCCACGCCTGATATTGTCCAGCGTGATGGCGCCGATCAGCAGATTGTCCTGCCGCCGGATCAGCATCAAGGGCAGCGCCGTGCCCTGCGCCTCTGCCCTTGCGGCCCAATACACCCGATTGACGAAGGACTTGCGCGACAGATGATCCGGCGCCCGCACCGGCTCCCACTGGATCAGATGATCGGCGGAGCCTTCGCGCAACTCGGCCCAGGTGCGGTAATCGGCATGAACCGGCAACCGCAGCGTCATCCGCTCGGTCTCGATCTTCGGCTTCTTCTTCAGGCCAAACATCAGCGGCGCAGCCTGTCGCGGATGGCCTCCAGCCCCGGAGCCGCCTCCACCGGGCCATAAAGCGCGAGTGCGCAGCCAGCCGTCGTCAACCCTTCGGCAAAGCGGCGCACATCGGCGGTCGAAACCGCGTCAATTTTGGCCACCACCTCATCGACATCCGGCACCCGGCCGTAAATCGCCATCAGCCGCGCCAGCCGCTCTGCCCGCGACGAGGCGCTTTCCAGCCCCATCAGCATCCCGGCCTTGATCTGCGCCCTTGCCCGCGCCACTTCGGCGTCCGACATATCTTCGGCCGCGCGCTTCATCTCATCCATCGTCAGACCCATCAGGTCCTCGATCTCGTCCTCTGACGTCCCGGCATACAAGGTGATCTGCCCGGCATCCTCATAAGCACCCGCCTGCGCGAAGATCGAATAGCACAGCCCCCGCTCCTCTCGGATCTTCTGGAACAGACGGCTGGACATGCCGCCGCCCATCGCCGTCGCATAGACCTGCGCCGTATGCACATCCGCATCGCGGTAGCCCGGCCCGTCGAAGGCCATGGCGAAATGGACCTGCTCCAGATCCTTGATCTCGCGCCGCTCCGTCCCGGCAAACCGCGCCACGTCAAACCCCAAGGCAGGCCGAGCCTTCAACCCGCCAAAGGTCGCCAGCGCTTCCTTCACGATGGCATCATGATCCACCGCCCCCGCCGCCGACAGGATCATCTCGCCCGGCGCATAGCGCTCCCCGACAAAGCCCCGTAGATCACTCGCGGTAAACGCGCTGACCCGCTCCTCCGGCCCCAAAATGGTGCGGCCGAAGGGCTGGTCGGGGTAAGACACCTCTTGCAGCCAGTCGAACACGATATCATCCGGCGTATCCAGCGCCTGCCCGATCTCCTGCAGGATCACATGGCGTTCGGTCTCGATATCCGCTTCATGAAAGGCCGGGTTCAGCACGATGTCGCCGATTACATCCAGCGCCAGCCCCACGTCGCTTTCCAGCACCCGCGCGTAATAGGCCGTCATCTCGCGTGAGGTATAGGCGTTGATGTAACCACCAACGTCCTCGATTTCCTCGGCAATCTGCAAGGCCGTGCGCTTGTCGGTGCCCTTGAAGGCCATGTGTTCCAGAAAGTGGGCGATCCCGTTCTGCTCGGGCCGCTCATGCCGCCCGCCCGCCATCACCCAGACGCCCGCCGAGGCGCTTTTCAACCCCGGCATATGCTCGGTCACGATCCTCAGGCCATTGTCGAGCGTCGTCAGTCGTACAGTCAACGTGCGATCCTTTCGCGGACCAAAGATTGAAGGGCAGCCAGATCGTTCGGCACCCGCGTGACCCGTTCGGGCCTTTGGAACAAATCGCCCATCCGGAGCGGCAGCGCAGGCCGCAGACCCGAGGCCATCTCGACTGCATCCGGAAACTTGGCCGGATGCGCCGTGGCCAGCGTGATCATCGGCACATCTCCCAGATGCTCCTCAGCCACCTTGACCCCTACGGCGCCATGCGGGCAAAGGAGTTCGCCCGTCTCGCCAAAGGTCCGGTGGATGGTCGCCATCGTCTCCTGCTCGGAACAGCGCCCGGACGCGAAGGTCGCCCGCAGCATCTGCAAGGCACCCTGACTGATGGAAAACCCGCCCGCCTTCAGTTCCCCCATCAGTGCGGCCACCGCCGCCCCGTCGCGCCCATAGGCATCAAACAAGGCGCGCTCGAAGTTTGACGACACCTGAATGTCCATCGACGGCGAGATCGACGGCTTCACCCCATCCGTCGCATAGTCACCCGACCGCAAGGCCCGGTCCAGAATGTCGTTCTGATTGGTGGCGATCACCAGTTGTTCAATCGGCAGGCCCATCGAGCGGGCAATATAGCCTGCAAAGACGTCGCCAAAATTCCCGGTCGGCACCGTGAAGCTCACCGCCCGCTCCGGCGCGCCCAGGGACAGCGCGCTGCTGACAAAGTAAACCACCTGCGCCAGCACCCGCGCCCAGTTGATCGAGTTCACCCCTGCCAACCGCACCCCATCGCGGAAGGCGAAGTCGTTGAACATGTCCTTCACGCGGGCCTGACAATCATCAAAGTCGCCATCCATCGCCAGCGCATGGACATTGGTTTCCACCGGCGTGGTCATCTGCCGCCGCTGCACCTCTGACACCCGGCCATGCGGGAAGAGGATGAACACATCCACATTCTCCAAGCCCCGGAACGCCTCGATCGCCGCCGAGCCGGTATCGCCCGAGGTCGCGCCCACAATCGTGATCCGCTCGCCCGATTTGGCCAAGGCTGCCTGCATCATCTGCCCGATGAGTTGCATGGCGAAGTCCTTGAAGGCCAGCGTCGGCCCATGGAACAGTTCCAGCAGGAAATGGTTCGGTGCCAGTTGCTTCAACGGCGCCCGCGCCGGATGGCCAAAGCCGGCATAGGCCTTGGCGATCAGCCCTCGGAACTCGTCCTGCGTGAAGATGTCGCCCATGAAGGGCCGCATCACCGCAAAGGCGATCTCCTCATAGGGCTTACCCGCCAGCGCCGCGAAGTCCGTTCTGGAAAACTGCGGCACAGCCTCGGGCACGTATAGCCCGCCATCGCGCGCCAGCCCGGTCATCATCGCTTCGCCGAACGTCAGGGCCGGGGCCGTACCCCGGGTCGAGATATAACGCATCACGCTGCCTTCGCACTTTGCTGCCTGATACGCCACAACAGAAAGACTGTCATCATGAACCAGACGCATGCCAACGAAAACCATGTCATGGCATATTGCCAATGGTCATTTGGAATAGAGGAAGTGTCGACGGGCATCGGCACAATCCCGTCACCGGTCGACGCGCGCGCGACAATAAGTGTCGGTTCCGTGCCCAAGGCCTTGGCCATCGCGGGCACATCGCGGGCAAACCACAGCCCGGTCTTGCCATCGGGCGGCGGCGTGTAGCTGTCAGACTCCTGCGGCCAATCCAGATTGCCCTGAACCGTTGCCGCATGCACCGCCGCAGGCGTGGCCGCCGATCCATCCAGCCAGATGCCCCGATCCACCAGAACCCGCCGTCCGTCCGTCGTGACCAAAACCGCAATCACCCGCTTGCCCGGCCCCTGATCCGCCAGGCTGTCCAGCTTGAACACCGCCTCGCCGGTATAGGTGCCGCTCACCGTCACCCCGCGATAGCGGTCCGCCTCCATCGTCACGCCAGACGGCAAAGCCACCGGCGCATCGACCAGCATGGCATTGATCGCCGCCAGCTTGGCCTCT
>CANGHD010000100.1 GCA_947453525.1 Paracoccaceae bacterium | reverse complement strand
GATGGTGGAATGGCTGGCGAAATATGACGACGGCGCGCCCACCAGCCCGGGCGTCTGGCCTGACGCATAATGGCCCTCAAGCCGCTGAAACTGGGGTTCCTGATGTTCCCCGGCTTTCCGATGGCCTGTCTGACCTCGGCCATCGAACCCCTGCGGGCCGCCAATGAGATCACCGGCACCCGGGCCTTCGCTTGGGTGTTGCTGGGGGAAAGTGCTGACCCGGTACGATCCTCGGCCGAGGTGCGCTTTACCCCGGATGAGGCTCTGGATCAGGCGCAGGGGCTGGACCAGCTTTATCTTTTGTCGCCGCCGACTGGCAGCTATGCCGACCCTCGCCATTCTCCCGCCGTGCTGCGCCGGCTGGACCGCGCGGGCGTGACGATCGGCGCCTTCTCTGGCGGCATCTTCCCCCTCGTGCGGGCAGGTCTGATGGAAGGCCACCGCTGCTCCGTGCATTGGTGTTACGAGACCGCCTTCAAGGCGGAATTTCCCAAGGTGGAAGCCGAAGAGACCGTGATCGTCCGCGACCGCCGCCGTATCACGGCCTCGGGCGCAGGGGCGGTCTTCGACCTGATGCTGCGCCTGATCGAAGAGCGTCTGGGCCGCGACACGATGACCGAAGTGGCCTGCTGGTTCCAGCACCCCTTCGTCCGCGATGAAGACGCCCGCCAGAAGGTCCCCGTCCAGCGCGCAGGCGGGACAGCCGATGCCCTGCCCACGCCCATCCGCGAGGCGATCCGCCTGTTTGACGCCCATATCGAGGACCCCCTGCGCATCCCCGATGTGGCAGACGCCGTCGAGATGTCGGAACGCAACTTCGAACGCCTGTTCAAACGTGAGACCGGGCAAAGCCCGCTGCGCTATTACCGTCTCGTCCGTCTGTCCAAGGCGCGGCAAAGGGTGCTCTATTCCGACGACAGCCTGTCGGAGATTGCGGCCTCCGTCGGTTATCCCCGCTCGGGCCCCATGGCGCGGCACTATGCGCAGGCCTTTGGCGTCAGCCCGCAGAATGAGCGGCGGGCGCTGGCGGGGTTGCGGGGTCTGTCGGGCGCGATGCCGCCAGAGTCTTGATCCTTCTGGGAAGTTACCCCAGCGCCAAGCGTCCAAGCCCAACGAAGATCAGGACAATTCCGAACCCTTGGGCCAGTTTCACCCTCTCTCGCAAGACCCCCCACGCCAAAAGGATCGTCACCACGCCAAACAGCGAGGAGGCAACCGAGGCATAGCTCGCTTCTGGCAAGGCGCCCGCCGCGATGACCGAGGACAGCGCCACCCCGTCCAGACAGCCCATTACCAAAAGCACCGGCCAGCGCCGGAGTGCGGCTCGGGTCCCCTTGGGCCGAAGCGCCAGCAGAACCAGTCCCAGCCCCGCCGTCCCGGCCCGCGCAAGGCCCGCCGCCTGCAAGGGCTCGATCCGGGTTGCGGCCTCCTGACCCAGTGCGAAGCTGGTGGCCATGCCAAAGCAGGCCGCGAAGGCGAGCGGCAGCGCGGCGGGGTGGGGGCGCTTGTCCTCGGCCTCGCCTTGCGTGGCTACCACCGCGACCCCGGCGACGATCAGACCGGCCGCCAGCCACTCGACCGCGGTGACGCCATGGCCCTGAAGCGCTGCAATCGCCAGCGCGGGCAGGGGGTAAGACCCGATCACCGGCGCCACCAACCGGGCGGGCGCCCGCGCAAAGGCGGCGTAAAGCGCCAGCGAGGCGCCGAAATAGGCGAAACCTGACCCCAGCGCAAAGGCCAGCGGAACCAATCCCGGCCATCCGGCATCGACAAAGGGCGAGGTGACCAAGGCCGCCACCGTCATCACCACCGCCAGTTGCGGCAAGACCTGCGCACCCGGCGCGATCCGCCGCACCAGAAGGTCATGCGTGCCCCAGCCCAAAGCGGCTACCAACCCCAGTGCCAAAGACAGCATGTCCATCCTTCCCGCTTGTGCCGGGCGTCGCCCGTGTTATTCTTCTCAATGAACAAGTTTTACGAAGAATGAAATCGTCTGCAAGGCAGGTCCCATGCTTGACACGATCTATCCCTCCGTCATCCCCGGCCCGCCAAGGCCCAGTCGCATCCTGACCACCCGCGACATGAAGCGCAAGTCCGGGATGGAACGCTATGAGGTGCCCGGCGGTGGCGCCTTGATGGTCGGGATCGACGAAGGCGACCAGATCTCCGTGTCCAATCTTGAAGGCGGGCAAGTGGCCGAACTTCTGGCCGCCGATGCGTCCGGGAAAATCGATCCGACCATTCTGGGCCAAATGGGCGATAGCACCGGTGAGGGTCTCAAGGCGCTGATCACCGCCGGCGGTCCGGGCATGGCGCGCCTGCGCAAAGGCCTCTTGCGCCGGGGCATCGACCTTGGCAAGGCCCGCGCGATCGGTCTGTTTGACGCTGACACGCCCGCCAAGACGGGGGCCAGCTTCAGCGTCCAGCGTGCGGGGCATCTGATCCTCGCCGCCCCGGGTGGTCCGATGTCGCCGCAGGATCAGACAACGCTGACGCCCCTGATCCTGACGATACGACGGGGCAATCCGGGCTGGGCAGCCTTGCATGATCTGCCCGAACCGCTCACCGATCCTGTGCTGGACCTGCGCGTCTCCTCCGCGACCGCCCGCACTTATCATGTCAAGGCGGGCGACTATATCCAGATCATCGACGTCGATGGCCGCCAATGCACGGATTTCCAATGCTTTTCCGCCCGCAAGCTGGACAAGGGCATTCAGGCCCCGCTGGACGTGACCACCTCGCGCACCTTGATGGGCCATGCCTATTCGATGCCCGGCCTGCATGCGAAATACTATGATCAGGATTGGGAGCCGCTGGTCGAGGTGATCCACGACACCGTCGGCCGCCACGACGCCTTCGCCATGGCCTGTGCCGCGAAATACTATGACGAGATCGGCTACCCCGGTCACATCAACTGCTCTGACAACTTCAACGCAGCCCTTGCCCCTGAAGGCATTGCTGGCCGCCCCGGCTGGATGGCCGTCAACCTGTTCTTCAACACCGCCATCGACGCCCACGGCGTCCTGATCAGTGACGAACCGTGGAGCCGTCCGGGGGACTATGTCCTGTTCCGCGCCCTGACCGATCTGGTCTGCGTGAACTCCGCCTGCCCGGATGACACCTCTCCGGCCAATGGCTGGTACCTCTCCGATATCCACATCCGCACCTATCCGGGTGCCGAGAAATTCTCCCGCGCCGTCGCCTGGCGCGCTACCCCTGATGCGGAGCCCAAGATGACCAAAGAGACCGCCTTTCACCCGGCAACCTCGGCCTTGACCCGCAACATGGTGGAGTATCGCGGCTATTGGCTGCCGAATGCCTATGCCGCCGCCGGGCCGATCGAGGAATACTGGGCCTGCCGTGAGAAGGCCGTGGCGATTGACCTGTCCCCCCTGCGCAAGGTCGAGGTCACCGGCCCGGATGCCGAAGCCCTGATGCAATACACCCTGACCCGTGACGTCAAGAAGCTGGCGGTGGGGCAGGTGGTCTATTCCGCCATGTGCTACGAACACGGCGGCATGATTGACGACGGCACCCTGTTCCGGCTTGGGAAAGACAACTTCCGCTGGATCGGCGGTGATGATTTCGGCGGCATCTGGCTGCGTGAACAGGCGGAAAAGCTGGGGCTGAAGGTGATGGTGCGGAGCAGCACCGACCAACTGCACAACCTCGCCGTTCAAGGCCCGAACTCCCGCGAGATCATGAAGCGCATCATCTGGACCGCGCCGACGCAGGCGACGGTTGGGGAACTCGGCTGGTTCCGCCACACCGTCGCCCGCCTGCATGACTTCACCGGTGCACCCTTGGTCGTGTCGCGCACGGGCTACACCGGTGAACTCGGCTATGAAATCTTCTGCCATCCCAAGGATGCCGAGGCGGTCTACAAGGCGGTGATGGAGGCCGGGGCCGACCTTGGCATCCGTCCAATGGGCCTGCTTGGGCTGGATATGGTGCGGATCGAGGCCGGTCTGATCTTCGCAGGCTACGATTTCAGTGATGAGACAGACCCGTTCGAGGCTGGCATCGGCTTCACCGTCCCTCTGAAATCCAAGCCCGACGATTTCATCGGCCGCGACGCTCTGATCCGCCGCAAGGAGCATCCGTCCCGCAAGTTCGTTGGCCTTGAAATCGATGCGGCCACCGATGTCGGCCATGGCGATTGCCTTCACATCGGCCGCGCTCAGATCGGTGTTGTCTGCTCGGCCATGCGGTCGCCCTTGCTGGGCAAGCAGATCGCCCTGGCCCGCGTCGATATTGCCCATTCCGAGGTGGGAACGGCGCTTGAGGTCGGCAAACTGGATGGCCACATCAAGCGCCTGCCTGCCGTGATCACCGCGCTGTCCGCCTATGATCCCAGGAAGACAAGGCCGCAAAGCTGATGGAACCGATGATCGACAGGATCGGAGGGGAGGCGGGAGTGCATGCCCTCGTCACCGAGTTCTATGACCTGATCGAAAGCCTGCCGCAGGGTGAGACGATCATGGCCATGCATCAGCATGGGCATGGCATGTCACATGTCCGCCCGGCGCAGTTCGAATTCCTCTGCGGGTTCTTCGGCGGCAGGCGGTATTACGTGGAACGCAACGGCCACATGAACCTGCGCGAGATCCACGCCCATCTGGAGATCCGCCTCGACGACGCCAACGCATGGCTTGAGGTGATGGCCCTTGCCATGCAGGAAACCGCCGTCGCCGAACCGATGCGGACCGAGATCATGGCGACCTTCCGCAGGGCGGCCCGGATGCTGGTCAATACGCTTTGATGGCCGGAAATAGGACTGTATTGGCGGAAACCTTGCTGTCGCCGCAGGCGCGGGGCGCTAGGTTCGGGTCAAGCAACTGGAGAGAATGATGCGCTATTCCGGCTTTCGGATCCTCAAAGAGGCGCTGACGGGGCACAAGGGCTGGACGCCGCAATGGCGCGACCCGGAACCGCAGTCGTCCTACGATTACATCATCGTGGGCGGCGGCGGGCATGGGCTGGCCACAGCCTATTATCTTGCGAAAGAGTTCAACCAGGCCCGGATTGCAGTGCTGGAAAAGGGCTATCTCGGCGGCGGCAACGTCGGGCGCAACACCACGATCATCCGGTCGAACTACCTTCTGGACGGCAATCAGCCCTTCTATGAATTCAGCCTGAAGCTGTGGGAGGGGTTGGAGCAGGACTTCAACTACAACGCCATGGTGAGCCAGCGCGGCATCATCAACCTGATCCACACCGATGCGGCGCGCGATGCGGCAACCCGGCGCGGCAATGCAATGATCATGAATGGCGCGGATGCCGAGCTTTTGAACCGCGATCAGGTCAAGGCCATGTATCCCTTCCTGAATTTCGACAACGCCCGCTTCCCGATCAAGGGCGCCCTGATGCAGCGGCGCGGCGGCACGGTGCGGCACGACGCCGTGGCCTGGGGCTATGCGCGGGGGGCTGATAGTCGCGGCGTGGATCTGATCCAGAACTGCGAAGTCACCGGTATGCGGATCGAGAACGGCAAGATCCTAGGTGTGGAGACCTCCAAGGGCTTCATCGGTGCCAAGAAGGTTGGCGTCGCCGTAGCGGGGTCGTCGTCCAAGGTGATGGCCCATGCCGGGATGCGGCTGCCGATAGAAAGCCATGTCCTGCAGGCCTTCGTGTCGGAAGGGCTGAAGCCGGTCATCGACGGCGTGATGACCTTCGGCGCGGGCCACTTCTACGTCAGCCAGTCCGACAAGGGAGGTCTGGTGTTTGGCGGCGATATCGACGGCTACAACTCCTACGCCCAACGCGGCAACCTGCCGGTGATTGAAGACGTCATTGAGGGCGGCATGGCCCTGATGCCGATGATCGGCCGAGCGCGCCTTCTGCGGGCCTGGGGCGGGATCATGGACATGTCGATGGACGGCTCTCCGATCATCGACAAGACCCATATTGACGGGCTCTATTTCAACGGCGGCTGGTGCTATGGCGGCTTCAAGGCCACCCCGGCCTCGGGCTGGTGCTTTGCGCATCTGCTGGCCAAGGACGAACCCCATGCCACGGCCACAGCCTATCGTTTTGATCGCTTCCTCAAAGGGTTGATGATCGACGAAAAGGGCCAGGGCGCGCAACCGAACCTGCATTGAGGCACTGACATGATCATCAATCACCCCATCCTCGGGCCACGGGACGCGCAGGAATTCGTCTATCTGGGCGATGCCAGCCTGATCCATCGCCCGGATGGACTGACGGCCTCCATCGAGGCTTTCCATGACTACACATACCTGCGTGCCAACCCCGCCGGCCTGCATCGGGAACTCTGGTATCATGAACAAGGCGACCGGTCCTGGTTGGTCGTGACCCGCAATACGGTTACACACGAGATCACCTCGGTGGAACTGGCCCGCGACGTGGCACGCAGCGAGGGGCGTTCGAAATGACACAATCCAACCGCATTGCGGGCGGCCAGATCGACCGCAGCCAGACCTTCCGGTTCCACTTCGACGGCCTGCCCTATCTTGGCCATCCCGGAGACACTTTGGCCTCCGCACTGCTGGCCAATGGCGTCCGCCTGATGGGCCGCAGCTTCAAATATCACCGTCCACGCGGGCCAATTTCAGCCGGTTCCGAGGAGCCCAATGCGTTGGTCGAACTCCGCTCTGGTGCCCGGCAGGAACCCAACACGCGGGCGACGGTGGCCGAACTGTTCGACGGGCTGACGGCGCAAAGTCAGAACCGCTGGCCTTCGCTGAAGTTCGATGCGCTGTCGATCAATGACCGCCTCAACAGCTTCTTCACGGCCGGGTTCTACTACAAGACCTTCATGTGGCCCGCGTCCTTCTGGGAGAAGGTCTATGAACCGATCATCCGCCGCGCCGCAGGCCTTGGCAGCCTGACCAAGCTGGAAGACCCAGATGAATACGACAAGGGCTTCCTGCACTGCGATATCCTGATCATCGGTGCGGGGCCTGCGGGCCTGTCGGCGGCCTTGACGGCAGGTCGGTCGGGGGCACGGGTCATTCTGGCGGATGAAGACTTCCGCATGGGCGGGCGGCTGAATGCCGAGACCTTCGCCTTGGGTGACCAGTCCGGCGCGGATTGGGCGCTGGCGGCGTTGGCGGAACTGGCCTCGTTGCCGAATGTGCGACTTTTGAACCGCACCACGGTGGTCGGCGCCTTCGACCACGGCATCTATGGCGCTGTGGAGCGGGTGTCTGACCATCTGCCCGTACCGCTCGCCGGAAAACCGCGCCAGACCTTCTGGCGGATTTATTCCAAGCGGGCGATCCTTGCGGGCGGCGCCATCGAGCGGCCGATTGCGTTCGAGAACAACGACCGTCCGGGGATCATGCTGGCGGGCAGCTTGCGCGCCTATGCCAACCGTTGGGGCGTGGCGGTGGGCGACCGCACGGCGGTTTTCACCAACAATGATGATGGGTTGCGGACGGCGGTTGATCTGCAGGCCAAGGGGGTTGACGTGGTCGCGGTGATCGACAGCCGCGAGAACAGCGAATTGCTTCCCGGAATCCGCCACCTGCGCGGGGCCGAGGTGACCAACTCCGCTGGACGCCTCGGGTTGTCGCAAATCACCGTGCGCATGGCCGACGGCAGGACGGAGACCCTTAAGGTCAACGCCCTTGGCGTCTCGGGCGGCTGGAATCCCAACGTCAACATCACCTCGCACCACCGCTCGCGCCCCGTCTGGCGCGAGGATATCGCGGCCTTCGTTCCGGGTTCGGGCGAGATTGCCAATCTGCTGGTGGCAGGGGCCGCCGCGGGAAGTCTGTCGACCCACGGTGCCTTGGTGACCGGAGATGAGATGGCCCGCAAGGCCTTGGAGGGTCTGGGCATTTCGGCCATATCCGCCAAGCTGCCCAAGGCCGAGGACGCCCCCGTGCGCATCAAGGCTTTCTGGCATGTTGAAGGTGCAAGCCGGGCTTGGATCGACCAGCAGAACGATGTGACCGTCAAGGACATCAAGCTGGCGCATCAGGAGAATTTCACTTCGGTGGAGCATCTTAAACGCTACACGACGCTTGGCATGGCGACCGATCAGGGCAAGACCGGCAATGTTCTGGGTTTGGCCGTGATGGCCGAACTGACGGGCAAGTCAATCCCGGACACGGGGACGACCGTCTACCGCCCGCCCTATACGCCGGTGGCATTGGGCGCCTTGGCCGGCCGGGGCAGGGGCCATGAATTCAAGCCGTTCCGCCTGACGCCCAGCCACAAATGGGCCGAGGAGCAGGGGGCTGTCTTTGTTGAAGTGGGTTACTGGCTGCGCACGCAATGGGTGGCCAAAGCCGGGGAGACCGAGTGGCGTCAGTCGGTGGACCGCGAGGTTCTGGCGACGCGAAAGTCGGTTGGCATCTGCGATGTGACCACGCTGGGCAAGATCGACATTCAGGGCACCGATGCCGGGGCCTTCCTCGACAAGGTTTATGCCAACACCTTCTCGACCCTCGCCGTCGGCAAGTGCCGCTATGGCCTGATGCTGCGCGAGGATGGCATCGTGTTCGACGATGGCACCACGGCGCGGATGGGTCCGAATGAATATGTGATGACGACGACGACGGCCAACGCCGTCACCGTCTTCCGGCATCTGGAATACTGCCGACAGGTGCTGTGGCCGGATATGGATGTGCAGATCATCTCGACGACCGAGGCCTGGGCGCAGTTCTCGGTCGCCGGGCCAAATGCGCGGAACCTGCTGGCCAAGGTCGTGGATCAGGACATCTCGGATGCGGCTTTCCCCTATATGGGTGCGGGGAATATCACCGTGGGCGGGCTTCGGGCGCGGCTGTTCCGCATCAGCTTCTCGGGCGAGTTGGCCTTTGAAATCGCCGTACCCACGCGCTATGGTGATGCGATGATCCGAAAGCTGATGGAAGCGGGGGCGGAGTTTGACGCCGTGGTCTACGGCACCGAAGCCTTGGGCGTCATGCGGGTGGAAAAGGGCCATGTGGCGGGGAACGAGTTGAACGGCACCTCGACCGCGCTGAACATGGGCTTGGGCAAGATGGTGAGCCGCAAGAAGGATTCTATCGGCATGTTGCTCAGCCAGCGCGATGGTATGACCCAGGCGGACGGCCTGCGCTTGGTGGGTGTCAAGCCGGCCAATCCGGCGGAGGCCTTGAAGGCGGGCAGCCACTTCCTGAAAACCGGGGCTGCCGCGACGGCGCAGAATGATGAGGGCTGGCTGACGTCACTGGTCTACTCGCCGCATCTGGGGCACCACATCGCGCTGGGGTACCTGAAGAACGGCGCCAGCCGCATCGGTGAGAAGATGCGGGCAGTCAACCTGTTGGCGGGAACGGATACCGAAGTGGAAATCGTCAGCCCGCATTTCATCGACCCGGAAGGGGAGCGTCTTCGTGCGTGATGTCAACTTGAAACCGATCACCGCCTTGGGCCTTGACCTGCCACAGGTCGTGACCCTCGGCCGCTGGACACTGACCGAGCGGACCGACGTGGCCTTGGCCTCGCTGGCCGTGCGGCGCGGGCGTCTGGCCGATGTGCAGGCGTTGGCCTCTGCCGCGGGCTTGCCCTTGCCGCCCGCAGCCATGTCCGAACAGGGCGCCGTCTATGCGGCCTTCTGGGTCACGCCCGAGATGTGGTTCGTCGAGGCACCCTTTGCCAGCCACGAGGATATCCGCCGCCATCTTCTCGCCGCCTTTGGCGAGGCGGCCTCGATCACCGAACAGACCGACGCCTGGGTGCGCTTCGATCTCGTCGGGCCGGGACTGGCGCAGGTGCTGGAGCGGCTCTCGAACTTTGATCTGGCCGCGGCGCCGTCTGGGACTGCGACGCGGACCGTGCTGGAACACTTGGGCTGCTATCTGATCAAGCGGTCCGAGACGCTGGTCAGCCTCTATGGGCCACGGTCTTCAGCGCAAAGTCTGCATCACGCATGGGTTGTGGCGGCGCAATCTGTGTTGTGACGGCGGTCTTCTGACGGTTTAACTTGTCGGCGGGTCACTTTTTTACCTATGGTGAAAAAAGTGACCCTATCAGGGCGACAAATGATGACCGAAGACGACAGTCCCGACGACCTTCCTTTTGTTTCGCGGGGCAAGCCTGCACTCAGTCAGGACCCGCACCGGGTTCGCGACATCTCCGAACGCAACCTTGAGGCGGCGATTGGCCGCGAGGTGCGGGCCTTCCGGCGTCAACAGGGCCTGACCGTCGCCGATCTGGCACAGGTAACAGGCCTGTCGATCGGTATGTTGTCGAAGATCGAAAACGGCATCACCTCGCCGTCGCTGACCACGTTGCAAGTGCTCAGCCATGCTTTTTCGGTGCCCGTGACCGCCTTCTTCAAATCGTACGAGGAACGCCGCGAGGTCCAGCACGTGAAGTCAGGCGATCATATCGAGGTGGAGCGTCGCGGCACGCGGTCGGGGCACCAGTACAACCTTCTCGGTCACATCGGGTCGAACAATTCTGGCGTGGTGGTGGAGCCCTATCTGATCACGCTGTCCACCGAGGCGGACATCTTCCCGACCTTTCAGCATGAGGGTCTGGAACTCTTGTACATGCTGGAGGGCGAGGTGACCTATCGGCATGGCGACAAGCTGTTTCATCTGAAACCCGGCGACAGCCTGTTTTTTGACGCCGATGCACGGCATGGGCCGGAGATTCTCAACAGGCTGCCGGCGAGGTATTTGTCCGTGATTGCCTATCCGCAAGGCTAAGGCACGGCCGACTCCGGCAAACGGGCTTTTCCGGATGCCGGTGCTCTCGGTCTCGCTTCGGCGAGACGAGTATTGTGGCGCAGAACAAGGAGTCGTGCTCGATTGCCTGAAACTTGGGCAGATTGCGGAACTTCCGCACTGAGAGGTCTTCACTGTGGTCAAAAAAGTTTCCTGACAGTTGAACCCTGTCTGCGTCGGTGCTAGCGTCAACAAAACGGATAGGAGACTCACCATGTGTGGCATCGTTGGACTTTTCCTGAAGGACGCCAGCCTGGAGCCGCATTTGGGTGCCATGCTGACCGAAATGCTGATCACCATGACCGACCGCGGTCCGGATTCGGCGGGGATCGCGATTTACTCGGGCGCGGGCGAGGGGCGGGCAAAGATCACGGTGCAGTCGGCGCATCCCGGTCGCGAATTCGCCAATCTGGACGCGGACTTGAAGGATGCCATCGGCCAGCCGGTGCTGATGCTGATCAAGGATACCCACGCGGTGCTGGAAGTGCCGCTCGACCAGTTGGAGGCGGCGCGCTCGGCCTTGAGCCATCTGCGCCCGACCGTGAAGGTCATGAGTGCAGGCGAAAGCATCGAGATTTTCAAGGAAGTGGGCTTGCCCAAGGACGTGGCGGCGCGTTTTGGCCTGTCAAAGATGCACGGCACCCATGGCATCGGCCACACCCGCATGGCCACCGAATCGGCGGTGACGACGATGGGGGCGCATCCGTTTTCGACCGGGTCGGACCAATGCCTGGTGCACAACGGCTCACTGTCGAACCACAACGGCGTGCGGCGGGAGTTGAAGCGGCTGGGCATGACCTTTGAGACCGAGAACGATACCGAGGTTGGGGCCGCCTTCATCAGCCACAAGATTCAAAGCGGCGACACCTTGGGTCATGCCTTGGAAGCCACGCTGACCGACCTGGATGGGTTCTTCACCTTCGTTGTCGGCACCAAGAACGGCTTCGGCGTCGTCCGCGATCCGATCGCCTGCAAGCCTGCCGTCATGGCGGAAACCGATCAATATGTGGCCTTCGGCAGCGAATACCGCGCCTTGGTCAACCTGCCCGGCATCGAAGGTGCTCGCGTCTGGGAGCCGGAGCCCGCCACTGTTTACTTCTGGGAGCGTTGAAGTGCAGACTTTCGATCTGAGCAAGGAAGGCCTGCGCGCCTTGAATTCGTCCCTTCATGCCTTGAAGGGTCAGACCAACATGACCGCTTGGGAGATCATCAATCCCAAGGGTGCCCATGCGATTGCTGCCGGGGTGGATGCGCCGGTGGAGATCACGGTGCGCGGGTCCACCGGGTATTACTGCGCGGGGATGAACAAGCAGGCCAGCATCTTCATCAAGGGCTCGGCCGGACCGGGCGTGGCCGAAAACATGATGTCGGGCAAGGTCGTCATTGACGGCGATGCCAGCCAATATGCCGGGGCCACCGGGAATGGCGGTTTGCTGGTGATCAAGGGCAATGCCTCGTCGCGCTGCGGGATTTCGATGAAGGGCATCCAGATCGTTGTGCATGGCAGCATCGGGCACATGTCCTGTTTCATGGCGCAGTCGGGCTCGATCGTTGTCTTGGGTGATGCTGGCGATGCCTTGGGCGACTCGCTGTATGAGGCGAAGATCTTCGTGCGCGGCAAGGTGAAGAGTCTTGGGGCGGACTGCATCGAGAAAGAGATGCGTCCAGAGCATCTGGAACACCTTGAAGACCTGCTGCGCCGGGGCGAGGCGGACCACAAGGCCAAGCCGGAAGAGTTCCGCCGCTATGGCTCGGCCCGCAAGCTGTACAATTTCAATATCGACAACGCCGCGGCGTACTGAGGCAGAGATGAGCGATTTCCCCCACACCCCGCCGAAAATGTCTTGGACCTTTTCCAACGACGTGAACGCTGAAATCCGCCGTGCTGCTGCGACCGGCATCTATGACATCCGGGGCGGCGGTTCCAAGCGCCGGTTGCCGCATTTCGATGACCTGCTGTTCCTTGGTGCGTCGATCAGCCGCTATCCTCTGGAAGGCTACCGCGAGAAATGCGCCACGGATGTTTGGCTCGGAACCCGGTTTGCCAAGAACCCGATCCATCTGGACATCCCGATCACCATCGCAGGCATGTCCTTCGGCGCACTCTCGGGTCCGGCCAAAGAGGCCTTGGGCCGGGGTGCGAGTGCCGCTGGCACCTCGACCACCACGGGCGACGGTGGGATGACGGAAGAAGAGCGCGGCCATTCCAAAACGCTGGTCTATCAATACCTTCCCAGCCGCTATGGCATGAACCCCGATGACCTGCGCCGTGCGGATGCGATTGAGGTTGTGGTGGGGCAGGGTGCCAAGCCCGGTGGCGGCGGCATGCTGCTCGGTCAGAAGATTTCCGACCGCGTCGCTGCCATGCGCAACCTGCCCAAAGGCATAGACCAACGCTCGGCCTGCCGTCACCCCGACTGGACCGGCCCGGACGATCTGGAAATCAAGATCCTTGAAATCCGCGAGATCACCAACTGGGAGAAGCCGATCTACATCAAGATAGGCGGCGCACGCCCGTACTACGACACTGCCCTTGCCGTGAAAGCCGGCGCGGACGTGGTCGTTCTGGACGGCATGCAGGGCGGCACGGCGGCGACACAGGATGTCTTCATTGAAAACGTCGGCATGCCCATCCTCGCCTGCATCCCACAGGCAGTGAAGGCGCTGCAAGATCTTGGCATGCACCGCAAGGTGCAGCTGATCGTCTCGGGTGGCATTCGCACCGGCGCTGACGTGGCCAAGGCTATGGCCTT
>CANGHD010000099.1 GCA_947453525.1 Paracoccaceae bacterium | reverse complement strand
TTCCGCTTCAAGGCCAGCTCAGCTGCGGCAACTCGGAAAAAGAGGGAGATCAATCATGCCTTGACCCAAACCTGACCCCCGGAACATAACCCTTTGGTGGGTCAGTTCTCGATGCAAATCCCGGGTCAGTTCTGCGTGGAAATCAACAACCTGCGCACTGTACCCACTCGACTGCGACTATGAGGGCTTTCCCGATTGGAAGCGGACAACCCCGGCTGACCTTCTGCTGACGCGAAATGGAACACCCTACGTTCATAAACCGGTGGCTAATGCAATTTACACAAACGTTGTTCAGCGCATAACGCTTTGGCCCATGGAAGATCGGAATTACCTCGCAATCGCGCTCCAAAATTCTGCAGAAAATTTGAAAGGCTATGGCGTTTCCATCGAAAGTCTAAACTATGACATGTGGAAAGCCCTCCCAGTTCCCATGCCACCCCTCCCCGAACAAACTGCCATCGCGGCTTTTCTTGATCAAGAGACGGCCAAGATAGATGGGTTGGTGGCCGAGCAGCGGCGGTTGATCGACCTTTTGCGGGAAAAGCGGCAAGCCGTGATCAGCCACGCCGTCACCAAAGGCCTCAACCCCACAGCCCCCCTCAAACCCTCCGGCATAGACTGGCTGGGCGACGTGCCGGAGGGATGGGAGGTTAAGGAACTCAAGCACCTAATCGCCGACGGTACGACGATCACCTATGGCATCGTTCAAGCTGGGCCAGAGTTTGAAGGCGGAATACCCTACATTCGCACTGGCGACATGTCCGGAAAAGCTCTTCCGGTTTCAGGGTATCCACTGGTTTCGCCGGAAATCGAACAAGGCTTCATCCGCTCGCGTGTCTTCCCAGGCGATCTGGTGATTGCGATACGGGCCACAATTGGCAAATGTCTGCCTGTACCCGATGCACTCCCCATGGCAAACCTTACGCAAGGTACGGCCAAGATTTCCCCCGGCCCGTCGTGCCTGCGCGATTTCCTTCTATTCATGCTCGCGGCAAACGGGTCGCAGACGTATTTCGATCTGATGGCAAAGGGAGCCACATTCCGAGAAATTACGCTTGATGCCTTGAGAAGGCTTCCAGTCGTTGTGCCTCCAATCGAGGAACAACGCTCGATTTCCGCCTATCTGACCCATCAGGCCGAAAGTTTTGACACCCTCACCGCCACCGCCGAGTCCGCCATCGCCCTTCTGCAAGAACGCCGGGCCGCGCTTATCTCGGCCGCCGTCACCGGCAAGATCGACGTGCGCCCCCTGATGGCAGAAGGATCACAAGCCGCATGACCTCCACCGACATCATCATCGGCTCGCTGCCCCACAAATCCCAAGCCGAACGCGCCCGGATGCGCGCCAACGCCGAACGTCTGGCCGACAAAGGCACTCCCACCCAAAAGGCCGACGCCAAGCGGATGCTGGAAGCTTTGAATGCTTTGATCCTGTCCGAGCGGCAGAAGCTGAACGACCTTTTGTCCACCCTGACCATGCCCCTGCGCGTGATCGAGGCCTTTCGTCATCTGCCGCCCACCAAGACCGAGGAAAAGATCATCCTCGCCCTGCTCGACAACCCCGGATCAACCTCGACCGATCTGAGCCGCGCTTGTGGCTGGAAGGGCCAGATCTGGCACACCCATTTCGGCACAATGTGCAAGAAGCGCGAGGACGACCTTTGGCCCGCCGACCCTGCGGTAGCCCGCGACGGCAATTTCTATTCAGGAATCCTCGCCGACCTCGACCCCACCGAAAACCGCTTCACCATGAAGCCTGATGTGACGGCGGCCTTCGCCGAACTGGGATTGGTGGCTCGGGTAGGGGGCGCTGCATGACCGAAGTCGCCGATCCGGAACACCTCTCGCGGTTGGTGCGCGAACTCCGCCATCTCCCGTCAGAAACCCAATGGGTCGAGTTCAACGGTGAAAATATCCCAAAATGATCGGGGAGTTGATCTAAAGTGTTCAGTCTTGGCACCTGATGGGTTGGCTAACGGCTGGAGTGGGCGACAGGCCAAGTTTGCCCTGAGATCCGATAGAGAAGAAACCTTGATCATGCGGGTTGTGTCGCGTTGCAAGATTGGTCAAAGTTGAAAGGAAGGTCAGGTCGGAAAACTGCGCATAAGTTGAGAAATCGGGATTGTATAGATGAAGTTCCTTCATGGAAGCCAACTTAACCCCGGTTTGGAGCCGTGACCTCGTCAGTCATTCTGCGCACAATTCAAGCATTTCCGCGTGGACGGACGACGGAGGAACTTCTTGTACTTTTGGGCGTCAGTTTCGATCCGTCCGCGCGGACGGCAACACTGGCTGAATTGGAACGGTTTGCAACGGAAGGCCGCATCCGTCGCACTGCCATCGGACGATGGGTTCCGGCAGTGCCGCCGTCGCGTCAAGCCGTTCCGCAGCAAGGGCAACTTTTGTCCCAAACAACTTTGCGTGCTGCTCCGTTCCAGAGGCACTCGCGCGACGTAAGTGCCTCCGAAGAAACAGAGGAAGCCCGAAGGGTCAACTCCAAGGCGCTTTTGCGCTATTGGCGCAGTGCGCTAAGGGCCGATCCAAGGGGCGCCATTACCGAAGTGACCGACCGTCATGGCGAGGTCTGGCACCTAATCTCGGGCAAGGGTCCCTTGGTCCCGGAAACTGGAAAAGAGCTTGTCTTGTCACTTCCACTTGACGGAATCTCTCCGGCTTTCCGTACCGCGTTGTTGAAACGTGAAGGGGAAGAGAATGCCTTGGCAATAGGCTGGCCTTTGGCAATCGGGCGCCGATCTGGTGTCACAGCGATCTGGCCCGTAGGTCTTTTGTCGGCGGAATGGCAAAGAAACGACGGGCAGCTTGAGATATTGGTTTCGGCGGACGACATCATGGCCAATCCGGATTGGATCAAAGGCTCTGCTCGGTCGAGCGGCTGGAGTCCGGAAAAGCTGGGCAAAATCTTCGACGGCGTCGACGGAGTGGGGTTAGCGGCCGAAGATTTCGTCGCACGGCTGCGCGAAGCAATGGCCGGCGGCTTGCGTGGCAAGATCAGTGGCGATTGGTTGGCTGGCGAGATCGATGCCGAAAAGCAGGGGATCGTCGATGCCGCCGCGCTCTTTTTGCCCGATGACAGCAGCTTCACCGCAGGCGCGGTACGCGATCTCGATTCCATCGCCATGTGGGAGGATGCACGGCTTGCGCAAACGGCTCTTGGGCCGATCTTGGGGTTGGACGGCCCGCAAGCATCGGTTCCGGCAATCAATGTCGGGCCCTTAAACGCTGAGCAGATCGGTGCGCTGCGCCATGCCTGTGCGGCGCCACTGTCTGTGATCACTGGCCCGCCGGGCACCGGTAAGAGCCAAGTCATAGTCTCTATCGCGGCTTCGGTCATCATGGCGGGTGGCTCGGTTCTCGTGGCTTCCAAGAACCACCAAGCGCTGGATGCCGTCGCAGACCGGCTAGGTGGCCTCGCCCCGGAAACGCCCTTTGTCGTTCGGACGCTGGATGCGGCGGGAAATGTCGACCGAACCTTCGCCTCGGTTCTGGCCGAAATGATCCAGGGCGAAACCAGACGGGTTCAGGCACCCGACGAAAGCCTATTGTCTCGGTTGGCTGAAATGGCTCGCCAAAGGGGGCAAGCCCTTGATCTGTCAGAGGCACGTCAGAACCTGGAGTGCAGTCTAGCCGAACTCATCGAGCGGATCGAGGCACGTGCGCGGCATATGCCCGCCGCCGCAGAGCCTCTGCCCGAAGGGTTCTGGCAAACGCTGCTGCGACGCCTCTTTGGCGATAGTGCATTGCTCAATCGGGATCTGCTCAATGAAGAGTTAACCGAGCGGCGACGCGCCCGGGACAATCTGCGCTCACCGAACGACCCGGTGGCTCTTACAGATGAGGTGGCTGATCTCGCCAACCGCCTAATGGCACCCCTCCTCGCCGCCCGCGTCCATATGCCGCCGGAGCGGCGTGATGCACTGGACCATGCCAAGGCCGATGCCGACTTCGCCAAGCGCACGCTTACCGCTGACCAGTCGCGAGACATCCTGACACATCGACCGCTTTGGCTAGCCTCAATCCTCGGCACACCAAGGCGCATGCCGCTGCATCCCGGACTCTTCGACCTCGTGATCTTCGATGAGGCGAGCCAATGCGACATAGCTTCAGCTCTTCCCCTGTTCGCGCGTGCCAAGCGGGCCGTCGTGGTGGGCGACAGCCGTCAGTTGAACTTCATCGCCGGACTGGGGATCGCACAGGACCGAAACCTCATGCAGGCTCAAGGCTTGCCGATTGATGGCATGGGCCGCTTTGCCCAAAGTCGCCAGTCGCTGTTTGATTTTGCCCAACGTGTGCCGGGCGCCGCGCGGACTCTGCTGCGACATCAATACCGCTCGGCCGGACCGATCGTGGATTATATCTCAGACGCCTTTTACGGTGGCGCGCTCAAGACGGCTTACGACCCCACAAGGATCAAGCCGCCGCAAGGACAGAAGTCCGGGCTGGCCTGGACCCATGTGGCGGCACCCTCCACTTCCGACCCGGACAATGTCAACCGCGCAGAAGTTCGGGCCATCACGGCCCACCTGACAGCGCTCTTCGCCGAAGGCTATGATGGATCGGTCGGAGTAACTTCGCCGTTCCGCGATCAGGTTTTGGCCATTGACGAAGCCGTCCGGGCCGCTATCCCGACCGCCCAACTAGATGCTGCTGAGTTTCGCGTCGCCACCGTCGACGGGTTTCAGGGGCAGGAACGTGACGTGATCCTGTTCTCGCCGGTGATCGGAGCAGCCAGTCGTATGACGGCCGTGACCTTCCTCCAAAAGGATCATCGGAGGCTGAATGTCGCAATCTCGCGCGCTAGGGCAATCGCACATGTGTTCGGCGATCTCGATTTTGCCCGGTCGAACCGGATACGCACGCTAGCCGCCTTGGCCGCAGCAGCCACCGAGCCACGTAAACGTCAGGCTGAAGGCGTTTTCGACAGTGAATGGGAGCGTATCCTTTATGCAGCGATGAAGGCGCGAGGTTTGTCGCCGGTACCGCAATACGACATCGCGGGTCGCAGATTGGATTTCGCACTGTTCGGGCGCGGGGATCTCAAGCTAGACGTAGAAGTCGATGGCCGAGCCTATCACCAGAACGCTGACGGCAGCCGGAAGCTTTCCGACCTGTGGCGCGACCATCAATTGAAATCGCTCGGCTGGCGCGTTCGCCGGTTCTGGGTGGATGAACTTTCTAGAGATATGGAGTCCTGTCTTGACCTCATCGAACGCGACCTTTCGTCGGTCTCGCAGTAACACACTTCTCGCTTCGGGGCTTGCCTTTCTGGCGGTCGGGGGGCTGGTGTATCTCGGCGTGCAGACAAATCAACTGAACCAAACCTACGGCACTGTCGCCAGTGACATCGCATATTACGCGGGCGAAGGAACCAAATTGAAGGCCGAACGCGACGCGCTTTTGGCAGAACGTGACCGGATCAAAACCGAGATCACCGGTCTGAACGACACTCTGCGGCAAGCGACGGCAGATCGCGATGCAGCGATTGCCGGACGTGATGCCGCTTTGGCAGACGCCGCGGAGCAAAAGAAGACCACGGAAGCGCAGTCCAAGGCATTTAAAGAAGCCGAACAGACCATCGCCACGGCCGAGGGGCTACGTAGTGACATCCAGAGCGCTCAGACGCAAAAGAGCCAAATCACCGCCGACATCCAGACCAAAACGGCGCAGAAGGACGGCCTGACCAAGAAGGTGGCCGATCTTGCAGCGCAACAGCAAAGCATGACGCAAATTTTGGACGACCTGGGCCAAACGCGCAGCGACCTTGACGCGCAGGTGCAAAAGGCCCGGTCCGATTTGGCCCCTATGCAATCCCAGCTTAACGAGACCGCCGCCCAAGTCGCAGGCTTAGAGGTGCGGGTTGCCGAGTTGAAGGATGTCGAAGCTCGTCTGGCTAGCGCGCGCCAGGATACCGCGGCAGCCGAGGCCGCAGGCGCAGTCGCCCAGAAGGCGCTGGACGACCTCAACCAGCAACAAGCGCAACTTCAGCCTGACGTGCAGGCGCTTCAGGAGAAGCAGGCCAGCCTAATCGCCTCAGTCGCGAGCGCGCAGGCCAAGGCCAAAGACTTGGCCGATAGCGTCGACGCTGCTCAAGCCCGTCTTGAGGACCTGACCGCGCAAGTGGCCGACAAACAAAAGGCACTTTCCGACGCAAACACCGGTCTGGGTGCGGCCAATTCCGGGCTCGTTACCACGCAGGCGAAGGCGGATGATCTTGCAACCCAGATCGCTAACCGCAGCGCCGTTCTGCAGCGAGTGACGGAGGCGGAACAGGCACTTGAGAACCTGAAATCGAAGGTGGAGTCCGTCAAGACTGAGTTGGCCGCGCGCAGTGCAGACTTGGTAAAGGCCCAAGCCGACTTGCAAACAACGCAATCGGATCTGGATTCGCAGCACGGACAAGTTGCCGAGTCGCAAGGCCGCTTCGGCGCTCTTTCGCAAGCGATAGCAATCGCTGAAACCAACAAGACCGCGCTGGACGCGGAAATCGTCAATCTTACTCAGACTCGGGATGCGCTGAAGCAGGAACTCTTGACCAAAGCAGCGGAGCGGCAGACGATTCAGACCGATATTGAGGCAGCTCAGCAAGAGTTGGTCTTACACGGCCAAGAAGTAATCAAGGCCCGGCAAGAAGCCACAGCGCTACAGTCGGAATCGGAGACGCTTAAGGGCAAACTGATAGAGATGCAGGGCCGTTCCGGCGCGCTTTTGCAAGCGATCAGCACCGCAGACGCCAACAAGGCGTCACTGGCTTCGGAAATCGAAGGACTGACAAAGACACGGGACGCCCTGACACTAGAGATTTCAACGAAAAACGCTGACCTCGAAAAAGTGAGGGCGGCAATCGAAGCGGTCAAGGCTCCACCGGTCGCGTTGCAGGATCAGGCAGTTCCAGCTTTGCCAGCACCGCTCAGCCCCACAGTCCCTGCGCAGTAACGGAAATCTCAGATGTTCACCGACACCCTCTTTGCCTTTTCGGTCCTGTCGATAGCGCTCTTGGTCTTGTCGTTCCTGACACTCTTTCTTGCCACGCGTCACGACAAGGCTGTCTCGCTCGCGGGCCCCTTGGAAGAGGAAGGCGCCGTCGCCGCCCGGATCGCGGAGAAGCGCGCGTCATTGACCGATCTTGAGTTTGATCTGGAGCAGCGGCGCAAGGCCCTGGCCACGATTGCCGATGTGCAGGCTGAAGTGGATGCCTTGATCCGTCAGCGCGATGCCTTGATGGTGGAATGGAACCAGTCCGCCGAGCGCCGAAAGGAGGTCGAGGCCCTACGGCTGGAGGTCGAGGCGTCACAGATCGCCAAGGTCGAGGCGGATGCAACATTGGTCGAGGCCCGCACTGAATTGGAAGCGCTGCGCGACCGTCTTGCACGCGCCGACGAAATGTCGCGTCGCATTGAGACGCTTACAGCCGAGCGCGAGGCGCTGACAGCATCCGTGAAAGCAATGCGGGACGAGGTCCTGGCCCTTCAGGCTCAGACCTCAGATTTGCGGGCGATCCAGGCCGAGGCGGAGCATATCCGCATCCAACTGGGCGACGCCGAAGGTCGACTGGCATCCCGGCAAAGCGAGCTTCGTGAGACTGAGACGCGGCTGGATGCCGTCAAGTCCGCTTGGGCCACGGCGCAGGGTGAGGCTCAAGGATTGGCCGCTTCCCTCGCTGCCGCCAGACTGCGCTTGACGGAACTGGCGGACGAGGCAAGCCAACAGGCGGAGAGACTGGCAGCATTGCGGGCGCAAGAAGCCGAGCTTCGCGCCTCGATCGACGCTATCGATGACGTGCGGGATGGCGTAACCGCGATGCGGCGGGCCCAAGCCGACGCAGAGGCGGCCTTGGCCGCTGCGCAGTCCAAGCTGAGTGAAGCAGCAGAGGCCAACGCCGCCCTTACTGGGCGCAAGGCGGTGTTGGAGCGCGAAGTGGAAAAGCAGCGCGCCCTTGCCTCGGGTCAGTCTCCGGCTGAGGACGATCCCTTGGTCGACCTTAAGAAAGCACCGCAGGTCGTGGCCCAACTGCGCCAGTGGCCGATGCAATCCAACCCCTCGGAATCCGAGGCTTTGTTGCGGGTCAAGAAGCGCTTCGAGGCTTTTGGGCTGGATTATCCCGACCGTACTCTGCGCGCCTTCCACACTGCTATGAAGGTGAACGAGTCCACCCAGATGACCGTGCTGGCCGGCATTTCTGGCACTGGCAAGAGCCAATTGCCGCGCCAATATGCAGCAGGCATGGGGATCGGCTTCCTGCAAGTGCCGGTGCAGCCACGCTGGGACAGCCCTCAGGATCTAATGGGGTTCTACAACTACATCGAGGGTCGCTTCCGGCCCACCGATATGGCCCGTGCGCTGTTCGCGCTAGACACGCAGAACAATCCGGAGGCAGTGCAGGATCGGCTGCTGATGGTGCTTCTGGACGAGATGAACCTGGCGCGGGTCGAATACTACTTCTCTGATTTCCTGTCGCGACTGGAAAGCCGCCCGTCCCGAGGCCGCGAGATCGATCGCAACCTGCGCAAGGATGCCGAAATCGAGCTGGAAATCCCAAAATCCACGCAGCGCATTTTTCCTGGTTACAACCTGTTGTTCGCTGGGACGATGAACGAGGACGAAAGCACCCAGTCACTTTCGGACAAGGTTGTTGACCGCGCCAATGTCTTACGCTTCGGCGCGCCCAAGCAGATTGCGCGGGCCCAAACTGTCGGGGTGGCCAGCGCTGAGCAGGCCCTCGATCGCAAGCAGTGGGAAAAATGGTGTGCCCGGGGTCTGGACGACACCGGCCGACGCAAGGCCAACGAAGCGGTCGATGAAATGCTGAGCCTGATGCAAAGCTTTGGTAAGCCCTTCGGTCACCGTCTGGGACGCGCGATCCTGGCTTATGCAAGCGCTTACCCCGAGGGCGAAGGCATCGGAAATCGCATCGACGTAGCTTTGGCCGACCAAATCGAGATGAGGCTTCTTCCCAAGCTGCGCGGGGTCGATGTCGAAGAAAAGAACGGCGATTTTGGCCGTTTGCGCAAGATGGCCGCCGATTTGGGCGACGACGCTCTCGCTCTGGCGATCCAGCAGTCGGTCGAGGCGGCGGAGGTGACTGGGCAATTCGTCTGGAAGGGGGTCATCCGCTGATGCTGCGCTTGTCCCGGCCATGGGCGGATGAGGGGCTGCAGGAAGGCGCTTCCTTCGGCCCGGATGACTGCCTCTTGACCGAGGCGTCGGAGCACGAGGAAGTGGGGGAAAGCAGTCCGCTGATGCGGTGGGAGGTCGAGCGTGTCGTCGAAGGTATCCCGCGTCGCGAAGGTAGGCATATTGTACAGCATCCCTATCCACGCCGGATAAGGGCTTCCTCTCCCGACCGTGAGGGATTTCCGGTCCGCCCCAGACGCGGGCGGGAAAACGAGGCCGACGAGGGCGCTCGTCAGGCTCTGCAGCGGAT
This sequence comes from Paracoccaceae bacterium, assembly GCA_947453525.1. Lineage (GTDB taxonomy): Bacteria > Pseudomonadota > Alphaproteobacteria > Rhodobacterales > Rhodobacteraceae > Stagnihabitans. Next base: position 4,016 of record CANGHD010000099.1, on the reverse strand, counting down.
GAACGAAGTAACGGCCCGGGTCCAGGAACTCGGCGAAGCTTTGGACGATCCCACAGCCCTCTGGTCTCGGCTCAAGACGGCATGGGACCGAGCGGAGGACGAGGACGACCCACGGATGGCGGAGATCGTACGGCAAGCACGTGAGCTGACGCCGATCCTGAAGGCCCTTCGCGAACAAATCCGTCGTGTTCTGCGCAGGCATCGCGAACTGACCCCCCTCGACCGCGTGCAAGAGATGGACCGTCCGGCAATGCGCTGGCTTTCGCATCAGCCGGGGCGGACCATTGCCGAACGGGCGGGTGCGGAACAGCGCATCCTCGCCGTCGTCCGACACGAGGATTTTGACACGCTGGAAAACCGGGTGGCCCATGCCTATTGCCGCCTCGCAGCCGATGCCGGGCGCGAATGGCTTCGCGAACATCCGGCAGCCAAAGCGAGCCAGCGCTATCAACTGGTTGCCGCCTTCGTGAAGCTATGCAAGGCGATAGCGGAGGAACTGCATTATCTGGGGATCGGTCTCGCCAGCGCCGACATCCAGCCAAACTATGTCCTGATGGAGAACCACAACTACGCTGCCGTACGCGATGCATGGGAGCGTCTTCTGCGGCGCGAAAAGGCCCTGGACGAGCTTTGGGCCTGGCAAGCCCAGACTTGGACGGATTTTGCGGTTCTGGCGGTGGTTCTGGCCCTTCAGGACATCGACGGGGCCGAGCTGATCGCGCAGTCTCCGATCCGCTTCCGGTCCGAGGCGGTCAATGGCATCTGGTTCGATCAAGACCCCCCGATTGCCGTCTTCTGGCTGAAGCACCAGTCGCGCGTTGTGGAAGTAATGGCCCGGCCAGAACGCCCTGGGTCTCTTCTGACCGCAGCCCGTGCCCATGTGGCCCTGCGAATATCGGACCCGATGGACCACTCGGGCTTTCCGCATAACGTTGCTATCTGGACTCCTCACGCGATGGAGCGACTTAATCTGCCCGCCGCCGTCAGTGGCGCTTTGAAGCGCATGACCGCTTTGCAGCGCCGGCAGGCCTTTCAGGAGCGCCTGCGCCATGGCTTGATCCTAACCCCGGGCCACCATGACCCCGAGACTGCGTCCGAAACCCAGGGCGGCGTACATATCGAGGCCATCGCATTCGACGCAGCGGGAGAAAGCCTGATGCTGGGTCGTGAGGCAATTGCACAGTTCCTCCAGCGCGATCTTTGGGGCAGCAGATGAAGACCCGTAAACTGTGCGGCTATGACCTCAACGGCTGGAGCGACCGTGCTGCGCGCAACTGGAGTCTTGGTGCGGACGGCGACGAGGTATCAGGGAACCACTTGACCGGACGGGTCCTGCGCTCGTCCGTGGTTCGGGTCGGCACCGCGAAGGGTCCGCGCTGGATTGGCGGGGCGCAGGCGGCCCTAGCGCCGCATGGAAAGGGCGGCGGCTGGGGCGAGGTCGGGCGCGTCGAGCGCCGCCGACTGACGCTGGACACCATGCGCGACGATGGGACGGAGGTCGCCCAGCTTGCCGCCGCCCTGTCGGGTCTGGCCACGGGCCCAAACGTCTCCGTAGTGGCCATCGCCGAAGGTCCGGAGACGACCGAGCGGTTGCAAGAGCGGCTGGTCGATGCCATGGGAAAGGCACGTCTGGGGCGAGGGCTTCTGGTCTGGCGCTCAGTTCTCGCGGTCTTGACGCTTCAGGGCCTGAACGAGGGCGCGCAGATCGGCGTGCTCGGCCACGTATCGGGCGGCTTTACACTGCAGCACCTCCGACTGAGGCAGGTGCTTACACCCACTGGCCCCGTTCTGGCGCCGGAGCGCGAAAGGGCTGCAGATTTCGTAGCCTGCGGGCTCGGATACGAGGGGCTGTTTCAGGCGGCCAAAGCAGGCACGCAGGTCTCGCATGATCTGCGCGAGGATTGGGCCTCGGCTTCGCGTGCGGTGGCAGAGGCTGCCTTGACTGGCAGCGCGGCACCCGAACTTTATCGAAACGCGCGGCGGGATTTCGTCCAGCTGACTCCTCCCGACACTCTGCGCCTGCCCGCGGGCGCGCCGGATGCCTTCGCCTCCCTGGCCGCTTGCGACGTGATCCTGCTAGAGACCTTGACCGAGGGTGCATTGCGGGCCGATCTGATCGCAGACCTTAAGCGGGTCCTGCCGCGCCCGCCCGTGGCCAGCCCGCCAGAGGCCGTGGCCCAAGGCGCCCTGCTGGCAGCTGAACGCATTGCCCTCGGCCTGCCGATCTACTTCGACTTCCTGCCGCAGATCTCTACAATCGTCTTGGGTGAGGACGCAGCCGAGAATTACGACCTGATCGACGCTTCCGAAACCCTGCCAGCAGGTCAGATCTACCGTTCGCCGAAACCGGCCCGCTTTGCCATTCAAGCTGGGCAAAGCAGCGTTTCCGTCCATATCCGCAAGGAGCTCGCCACTTGGCCACGCCGGGCTCGGATCGAGCTTGGGGTCGCATTGCCGACCACAGTTCCGGTCGAGTTGCGTGTCGAGCAAGCGCCCGCTGCGGGGCGGGCTAGGTTGATCGTAGAGGCGCCGTCTCTCTCGCGGCAATTCACGTTGGACTGGGAAACCGCCGAAGAGGTCGCGCGGCCTTGGGAAGAGCTCCTCGCCGAACTGGGCGAGATGGAGGCGACGATCCCAGACCGTCTGGTCCTGCCGTGCGGCACCCTTCCTTGGGACGGCATGACCAGCACGGGTGGCCTGTCACAGGCACTTCAAGACAACACAGCGCTACGCCGTCCGGATTGGAAGACCCTGGCCACGCGCCTTGCGGCACGCCCGAAACGGACCTATGCCATATCAAGCGACGGCGCAGTGCCGGGCGCAGTGCACGAAGCGGACATCACTCGTCTGGACCGTTTGACGCTGCAAGCTCTGGAGATCGTGAAGGCCCAAGCGGCAGGGCGCCCGACCGAGGACAACGAGGTTCTGAAATTCCTGACCTGGCAATTTCGTCGCGCCCCTACCGAGGTGCCGCGACTTCTGCTGGATGCATTAATGGCACGCCATCTGGATCGAGGCCATCCCTTCGCCCGCCATCAGGCCAGTTGGACCTTAGTCTACCAGGGCTTCGGTCGAACCTGCCGGGACGCAGATCAGGAACGCGAAGCGCTGTCGATCATCCTGTCCCGACCGGTGACCGACTGGACCTATCGCCAAGAGACAGCCGCCCTAGCCTTTCTGCTGTCGCGCTCCGATAGTGCTCCGCGTCACCTGGAGCGTGCCGATGTAGAGACTATTGGCCAGCGCGTACTAATGGAGTTCAAATCTGAACTCGGGACAGAATACACGAAGTTCCTGTATGCACCCTTCCTGCTAGGCGGTCTCTTGCGTTGGCGGCTCAAGCACCGCAATGCGCTTGTCGTGGGCCGAGACCCTTTGGCAGACAAGCTGAAAGTAGCCCTTGAGACCACCCGGACGGACCTAACTCATAGGCCGCGCCGCAATGCAACCATGCAAGCTATTGCCGATCGCTACATCCCGTTGCTGATCCAATTGACCGACGAGTTGGAGGGGCACGGCGGCAATCCGGATTTATTGATGTCTCTCTACGACGCGGGCAGTGCGGCAGGACCAGCAGGCTAGAGTGTTGGCTGAAGTAGAACGTGCTCGCCGAATTTGACCGAATAGTTCCTGGGCGAACTTTTCCTGCGGGCCGAACAATCCCACTAACTTCGGTGATCTGTCTACCGATCGCGAGGAGCCTATAGCCCCATGCGATAGTCAAATTGGGCAAAGAATAGTTGAGTAGGGCATTAACGCCCCGGAATCGCGCGGACAGCGTTCATGAGTTGGCTCTGAACAACGCGATCAGGCAGTTTCGGCGGGTATGTGAGCCGGTCCTGTCGCGCGAAGGGCCGACAGGATTGCGCCGATGATCAGCGCAAGCAGCGCCCTTAGGTGGGCCAGGATCTTGCGGATGTTGTGGCCGCAGCCGCAAAGCACGGCAAATAGGGCGTCGCCGAGGGTGCCTTTGAGGGGGCTGCGGGACAGGCGGCCATCGGTCTTCATGTGGCCGA
>CANGHD010000098.1 GCA_947453525.1 Paracoccaceae bacterium | reverse complement strand
AGCCCCCCGCACCCCCCGGGATATTTGTGCCTGAATGAAAAGGCCAGAAAGACAAGGAACGCCATGAGCCTGATGAAAAGCTGGGTGGAGTCGGCGAACTCTGCTGACGCGCCATTTCCGTTGAACAACCTGCCGTGCGGGGTGTTCTCAGCCAAGGGGACGGCCAGCGAGGACGAGCCGCATTGCGGCATGGCGATTGGCGACTTCGTGCTGGACGTGACGGCGCTGGAGGCCGAGGGGCTGCTGCGGCTGGACGGTGGGCCGCTGTTGGACGTGCCGTTCTGGAATGCGGTGATGGAAGCGGGGCCGGAGGTCTGGGCCAGTCTGCGGGCGCAGATCACCGGGCTTTTGAAGGCCGGCGCCAGCAAGCGGTTTCTGGTGGAGGATCATCTGGTTGCCCTGAAGAAGGCGCGGCTGGAGATGCCGTTCCTGGTGTCCGAATACACCGATTTCTATGCCGGGCGGCATCATGCGACCAATGTCGGCACCATGTTCCGCGGGGCCGAGAACGCCCTGCCGCCGAACTGGCTGCATATTCCGATTGGCTACAATGGGCGGGCCTCGTCCGTCGTGGTCAGTGGCACCGAAGTGCGCCGCCCCTGGGGGCAGGTGAAGGGGCCGGATCATGCCGTGCCGGCCTTCCAGCCCTCGCGCCGGTTCGACATTGAGTTGGAGATGGGGGCGGTGGTTGGCGTGCCTTCGGAGGGGCCGGTGACGGTGGCGGAAGCCGATGCGATGATCTTCGGCTATGTCCTGCTGAACGACTGGTCGGCGCGGGATATTCAGGCTTGGGAATACCAGCCCCTCGGGCCGTTTCAGGCCAAGGCCACAGCCACCACGATCTCCCCTTGGGTGGTGATGAAGGCGGCTTTGGAGCCGTTTCGGGTGTCAACACCACCGCGCGAGGTACCCTTGCTGTCGCATCTGCAGGAGCCGGGGCCGATGCTGTATGATATCGCCTTGGAGGTCGGGCTGACCCCGGCGGGCGGGGCCGAGACGGTGATTTCGCGGACGAACTATCGCGAGATGTATTACTCTGCCGCACAGCAGTTGGCGCATCACACGACCTCGGGCTGCCCGATGAATGCGGGCGATTTGCTGGGGTCGGGGACGATTTCGGGTCCGGACAAGGACAGCCGGGGCAGCCTGCTGGAACTGTCCTGGGGCGGCAAGGAGCCGATCCCGGTGGCAGGTGGCACAAGGACCTTCATCGAGGACAATGACACCCTGACCCTGCGCGGCCACGCGCAAGGCGACGGCTATACGATCGGGTTCGGCGACTGTGTGGGCAAGGTTATTCCTGCGCTGTCAGACCCTTATGCAAGGTAAGGAACAGATCATGGCCAAGGCTTTCGCCTCGCAAGGCGATCTTGCGGACAAGAAGATCACCTTCTCGGAAATCGGTGAGGGGCTTTATGCCTTCACCGCCGAGGGTGACCCGAACTCCGGCGTCATCATCGGGGACGACAGCGTGATGATCGTGGAGGCTCAGGCCACCCCCAGACTGGCGCAGAAGGTGATCGACTGTGTGCGACGCGTCACCGACAAGCCGATCAGCCATGTCGTGCTGACGCATTACCATGCGGTGCGGGTTCTGGGCGCGTCGGCCTTCAACGCGCCGCAGGTCATCATGTCGGAAGACACCCGCAACATGGTGGCAGAGCGTGGTCAGGAGGATTGGGACTCGGAATTCCAGCGCTTCCCGCGTCTGTTTCAGGGCCATGAAAGCATCCCCGGCCTGACCTGGCCCACCACGACCTTCAGGGCCAAGATGACCGTCTGGCTCGGCAGGCGGCGGGTGGACCTGATCCAACTCGGCCGCGCCCACACGGCGGGGGATACCGTGATCCATGTGCCGGATCAGAATGTCATGTTCACCGGGGACATAGTCGAGGCGCATTCGGCCTGCTACTGCGGCGATGGGCATTTCAACGAATGGGGCGCCACTCTGGAGGCGATCCGCGCTTACGACCTTGCCGCCATTGCTCCGGGCCGGGGTGATGCCGTCATCGGCCAACAGGCGGTCAACGGTGCCCTCGACCGCACCAAGGACTTCGTCCAGTCGACCTATCAGCCCGTGGCCCGCGTCGCCGCCCGCAACGGCACCCTCAAGGAAGCCTGGGACGCCTGCCGCGCCGCCTGCGATCCCAAGTTCAAGGATTATGCCATCTACGAACACTGCCTGCCCTTCAATGTCGCTCGTGCCTATGACGAGGCGCGCGGCATCCACCATCCCCGCATCTGGACCGCCCAGCGCGATCTGGACATGTGGGCCGCATTGCAGGGCTAAGCCATGAACCAGCCCATCGCCCAGCGCGACGATCTGGCTTTCGTGCTTTACCCCTATGCCAGGTCGCCCGATCAGGGCCTGCCCGCCAAGCGCCACAAGGTCGTGGTGGTGGGCGGCGGGCCGATAGGCCTTGCCACGGCGCTGGATCTTGGCCGTCAGGGTGTTCCGGTCCTGCTGCTGGATGATTACGAGGGCGTCGGCGCAGGCTCTCGGGCCATCTGTTTCGCCAAGCGCACGCTGGAGATTTGCGACCGTCTGGGCGCTGCGGGTCCGATGCTGGACAAGGGCGTGCAGTGGAACGTCGGCAAGGTCTTTCACGATGACCGGCTGCTCTATGACTTCAACCTTGCGCCCGAGGGCGGCCATGCCTTCCCCGCCTTCATCAACCTGCAACAGCCCTATTTCGAGAAGTTCCTGCACGACGCCATCCTTTCCGCGCAGGCGGAGGGGGCGCCGATTGAGATTCGCGGCAAGAACCGGGTCGATGCCGTGACGGTAGCCGAGGATCACGTTTCGCTGGACGTCAGCACGCCGGACGGAGCCTACAAGGTCGAGGCGGATTGGCTGGTGGCCTGTGACGGTGCGCGGTCGCCCCTTCGCACCATGCTTGGTTTGGATTTCAAGGGCCGCGTGTTCGAGGACAACTTCCTGATCGCCGATGTCCGCATGAAGGCCTCTTTCCCGACCGAACGCTGGTTCTGGTTCGAGCCGCATTTCAAATCCGGGGACTCGGCGCTGCTGCACAAACAGCCCGACGACATCTGGCGCATCGACTTCCAGTTGGGCTGGAACATCGACCGCAAGAAAGAGCTTGAGCCCGCCAATATCCGCGCCCGGGTCGATGCCATGCTGGGGCCGGATGCGGATTACGAACTGGCCTGGACCTCAATCTACACTTTCCAGTGCCGCCGGATGGACCGCTTTCGCCATGGAAGGGTGCTGTTCGCCGGGGACTCCGCCCACCAAGTCAGCCCCTTCGGCGCAAGGGGGGCGAATTCCGGGATACAGGATGTCGACAACCTCGGCTGGAAGCTGGCCTTGGTCATTGACGGCAAGGCGCCCGACCGTTTGCTGGACAGCTATGACAGCGAACGCGTGCATGGTGCGGATGAGAATATCCTGAACTCCACCCGCGCCACCGACTTCATCACGCCGAAAACCCCGGTCTCGAAGATGTTCCGCAACGCCGTGCTGGACCTTGCGGCATCCGTCCCGTTTGCCCGGACCATCGTGAACTCGGGCCGGCTGTCGGTGCCCTGCACCTATGACGGCTCGGTCCTGAACGGAGCGGATGATGCGCTTATGCCCGCCCGCACCAGACCCGGCAGCCCCTGCCCCGATGCGCCGACGCCGCTGGGCTGGCTCTTGCAGCGCCTCAAGGGCTTCACGCTGCTGACGCTGGATGCCGAGGCGCCTGAGAGCCTCACAGCCCATGGTGTGACGGCCCAAGGTCTTGCCCTCACAGCACAAGACAACAACGCCCTGCGCGCCCGCTATCTGGGAGAGGCCGCCCGAGCCGTCTACCTCATCCGCCCCGATCAGCACGTCGCCGCCCGCTGGGACCGGTTCGACGAAGCCGCAGTGACTGCCGCCCTCTCCCGCGCTCTCGGACACATGTGACCATGACCCTGATCACCACCCCCAATCTGCCGCGCCCGGACGAGGCCTATGCCCGCCTCATCGCCGCCCATAATGGTCTGACCGAGGCGCAAAGCCATGCGATGAATGCCCGGCTTGTCTTGATCCTGATGAACCACATCGGTCAGGACACCGTGCTGGCCGAAGCGTTGAGCCTGGCCAGAACCTCGACCCGTCAAGGGGCCGAATAGGTCGAATCCAAGGCAGATACCGGTGCACGGGACCCGCAACCTCTGACGGCGGCAGCGCCCTTTTATCCAGTTGTCAACGGTCTTGGCTTAGTCCGTCATGTCATGACCGCAAGCACAGCTCGGACGACGGCGCAGGCCCGCATGACAGATATCGCACCGCCTTTCGCGGCCGGCGACCTGTCCGGCATCGCGCTGCACAAAGCCGTGGTCGACCGTCCCATCCCGTTGCCGTCCTTGCCCCTGTCCCTCGGCAGCACGGGGCGAGACTTCATCGGCGGCACTGGCGGGGATCTGGCCGATGCCGGGGCTGGCCTGCTGACCGGCTTCACCGGCGGCACGCTGGCCGATCTGCGCGATGCGATCGGCGACCATTTCCTCGGCAATGGCGGCGGTGACGTCATCAGTGCAGGCACCGGCAACGACCTTCTCGAAGGGGGCCTCGGCGCCGATACCCTGTCTGGAGGCGGCGGTGATGACACGATTGACGGTGGCTTCGGTCAGGACGTGATGGAGGGCGGGGCCGGCATCAACACGGTGACCTTTGTCTCTTCGTCCGGGGCGATGAAGGTCAGCCTTCTGCTCGGCACCGCCTATGGCGCGGGCTCCGACATCCTGACCAACTTTGCCAATGTCATCGGTTCGGGCTTTGACGACACGCTGACCGGCGACAGCGCGGCCAATCAGCTTTGCGGGATGGACGGCAACGATTCCCTGATCGGCGGCGAGGGCGATGACAGCCTGTGGGGCGGGGCGGGCGACGACCGGTTCACCGACCTGACCGGCACCGTCAGCCTCAACGGCGGGCTTGGCGACGATGTCTTCGTCCTGACGGCCGCGATGACCGGCGCGGTGGACGGGGGCGGCGGCGCGGACGCCCTGATCGCCAGCGGGACCGCCGCTTCGATCGCCGGATTGACCTTCACCGGGGTGGAGGAGTTGCAGACCTTGGGCGCCACCGTGACAGGGCTTGCCAGCCAGTTCGAGGCGCTCGGTTTGATCCGCACCGACGGCACGGGGGCCAGTGACGGATTGCGCGTCAAGCTGAGCCTGCAGGCCACCGGCGCCGCCACCACGCTGGACCTGTCCGACGCGCTGAACGCCGGATCGGTCGGGCGCGGCGTGCAGTTGACCGGGTCCGCCGATGCCGAGACGATCACCACCGGGAATGGCGCTGACATCATCTATGCGGGCCCAGGCGATGACGTGCTGTCGGGCGGTGGGCGGGATGACCGGCTATTTGGCGGCGACGGGCATGATCTTTACTTTGGCGGTGCAGGCTCTGACGCCGTGCAGGATGATTTCATTGATGGAATGGCAGTCTTTGGCGGGCTGGGCGACGATCAGGTCGCAGTCGTCCAGAGCGGCGCGGTCACCGGCTTTTTTGACGGCGGGCCGGGCAATGACGTCCTGATCCTGACCGATGCCGGCGATATCAGCGCCCTGACCCTGACCAGCGTGGAGGTTCTGTCGACCTTCAATAATGCGGTGACCGGGCTGGCCAGCCAGTTCAATCAGTTCACCAGCTTCCTGACCCGAAGCCCCGAACCGGGGGAACGCGTCACGCTGTTCCTGACCGCCACTGGCGGGGCGACCTTGTTGGACCTCTCGACGTCGTTGATCACAGCCGGCGTGCAGCATGGCGTCTGGCTGGTCGGAACCCCGGATGACGAGACGATCTTTGCCGGCGCGGGCGACGACACGGTCTTCGGCGGCGGCGGAACGGATGTCATCCAGACCGGCGCAGGCCGGGACCGCATTCTGTTGACCAAGGCAGCAGCTGTTTCGGTCGATGCCGGCGAGGGCGACGACCGGGTCGATCTGGGCAGCGTGCCGCCGCTGTCGGGCAGCCTCGCGGGTGGCGACGGAACCGATACCCTGACCGGCGGCAAGACCATCGCGGGCCTGACCGTCGTGGGCTTCGAGGTGCTGGAAACCACGGCGGGCGAGGCCTTTCGGGCCACGGCCCCGCAACTGGCCGCTTTCACGAAGATCATGGCGGCAGATGCGCCCGACACGCCCGTCAGCCTCGCTCTGGTCGCCACGGGCGACGCCATGGTGCTGAACCTGACCGGCGCGCTGGCCCTCGGCGAGGGGGCAAGAGCGGTCCGCCTTGGTGGAAGCGCCGACCCTGAAACCCTGACCACGGCCTTGGGGGATGACACGGTGGACGGCGGCCTTGGCAATGACACGCTGGATGGCGGCGGCGGCGCTGACATGTTGAGCGGCGGCGAGGGCGATGATCTGCTGCAGGATGTCGCGGGCCTGAACGCCACGTTGCGGGGCGGGGCGGGCGATGACCGGCTGGTGATCGGCGATGACGTCCTGCTCGGAACTCTGGACGGCGGCGGTGGCCGTGACATGCTGGACATCCGGCTGGTGTCGGGTGCGGCGGACCTGACCGGACTGACCCTTGCCGGGCTGGAAACCCTCTCGACCGGCGGCGCCTCGGTGACGGCGCGGGCCGACCAATTCGCCGCGTTTCAAAGCATCACGTCAGCAAGCGGCCCCATCACGCTGGCCCTGACCGCAACGGGTGCCGCAACCACCCTTGACCTTAGCGCATCGGTCGCCAGCGGCAGCGACATCACCCTGACCGGCTCCTCCGATGCCGAGGGTTTGACGGGGGGCTTGGGCAATGACCAGATCGCCGGCGGTGCAGGCAATGACATGCTGGCCGGGCTCGGCGGCCAGGATCAGCTTTTTGGCGGCGAGGGCACCGATACGCTGTACGGCGGCGCGGGAGATGACAGGCTGACCGATAGCGCCACCACGCCCCTGTCGCTGCACGGCGGCGACGGCGATGACACGGTGATTCTCCTTGGCGGCAGCACCCTGTCCGGCATCCTGGCCGGCGACGATGGGACGGATGTCCTGATACTGCGTGGCCGGACCACCCTGTCCGGTGCGGCGATCAGCGGGTTTGAGCGACTGGAAGCCGGGGGCAACCTGACCGGCCTGGCCAGCCAGTTTGCAGGGTTCGCCAGCATTCAGATCGACACGCCCGCCGGACTATCCGCCCCCGCTCTGGCCACGCCGGGACTTGGCATGACCCTGTTGGCCAGCGGTACGGCCACCGCGCTGGACCTGTCGGCGGCCCTGAATACCGGCGGCACGCCGCGCGGGGTGGCGCTGATCACCTCGACCGATGCCGAGACGATCACGCTGGGCGATGGCAATGACACGGTCGCCGCAGGCGGCGGCGATGTGATCGCCACCGGCGGCGGCAGCGATACGGTCAACGTTCTGACGGCCGGACCGCTGACCCTGCTGACCGGGGACGGCGACGATACCGTCAGCTACACCCCCGCCCTCAACCCCGAGGCGGTGCTTGACGGCGGCACCGGGACCGACAGTCTGCAGGCAACGGGGTCGCTTCAGGGCGCCACGCTCAGCGGTTTCGAGATCTTGCTGACCGGCGGCGGCGTGACGGCGCGGGCCGGGCAATTGCAGGGATTTCGCAGTATCCGCTACAGTGACACCCAGCCCAGCGCGTCAGTCACCCTGCATCTGGCCGCGACCGGCGCTGCCACCCAGCTTGACCTTCAGGCCAAGCTTCTCATCGGCCATGTCGGCGCAGCGATCCGTTTGACCGGCTCTGCCGATGACGAGAGCCTGACGACCTCGGCCGGCGATGACACGGTCGATGGCGGTGCAGGCAATGACGTGCTGACAACGGGCGGCGGGGCTGATCTGATCTCCGATCGGCTCGGGTCCGCTCTGACGGTCAGCGCGGGCAAAGGCAACGACGTGATCGACATCGCCGGAACCGCCTTTTCCAGCGGCACGATCGACGGCGGCCTTGGCACGAACACCCTGATCGCCGGGAATGCCACCCTGTCGTCGTTGATCCTGAAAAATCTGCAGGTTCTGGAGACCGGCGGCGAAAGCGTGCGGTCCATGGCAGCGCAACTGGAAAGCTTCACAAGGATCCAGTCCAGTGCGGGTCCGGTCGTCTTGTCTCTCATGTCCAGCGGGGCCGCCACCACACTGGACTTGTCGCGCGAACTTGGCCTGAACGGGCTCAGATCGGCCGTTCTGCAAGGCTCCGACGATGCCGAGGCGGTGACGACGGGCGCGGCCAATGACAGCATCAACGGCGGCGCGGGACGCGACATGCTGGCGGGCGGCGCGGGATCGGACCTGCTGTGCGGCGGGGCCGGGGCCGATACCCTGTTCGGCGGCAAGGGCGATGACACCCTGTCGGGCGACGGCGGCCTGGATCAGATGTTCGGCGGCGCCGGGGCGGACAGCTTCTGGCTGCACCCCACCAAACCCATCGACGCCGACGGCATCCGGGACTTTGCCCCGGGTGAAGATCACATCCTGCTGTCACGTGCCGAATTCGGCGCGTTTGACCGGTCGGCCGACGGCAGCGTGCCGGTCTCAGACTGGTTCTTGGCCAATGCCAACGGCGTGGCGGGCAACGGCACCGACCGGCTCCTCTATGACACCACCTTGGGCAGGCTGTATTTCGACAGTGACGGCTCCGGCCCGCAGGCCGCCCGGCTGATCGCGGGTTTCAGCCTGACAGCCGCCGGTGCCCCAACGCTCAGTGCCGCAGACTTCATCGTACTGGACACCGTGTCCTTCGGGGTCTGACCTCTTGGTCCGGCCCGCTCACACCGCCAGCGCGACCGTGTCATGCTCCATGAACGCCGCCACTTCCGGGATCCAGCGGCCTTGCACGAAGGTCACATGGGCGGGGTGGCTGTTATAGGCGTCGTAGGCCGCCTGATCGGCGAAGGTCATCGAAACGGCGAAGCCATACTCGTTCTTTGGGCTGACCTCCCGCGCGATCTCGAAGGCTTCGACACCGGGAATGGTCTTGAGGCCCGCCAAGTCGGACAGAAAGCCGGCCTCGGCGTCAGAGCCTGCGGCATGGTTCAGGCGAAACAGGGCGGCGTGGCGGATCATGGCGGTCCTTTCAGGAGTGGCCTTTGAGGAGTGGCCTTTCAGGTGCGGCGCAGGCGGATCACCACGTCGACGCGGGCGATCTGGGTTCCTTCGGGGGCGGCCGGCAGCGAGGCGATCTTCACGTCCTCCGCCGGCGCATCGGTCAGGGCGTGGCTGTCTTCCCAGTAGAAATGCGGGTGATCATCCATCCGGGTGTCGAAATAGCTGCGGGCGCCGTCGACGACGACCTCGTTCACCAGCCCCGCCGCACAAAAGGCGCGCAGTGTGTTGTAGACGGTGGCAAGGCTGACCTTCTCGCCCACGCCACCGGTCAGGGCAAACAGGCTTTCGGCGGTGACGTGGCGGTTCAGCCCATCGCCCACCAGAAGCCGCGCCAAGGCCAGGCGCTGGCGGGTCGGACGCAAGCCGCCGCGCGCCAGCCACTCGGCCACGCGGGTCGCTTCCAAAGCCGTCTCGCCCGTCATCATCCCGTCATCCTGCGGTGTCATCGTCCCTGCCCTGCTGTACAGGTGTAGGACTATAACGATGCCGGGCCCGCATGGCCAGAGAGCTTGCGCAGCAGGGCCAAGCCCAGCCCCGCCGCCAGAACCGAGGCGCCCAGCACCCCCAGCCGGACCGCGTTCATCTCGGACCCCTCGGGAAACGCAAGGCCTCCGATGAACAGCGACATGGTGAAGCCAATCCCCGCCAGCAGCGCCGCCGCCGCCGCATGGCGCAGCCGCATCCCCTCGGGCAGGGCCCCGATGCCCAGCTTGACCAGCACATAGGTCGTCCCCAGCACGCCAACCAGCTTGCCGACGATCAGCCCCAAGCCCACGCCCAGCGCAATCTGCCCACCGGTTCCAGCAAGGCTCAATTCGCCGAGCGGCAGTCCGGCGTTGGCAAAGGCAAACAGCGGCACGATCAGGAAGGTCACATAGGGTTGCAGGCTTGCCACCAGATGATCCAGCGGATGGCCGCCGTTGCGGTCGCGCAGCGGGATGCAGAAGGCCGTCACCACCCCGGCCAGTGTCGCATGGATGCCCGATTGCAGTACCAGCACCCACAGAACCGCCCCCAAAGCCAGCGCCGGAGCCAACCGCCCCACCTTCAGCCGCGTCAGAACCAGCATGCCCGCGATGGGCAGCAAAGCGGCCAGAAGGTACAGCAGGTGCAGATCGTGCCCGTAAAACACCGCGATGATCAGGATCGCGCCCAGATCGTCCAGAATGGCCAGCGTCAGCAAGAAACTGCGCAGGCCCGGCGGCAGCCCCGGCCCCGCCAATGCCAGCACGCCCAGCGCAAAGGCGATGTCGGTGGCACAGGGAATGGCCCAGCCCTGAGCGACCCCTGCCGCCGATGTCACGCCCAGATAGACCAGTGCCGGAACCACCATCCCGCCGAAAGCCGCCAGCCCCGGCAGGATCACTGCGCGCGGATCGCGCAGGCGGCCCTCCAGCATCTCATGCTTCAACTCCAGCCCGATGATCAGGAAGAACACCGCCATCAACGCGTCATTCACCCACAAAATCATAGGCATGGACAAGAACCGCCCTCCGGCCGCAACCGTGATCTGCAGTCCCAGAAAGGCCTGATAGGCCCCGGCCCATGGTGAGTTCGCCGCCACCAGCGCCGCCGCCGTCGCCGCAATCAAGACCAGCCCGCCCCAGGCCTCGTGCGACAGCCCCCTTGAACCTTCAGCCATTCCCGATCCCTTGCATTCCAACGATCCCGCAGCGCCGCAGGATAGCGAACCGCGGCACCTTGGCAACGCCCTATGACAGGACGCCACCTTGCGCGTCCTTCTCTCGAAATGTTACACGGGCTGAAACGAGTTTGAGCAGTCCGACGGAGACACTGGCAAGATGAGCGCTTTTCCGACCACATTTGACAAGGAAGCGCTTCTGGCCTGCGCGCGGGGTGAACTTTTCGGCCCCGGCAACGCGCAACTTCCCGCCCCGCCGATGCTGATGATGGACCGTATCACCGACATCTCCGAAGACGGCGGCGCCTTCGGCAAGGGCCATGTGGTGGCCGAGTTCGACATCACGCCCGACCTGTGGTTCTTCGCCTGCCACTTCCCCGGCAACCCGATCATGCCCGGCTGCCTTGGCCTCGACGGCCTCTGGCAACTGACCGGCTTCAACCTCGGCTGGCGCGGCTGGCAGGGCCGCGGCTATGCGCTGGGCGTCGGAGAGGTGAAACTCACGGGCATGGTCCGCCCCGATCGCAAGCTGTTGCGCTACACCGTCGATTTCACCAAGGCGCTGACCTCCCGACGCCTGACCATGGGCGTGGCCAATGGCCGCGTCGAAGCGGATGGCGAGGTGATCTATCAGGTCACCGACATGAAAGTCGCCCTCTCTGCAACTTGAAGGTCGCAGCCCCCTGATCCTGACCCCATATAGGGTCAACTCTTCCCGGAAAGGATATCCCATGCGTCGCGTCGTCATCACCGGCCTCGGCATCATCTCTCCCATCGGCAACTCGGCGGATGAGGTGGAAACCTCCCTGCGCGCCGGCAAATCCGGCATCGTCGCCGCCCCGGATTACACCGAGCGCGGCTTTCGCTCTCAGGTGAAGGGGCAGCCGCAGATCGTGCTGGAAGACCACATCGACAAGCGCGATCTGCGCTTCATGGGACCGGGAGCGGCCTACAACTTTCTCGCCATGAAACAAGCCATCGCCGACGCCGGCCTTGCGCCCGAAGATGTCTCCAACGAACGCTCCGGTCTGATCATGGGCTCCGGCGGCCCTTCGACCTCGAACTTTTTCGCCGCCTTCGACGCTGTGATCAACAAGGGCGCGCCCAAGAAGATGGGCCCCTTCATGGTCACCCGCTGCATGTCCTCGACCAATTCGGCCTGCCTCGCCACCCCCTTCAAGATCAAGGGTGTCAACTATTCCATCACCTCGGCCTGCTCCACCTCGGCACATTGCATCGGCAACGGCACCGAACTGATCCAGATGGGCAAGCAGGACATCGTCTTCGCCGGCGGCGGTGAGGAACTCGACTGGACGCTATCCTGCCTCTTCGACGCCATGGGTGCCATGTCCTCGAAATACAATGACACCCCCTCCACCGCCTCGCGCCCCTACGATGCCACCCGTGACGGCTTCGTCATCGCAGGCGGCGGCGGTGTCGTGGTCCTTGAAGAACTGGGCCACGCCCTCGCCCGAGGCGCGAAAATCTACGGCGAGGTCACCGGCTACGGCGCCACCTCCGATGGCCATGACATGGTGGCCCCCTCCGGCGAAGGCGGTGAACGGTCGATGAAACTGGCCCTCTCCACCCTGCCGGAAGGCCGCCACATCGACTACATCAACAGCCACGGCACCTCCACCGTCGTCGGCGACGTGACCGAGATGGAGGCGATCCGCCGCGTCTTCGGCCGGGGCCAGACCCCGCCCGTGGCGTCCACCAAATCCCTGACGGGCCACTCCTTGGGTGCCACCGGTGTGCACGAGGCGATCTATTCGCTGATCATGATGAACAAGTCCTTCATCGCCGCCTCCGCCAACATCACCACCCTCGACCCGGCGCTTGACCCATCCGAGATCGTGATGACCCTTCGCGAAGGCGTAGAGCTTGACTCGGTCCTCTCTAACAGCTTTGGCTTCGGCGGCACCAATGCGACGCTCGTGATGAGCAAATATCTCGGCTAATCCGGAGCAACCGGAGCCTCAAAGGGGGACAAGATGGCGGAACTGATGAAGGGCAAGCGCGGCCTGATCATGGGCGTGGCCAACGAACGCTCCATTGCCTGGGGTATTGCCAAGGCCCTGCATGGCGAGGGGGCGGACCTCGCCTTCTCCTATCAGGGCGACGCCTTCGGCAAGCGGGTGGAACCGCTGGCCGCCTCGCTGGGGTCAGATTTCCTCGTCGATGTCGATGTGACCAACGACGAAAGCCTCGACACCTGCTTTGCCGGGCTCAAGGACCGCTGGGGCACGATCGATTTCCTCGTCCACGCCATCGCGTTCTCTGACAAGAACGAGCTGACAGGCCGCTTCATCAACACGACCCGGGGCAACTTCAGCCATTCCCTCGCCATCTCCTGCTTCTCCTTCATCGACGTCAGCCGCCGCGCCGCTGACCTGATGCCCGACGGGGGCAGCCTTATCACCCTGACCTACGCCGGCTCCAACCGCGTCACACCCAACTACAACGTCATGGGCGTCGCCAAAGCCGCATTGGAATCCGCCACCCGCTACCTCGCCAATGACCTCGGCCCGCAAAAAATCCGCGTCAACGCCATCTCGCCCGGCCCGATGAAAACCCTCGCCGGGGCGGCCATCGGCGGCGCCCGCGCCACCTTCCGCCATACCGAGGCGAACGCCCCGATGCGCCAGAACGCCACGCTGGAGGCGATCGGCGGAACCGCCGTCTGGCTCTGCTCGGACTACGGCAACTGCACGTCAGGTGAGATCATCCACGTCGACGGCGGCTACCACGT
>CANGHD010000097.1 GCA_947453525.1 Paracoccaceae bacterium | reverse complement strand
TCGGGCGAGCGGGCGGCGAAGAACTCTTGCTCTTGCAGCTTGATCCGCTCCCACGGGGGGTTGCCCAGCACCACGTCAAAGCCGCCGCGTTGCATCACATCGGGAAACTCCAGCGGCCAGTGGAAGGCGCGGGCTTTGCGGGCGACGTCGGCCTTTTGGATCAGCGGGCCCCAGACCTGACCGTTCTTCTTGGCGATCCACACATCCTCGGAGGTGGGGACTTGCCGCGCGCCACGGCTGGCGGGGGCGCCGCCGACTTTGGGCAGCAGGAAGGCCGCGATATACATGTCGCAGGCCATCTCGTCGCAGTGATAGCGCTGCGAGTTTCGGTAGCGGTCAAAGCCTGCGCGTTTGGCCTCGATCTGGTCGAGCGTGTCTTCGGTCAGGGCGCGAAAGCCGGTATAGTCGGCGGCAAGCTGGCGCTGTTCGGGCAGGCCGGTGCGACCCTTGTCGAAGTCAAAGGTGGCCTGGCCGGTTTTGGCATCCTTGTTGGCCTTGGCGTAGTATTTGGCGGTGGGTTTGTCGTCGCCGGACAGGGGTTTGTAGGCGGCGTCGGGGATGCCGGCGTCCAGCGCCTTGAGGTCGAAGACACCGAGCAGTGCATCGCCGCAGCGGATTTGCGCGTCAAAGAAGCCGAGGGGTTTGCCGGGGTCGACCGTCTCGATCCAGAGGGCGACTTTGGTGAGTTCGACGGCCATGGGGTTGCGGTCGACGCCGTGCAGGCAGTGACGGGCGACATCGCGGAGGGCGTGGCGGAAGTCGGTGGCCGAGGGGGTGCCGTTTGCGCGGTGGCGGGCGAGGCGGGTGGCAATGCGGCGGGCGGCGGCCAGCAGGAAGTGACCGGAGCCGCAGGCGGGGTCGATGACGGTGAGGGCGAGGAGGGCCTTTGCGGGGTCGTCAGCGGCTTCGCACTGGTCGATGACGGGGTTGAGGGCGGTGTCGAGCAGGGCCTGGACCAGGCTGTCGGGGGTGTAATAGCTGCCGGTGGTCTTGCGCTGGTTGCCTTTCTGCTCGGCGGATTCGGTGGCGAAGGTCAGGGCTTTGCCATCGGCGGTGAGTTGGGGTTGCAGTTCGAGGAGGGATTCGTAGACGGAGCCCAGCTCTTCGGTCTCCATCGCGCGCCAGTTGACGGGGAGGATGGCGGCGTCGGATTTGAGGTAGGCGAGGCGGTAGAGGGCGTTCAGGAAGGCCTTGTTCGGCAGCTTGGCATTGTCGAGGTGGGGCAACTGGGTGGCGGTGAAGAGGCCGCCGAGGGCCGGCAGGGCCAGCAGGGGCTCGCCTTTGGCCAGGGCGCCGAAGGCAACCTTCATGCCCTCAAACCGGTCATGGTGGCGGTCCCAAGCGGCGCGACGCAGTGCCTGATCGCGCAAGTGGGCCATGGAATAGCCCTCGTGGTACAGGCGTTTGGCATCCTGGCCTGCGCTTTCAGGGTGCAACAGGTTGCGATCCTCAGCCACCATGAGGAAGATCAGGCGGTAGATGAGCCGGAGGAGTTCGTTGAACCATTGGGTCAGGGGAAGCTGGCCCGAGGTCAGTTGGGCGCGAAGCTCGGGGTTGGCTTCCAGAAAGCCCGAGCCGAGGATCTTCAGGGCCTCCTCGACCTGTTTGGCAAGGCGGTCACGGGCAACCTCACCCTCCTTGGCGCCGGACTCGCGCCAGCGTTCCAGTGCGCAATCGGTTGCCGGGCTGCCGGGCTGGCCAAAGCGGGTGCGGTGGATCAGGAGCCAGAGGGTGGCGAAGGAGGCAAGATCCTCGGTCTGGAAGATCTGGCTCAGGTTGGCTTCGATATAGGCCGGGCGGGTGAGAGAAGCGTTGTCGCGCATGAGGCGCAGGATGGTGCCGTTGGTGGCAAGGCCCCACAGGGCGTCATCCCGGGCGTTGAGGTGGTCTTGCAGGGCAAAGGCAGCGGAACGGGAGCGATCGGTCGACAGGACCGCTGAGCGGCGGTCTATGGGGTCTGATGGAGGCACGACGACGAAGGGGATGCGGCCCTTACCGGCGGTCAGTGCGATGGGTAGGGCGCCTTGAGCGAGGTCAGTAAAACCGAAGGCCTCGGACAGCAGGCCGCGGATAAACCGGGTGGTGACTGCCAAGGATGGGGCGTCAACTTTCGCGAAGTCATCAAAATGGGCTTGGCCGACGCGGAAGGCGAGCGTGATTTCGTCCCGAATGGTCAGGCCCTTGCGTAGGCCATAGGTCGCCTCTTCCTTTTCGGTGGGACGCTGGTTGGCGACGATGGCGATCATAGCCGGCGCGATCAAGTTGCCCTCAAGGGTCAGCGCGGGCCAGGCGGCAAAGTCAGCGTTGGGTTTGCGTGCCATGCGATCAAACCCCCGCCGGAAGAAGGACGAAGAGGCCGATCACGTCCGGTGGCAAAGCCGGTTCAACTGAGACGCGGGACGCTGAACCCGATGCCGCACGCATTCGGGCGTGGTCGGCAAGAAGCTCCTCGGCCCTGATGCGCGCAAAATCCTGCAGGGGACCCGATACGATCCCGGGCAGGTCTACATGCGCCGCTGCGATGAAACGGTCGCGGGCGATGGGGGCAAGGTCATGTGTCGCCGCAGCTTGTAGCAGGGTCCTTGCGGCCTCACCGGATGCCACGACTTGGCCATCCTGCAGGGCAACTAGGGCGGCCTCCTCGGCCAGCAGCAACCTTTCACGGCGGGCGTGTACGGTGAGCTTCATCCGCAGGCGCAAAAGGACGAGGGTGGTTTTCTTTTTCACCGCCGAACTTGGCCATGCTCCGGTGCGGCCCAAGCCCAAGCCCTCCAGTGCCAATGGATCAAGCGCCCCTTCGACAAGAGCTTCGGCCAAGGTGGTGGTCAGGGGATGGGTCCGGGTCAACAATGTTGAACCTGCCGGCACCGGGTCAGTGGTGGCAATACGAATGGTTCTCACAAGGTCACGCTCTTCCAGCCGTTCGCGCAGCCGGGAATCCAGCCCATGTAGGTGCGCAGCAAATCCGTTCTTCTTCGGCTCCAGAGGGGCATCGAAGCGTGACATGGCGGCGCTTACGAAGGCCATGGCGGCCGCAGGATCCCCAAGCAGGGCGCGGGCTTTCGCCCATTCCGGGCCGACCTCTGCGGGTTTCATGGCATTTTGGGCAAATCGGGTGCGGGACTTGCGTTCGCCGTCCTCGGCATCCCGCCAGCGTTGGTCCATCAGCTTCGTGCTGTCGTCCAGCCGGAGGTCGAAGGACAGCTGCTTCATTCCGCCCCGGCGCAACATCATCGAGGCCATAAGGGCGTCGGTTACCGGCCCACGCTCCTCTGGCAACGGCACGGCGACGCCAGTGGCCTTACGGATCGCCTCGGCCTTGCGAAGGATAACTTCCAGCACGGCCCCGTCGATGGCGCTATCGGGCGAGAACATCAGGATGGACCTGACCTCGGACTTGGGTTGACCAAACCGGTCGACCCGACCCTCGCGCTGTTGGTGGCGGGTTGGGTTCCAGGACAGGTCATAATGGATGACCGTGTCGAAAAGGGTCTGAAGGTTGATACCCTCCGACAAGCAGTCCGTGGCGACCAGGATGCGCTGATCGTCATCCGCCATCGACGCGACACGGTTGCGGCGCTCTTCCGGGGTCAAGACACCCGTAACGGACTCTATGCGCAGCTTTGGGAAGGCCCTTTTCAGTGCATCCCGGAGATGATCCGCCGTGCTGATATAGCGGCAGAAGACGACTGGGTTGGCGCCAGATTTGACGGCTGATGCCAGCAAGCCGATCAGACTTTCGATTTTCGGGTCTTTTTCGTCCTTCAGCTTTGCCGCACGGGCCACCAGATCGGCCAAGTCTGCATCCCCGGCAAAAGTGGCCGG
Source organism: Paracoccaceae bacterium (assembly GCA_947453525.1). Taxonomy (GTDB): domain Bacteria; phylum Pseudomonadota; class Alphaproteobacteria; order Rhodobacterales; family Rhodobacteraceae; genus Stagnihabitans. The sequence continues at coordinate 9,756 of CANGHD010000097.1, read as the reverse complement.
CTCCACGTCAACGGCATCTTCATCGTCGCTGTCATCATCGTAGATCTGCGGCTCCAATCGCTCCGCCTCTGCGGACATGCGGTTGCGCAGGGCGCTAAGTGCCGCAGCTGGAGAAGAGCCCACACACCGCATCAGCGCCAAGGTGCCCCAGAAGGCCAAGCGCTGTTCGCGCTTGCCATCAGCGCGGGCAACGAGGCCGAAGCAGTAATCCAGGATGGCTTCGTGGAAATCGAGGTGGGATCGGCTCAACCGATATTCGCGGTCCATCGTCATGTGCTTGGGGAAGGCCCGATCCTCGGCCCAGTCACCCGATACCAGGTCAATCCGCCGGCGTTGAACATAGTGCCTCGCAAGGGCGACCCGGTAAGGCTCGCTTTCGAAGTTCAAGGTCGCAAATTCCGGTGCGATCAGGGACAGCAGGCGCGCAAAGGCCTCTTCATCGCCGCTGTGCGGGGTGGCGGTCAGCATGATCAGGGCACGTTCAGGGTCGCGCGCCAGACCCTGCAACAGGTCGAAGCGTTGCTGTTTGCCTTTGTGCGTACCGACGCAGGAATGCGCCTCGTCGATCACCACCATCTTCGGGCAGGCCTTGGCGAAGTTGTCCCGGCGCTTTTCGGCTTTGATATAATCAAGGCTGACGACTGTGAACGGATGCACGTCAAACAGGGATTGCGAAGGCAGGAGGTCCCGCTCCAGCCGAACGGCGGACCCGGAGGTAACTGCGACGGCGTCAATGCCGAAGCGGGTGGAAAGTTCGCCCGTCCATTGTTCGACAAGATGCGGCGGACAAAGCACCGCAAAGGCATCAAGCTCGCCCCGGTCCATAAGCTCGCGCAGGATCAGCCCGGCCTCGATGGTCTTACCGATGCCAACGTCGTCAGCGATCAGCAGGCGCGGGACCGGAAGCCGCAGCGCCATCAGGAGTGGCACCAACTGGTAGATGCGGGGATCAAACCCGATTTGAGCGGCAGAGCGGAAAGGTCCTGCACCGCGGCGCAGGGTGAGGCGCAAGGCCTCCGCCAACAACGCGGCATTGGCCTGCACTGTCACTTGGGCGTCGATGGGCATGTCAAAGCGGGCAGGCTCAACGGCCGTTAGTTCCAGCGCCGGGTTCAGCAGCACCACATCGTTTTCCGAACCTGACAACGGTCGCAGTGACAGCCAGCCATCGCGGGTTGAAGGCAGGTTCACCCATTCGCGACCACGCGCCCGCACAAGATCGCCGGGAGAAAAAGGGGATGCCATGGTCTAGCCTTCCAGATATGCGAAGAGGTCGGCGGGCAGTTCGAAGCCCGACGATGGGAGTTGGATGACCGACCAGCTGGCGTCTTCGGCAGCGGTGCGGGCTACATCAGGGATCGTGCCATGGTGAGCCAGGACGTAGTGGGCCGGCCATGAGAAGGCGAAAGTTAAACCGCCCAGCGTAACCTTCGCCTCGTCAGGCTTTGGAAGGTCGGCGGCCGCTATGGCAGCGGGCCAGCCGCCGTCAGCGTCGACACTGGTGGATGACATGCGCACTTCGCCACGGGCCAAAGCCACAAGCAGGCGCTTGGCCTCTGGGTCAGTGCGGTCGATCTGCTCGTGGTCCGGCTGGTTGAAGTAGGACAGAAGGCAACGGTAGCAGCCTTTGACACAGGCCTCGACTTGATCTTGCAACTGGGTGGGGTCGTTCGCGACAATGGCTTGGTCAACGTGGTTGAAGTGCATCAGATCTAGGGCGCTGCGTGCAATATTGGCCAAGGCATGGGGGTCGGCGATCAAGCGGTTCAGGACCCCAGCGCCACCCTCGGTCGCCTCGTATGCCAGCACTGCCCGGCGATCATCCCGTGACGGCAGGGGTTCCCCAAGGACCTCCCCCTCTTCAAGCTGGTAGGCAATCTCCACGCCCCGCATCAAGGCATGCTGCACCGTCGTCAGGGCCGTGGCCGACCAGGCGTCCGGATTGGAGAACCGCAACAACAAAGCGTTCTTGGTATCCTTCACGATGGGCACGATGCGGACCGACTTTACCTCATCAGGCGGCGCGTCCACCTCGACCTCATCTTCGGCCTTGTTCCAGAAGCCGGAGCGGGGGTCGATGCCGAAGCCCAGAATTGTCTTGTCGCGGCGACGCTTCAGCCCTTTGTTCAGGCGGCTGATTTCGGCCCTGTTGGCATACTGCAAGATCATCAAGGGCTGTCCATCAGCTGCGACAACAGCCTCAGAGATTTCCGGCACGCCATTTTTCATGGGCCAAGAGAAGGCGGTCTGAATCTCAAATCCTTGGCGGACGCGTTCCTCGTCATTGGCCGTAATGCGGTCGGCCGGGGCGGTTTCCACATTGTCGATCCGCAGGGTTTTACGGATTGGGGCGGCATTGGCCATCGGCGACCTGCATGCATGACAGCGCTCGGTTTCAACGTCGTGTGCCCCGCCACAGGTCGGGCAGATATAGATTTCCTTGGTCGCCAATCCTTCACCGGTTTCGGACTTGGATTCTGGCGGCAGCTTTGCCTTCACGACCCGATAGGCCCGGCCCTCATGGTAGATCAGGCTGCGGGGGCCAAACTCGGAAATGGCTAGGAAGCGCGCCCGTGACAGGAAAGCACCTTGCTTGGATGGTGATCCAGTCGACGGCACAAAGGCATAAAGCGGCAGGCGCGGGAAGTTGTAGCCGGGCAGGAAGCCCTCGGTGGCAAGATAACGATAGGAGTAGAAGTCGGACCCATTGGTGGCCCGACCTTGTTCGAGGATGGTAATTTGCTCGATGGCTTGGGCTTGGGCCTGTTTGATGCCAATCAGTTCCGAGCGGGAAAGCCCGGCCATCTCGGATCGCACGTTGGCCTCGCTCAACTGTTTGCGGGCGGAACTGTAAAGCTGCCGCCACCTTTGGAAGGCGTCATCCAGTGCTTCCGGGGCTTCAGCTGCAACATCGGCCACGAAAGTGTCAGGATCACCCAGCCAGAACGGGTTGGACGGCAACGACGCAAGCACCTGATCCAGAACACGCCGCATCGCAGGCTGAGCGGCCTTCTTCAGCTCTGGCGCGTAGATTCGTCTCAAGATTTCAGCGTTCAGGGGGTAACCGGGGGCCAAGAGATCGAGGCTTTTGGGAATATCAGGCGACAAGGCAAGCCGGGCCTCGGCAAGCCACACGGCATGAAGATGCGAGCGCACCAGGGCCTCGTTGGAAATGTCGAGCTCTGGCGGGCGCACTTGGCCGGCAACCATGTCGGCGCGGCGGCTGAAGAAATACTGATCATGCGGGCTGTACGCCGAACAATAGGTGACAATCAGTGCTGACTGGCCGGACCGGCCCGCTCGACCCGCGCGCTGTGCATAGTTTGCGGGGGTGGGCGGGACGTTGCGAAGGTAGACCGCGTTCAAGGCCGAAATATCGACTCCAAGCTCCATCGTTGGAGAGCAAAAGAGGGCCGGCAGGAAGCTGGTGGGTTCAGATGCGGCACGCAGGTCTGCCACATGGTCGGTGATGTTCTGCTGGTCTTCCGCCTCAAAGCGGAAACGCCATTCACGCCATTCGCGTTGATCCTGCCTGACTTGCGCTGTGTGTTCGCGCCCCTCAAGGCCGAAATAGGGGCTTTGATCTTTGGTCAAACCATCGGAAATCGAGGTGTAGAGGTTGTGGAAGTAGGGGTTCCCCATGGCTTCAGGCTTCCCCAAAGCCTCGCCCGGAAACAGACGAACGGCGGAGGGGATAAGCCTCCAGCCGGGGCGGTCTTGATAGGTGCCGACTGGGCGGATCAGCCCTTCGGCCGCAAGCACGGCAAGCACGCTCTCCATGAAGGCCATGTAGTCGTCCGTTTTCAGTTTCTCGCCCAGTACAGACTTCTTGTTGATCACACGTGCCAGCCGTGACCGCGCGCCACCCCGGATGAAGGTCAACTCATCTGCCAGCCGCGTTTCCCTTTTGGCCGGCGGGAACAGCATAAAGGAGGTGTAGGACCGGGCCTTTTCACGGGGATCCATCGCCCAAGGTTCGCGAAGCAGGGAGCGTGATGTTGGCGCGATGGACTCTTCCAAGACCGTCGGATCAAGGGACTCCGTATCGATGGCCAGACCCTCAAGGAACGCATCCAAGATGTGGCGGAGGACGGTCCCCCGGCGCTCGGGGTCCAACTTGCCCAAGACGATGCTGGCCTCATCCATCAGCGGGCCGTTGGCGGCGATTTCAGCCAAGCCCAGATAGTCGACGCGGATCAGCTTCAGAACCGATAGGCTTGGGTTGGTAAATCGCCAGCCGCGCCGCAGATCTGTCCACACGCGATGCGCCAGAACCTTGGACAAAACGGTTTCAGCATTCTTGCGCTGGACGGTGGCCAAATCCGGGTCGGCCATCCAATGCTTCCGCATGGGCGCATTGTCGGCGGTGAAACCCAGTGCCCGGCTCACGCGAAGGCCGAACTCGCTGTCTTCCAACCCCTCGTCCCCAGCCTTGATGACCGCGCGAAGGATTGCGCCACGCAGCAGGCCGACAAACAGGAAGTCGTTGAAGTGCCCGGCCTGAAGGGCAGCGTCTTGGCGGTTATCCGTGAAGGCGAGGAGCTTGCGCTTGTGCTTGCTGACCCCGCTGTCCGGACGGTTCATCCATTCCAGGGCGCTTGACGTGATTAGCGTGGTGGCCGAGCTGCGGCCTTCTGCCGACAGGCCAGCCAGCTTCGACCTTTCGCTGGAGTTGGGCGAAGGTTGTTCATGGCAGCGTGGGCAAAAGGTAAACTTGCCGGGCAGGAACCAGAACGCCTGGCCGCCCTCTGACGAACTGCCATCTGACGCCAGAACCATGCGCCTGGGTGCCTGCGGCTTGCGGCTGGTTTTCAGCCGCGTCCCGCTCTTGTGGTCCTCCTGCCATTCTTCGGGGAAGCTACTATCGGTCCCATCGAACATGTAATCAGCGTCGCCGTCACCGGTTGGCGTCAGGTATCCAGCAACATCATCATCCGCGTCGCCCTTGATCGGACTGTCGTCCGCTCCGCGAGCTATGAAGGTGCCCACGCCGTCAACCTCGGTCAGGGAAGCCAAATGGAACTCCTGGCCACAGTCCCGGCAGAACCTGGTTGGATAAAGCCTGGCGGCCGGGTCTGCGGGGTCGTTGATCTGTCCGTCAAGGTAGACGCGCCGATCAGGTTTCTTGAGGGTCGTGAAAACTTCGCCCGAGCCCGCGATGAAGCGGTGGAGCTTGAAGGCAAGAAATGCTTTGTCACCCTTGCCGCCACGTTCCGTTTCAGGGCGGCTGGAGGTGGTGAGGAAGCGGGTCAGAGCTTCGGTGCATTCAGGAATATCAAGGCCCGTTGCTGCCGCCAAAGCTTCGGCGGCTTCATTGAATGGCCTGGGCGTTTTGCGTTTGCGGACTTTGCCCTCGATCAGTCCAAGCTCAAGTTCAGCCCAGACGGCTAGAGGGTGCTTCCTCAACATGGCATCGGTCAGGACAGCGGGGAGAGGTTCCGTGACCGCCGCCTTCAACCCATTTGCTATAGCTGCCAGCGACAGTGTTTCATCGGTCGCCCGGCGAAGGCTTTCGTCAATGATCGCGTCAGGCAGAATACTCGTCCCAAACAAGCGCGACGCCACATTGGCCACGGTCTTGGCCCGTTCCGCATCCGATCCATCGCTGACCATCGTGGCTGAAGTGCCAATGCAGACCGGCGGACGGCCATCCGCACAACGGTCACGCAAGCGCCGCACCAGCACCGCAACATCAGCACCCTGCCGCCCGCGATAGGTGTGCAGCTCGTCGAGGACGATGAACTCCAGCCCCTTCGCGTTGCCAATCACGGTCTCGTCCAGCTTGTCCTGCCGGGTCAACAACAACTCCAGCATCATAAAGTTGGTGAGAAGAATATCGGGCGGGTTGGCTGCTACGGCCTGCCGACTTTCATCGTCCTCTTGCCCGGTATAGCGCTTGACGACGGGCCGCAGGTGATCTGGCAACCCAGCCTGCTTGATGGAGCCGTCGATTTCCTTCATCTGGCTGTTGGCCAAGGCGTTCATCGGATAGACGATAATCGCCCGCGTCCGTGCCGGGTGCCCGGCCTTCTTGGCCCTGATAATGGCGTCAATGATTGGTACGAAGAAGCACATCGACTTTCCCGAACCGGTGCCAGTTGTGACGATGAAGCTCTTGCCCGCGCTGCCCTTGGCGATCGCCTCGGTCTGGTGCGCGTGAAACTGGATCGGCTGACCCTTGATCCGGAAAACCTGTGCCGTCAGCGGGTCAATATCCCCTTTGGCTGCCAACTGCGTCGAGGTTGCCCCCTGCATGAACTGCGGGTTGATCGAGAGCAGCGCATCAGGCCAGAACTGACCGTCGTTGTAGTGGGCGTCGATGGCGGACTTGAGGTCAGGCGCCCGGACCTTGCTGAATGACCGTGAGAAGCTGGCATAAGTTTCGACCAAAGAGCTATCAAGATCAAATGCCTGCATTGCCGTTTCTCCCCGCGCCGGCCCAGATCGGCCGACCCTAGGCGCACGCTAATCTGCGTCTCATGCCATGGCAACCGATGGTCGCATGAGAAATCTGCCTCAAACCGAACCATTTTGGGAGAGCGATACTGCCTTGGTATCTCTAAGGCGTTTATGATGTGGTCGCCCCCCGACGGCAGCTGTGTGACAAGGTGGGTCTGCGAGGATCCACATAGGAGAGCGGTCATGTCGTAGATTGCCACGGTCGGGCTCGACCTAGGGAAGAATGTGTTCCAAGCGCACGGAGTTGGCACTTCGGGGAGTGCTTTCTTTCGCAATAAGCTGAGGCGGGATCAAGTGTTGGCCTTCTTCAGCGAGTGAGCCCGCTGCATCGTCGTGATGGAGGCTTGCGGCGGAATTACTACTGGGGCTGCGAGATCGGCAAGTTGGGGCACGAAGTTCGGCTAATCCCCACTGCCTACGTCAAGCCCTTCGTTAAGCGCCAGAAGAATGATGCTGCTGACGCGGAGGCAATCTGCGAGGCAGCACGGCGCCCGACCATGCGTTTCGTGCCCGTAAAGAGCGAAGAGGCCCAAGGGGCAGTGATGGCCTTTCTGGTCCGTGAGCTTCTGATCCGGCAGCGCACTCACGCGATCAACGCACTGCGGGGCCATCTGACAGAGTTCGGGCATATCGTCCCTCAAGGAGCGGCGAACACCGCGAAGCTGATCGCCATCGTCGAGGACCCCGCCAGCGGCTTGCCGGACGACGCCTTCGGAACGCTCAAGGTTCTGGTCGCGGCACTGGCCCATCCGGAGGCCGAGATCGGCAAGCTCGATGCCGAGATCGTTCGTCGGGCAAAGGCAAACGAGCTGGCCCGCCGGCTGATGACAGTGACGGGCATTGGACCGCTGATCGCCACGTCCATCGCGGTGGTGGCTCCCGCGCCCGAGACCTTCCGCAAGGCACGCGACTTTGCGGCTTGGTTGGGTCTGGTGCCAGGCAAGCATTCCACCGGTGGCAAGCAGCGCCTCGGAGCCATGACAAAGATGGGGAAGCGATCCCTACGGCGGCTTCTGATCATTTGAGCTAACAGCGTCATCATCAAACGGCACGTTCATGCCGCGGCTCGGTCAGGCACCCGTGCGCGCGGTATCCTGACACGCAAGCCACCCTGAGCAGGGCTTCTGCTTCTGCCGGGGCATCATGCGTCTGGCCAAGCAGCAAGAACCGGAATCCTTGGAAGCCGCCTGCGAACGGGCGCTGACCATCGGCGTCAGATCCTATTCACCAGTCCATTCTATTTTGAAGGACAACCTTTATCGTACCAAGCCCGAAGCTTCCCCAAGCTGTTCCAGTCGGTGGTCAAAGCTGACTTGCTCATCCTCGACGACTGGGGCCCCGATAGGCTGACCGCCGGTCAGCGCCGAGGCCTGATGAAAATTGTCGAAGACCGCCACGACCGAGGATCAATCCTGATCACCAGCCAGTTGCCCGTCACGGCATGGCAGGCCGTGACCGACGAACCCACCTTTGCCGACGCGATCGTCGACCGCCTCGTTCACAACGCCTACCGCATGGAACTCGACGGCCATTCGATGAGAACGGCGGGCAACCCAGCCGAGAACGTTTACGAAGGCCAAAGAGCCTGACATCAAAAACCATGCATACGCGGCAACGATCCTCAGGTGACCGGATACTCCGGAATGACTGACCGGATGTTGTTGGAACAACCGGCCGGATCCCTCGAAATGCACACCGTGCGGCGGTCCACCCGGAACTCGCCCTCAATGTCCGTCAAGGACACGCCAAGGTGACGACTGGTGGCCATCTCGGCCAGGCGGAGGAGATCAGCAGCTTTTTGAAACGACATCGCAAGGTCCGTGACAGGTTCTGACATGGTTATCTGCGAATTTACCTCTGTTGACGAATCATTTTTGCGGACGGTGTCGGCGTGCTTTTGGTGGGACGACACTCTGTGGGGCGACTCGGCCTGAACTGGGGCTCCCTGCGCTTTTTGCATTGGCACGATTGCTAGACGTGGGCCGGGTCCCCAACCGGCGGCCAACGCAATGATAGTTGATCAATTCCCCGATACCCGAAACGCCACGACGCTTTACCCCGTCGCCTCAAGAAACGAACAACGAGAAGCAGAAGAAATGACGACTGATCAAGCCAACCCCCCGAACCGACTTGGTGTCAACCCGCAGCAGATCGCCTCAGCCCTTCAGGATCTTGGGTATCGTGGGCTGGTGGATGAGGAGTGGCCCTGCGTCCAAAGTGCGGCGATGGGGCTGGATTTCCGGGTGACCTTCCATGATCCGATTGAGGATGCCAGAGATCCTGCGTTTTCCAACTACCTGTTCGACATGGGATCCTATGTGTCGTCGCGTGCACCGCTCGGCAGCATTCTGGCCCGTTGCAATGCGTTCAACAGGCAATACCGCTTCGTGAGGTTCTTTGCTGGGCAGAACGACGAAGGACGTTGCTTTGCAGCGGTTCAGATGGACGTGCAGGCCGACGCAACGGATCATGACATCATCAAGCGCAATTGTGCGATGTTCGCGTCGGCGGCCGCGATACTGGCCGATCTGATCCGATCGATCGAAAGCGACGGGGACTTCGAGGCCCTCGCGAACCACGGCAAGGCGGTGACCCTCATCAAAGGGTCCAGCGCGGACCGAAAGCAAGCCTGTGAACTCTATTGGTCAGCTGCGCAGCAAGGCTTTGCGGGTTCACAAAACAACCTCGGTGACCTCTATGAGACGGGCAACGAAATGCCGCAAAGTCAGGTTGTGGCGGCCTATTGGTATGCGCGGGCAGCGGAACGGGGCGAACCCACGGCTTATCTGAGCCTCGCCACGCTTCTGGCGAGCGTGGCAGATGACAATTGGACTTTCATCGAGGCCGCCAAGTTTGCCCATCTTGCCGTTGAGCGCCTTCATGAGGGGTCCAGCAAGGCCGCAGCACAGGCAGCGCTTGACCGACTTGTCACTTTGCTTCCCGAAGGCATGATTGACGCGGCCAAGACCTCGGCCGACCAGTGGGAACCCCTCTTCCAGGAGACCCAGCTGATGTCCGACCCGCCGGGCGATGGCACCCAAAATGCAATCAGGCTGAACTGAACGCCAATTTGCCCGGTGCGCGCAGGCGGCTCCGGGGCATTGAACTCACGATCTGGAAGCAAGAGCAGACCCAATGAACAAGATAACCATGGCCTTGGCGGCGTTCCTCGTCCAGGCAGCCCCCGCCGTTGCCTACCCGCTGGTCGACGCGCAGTGCAAAGACGACCCGAAGGCCTGTGTGGTGGCGGGCAAGCTGGCCTATGTGTCGATTTATGGGCTGATCGGGAAAGAGGAT
>CANGHD010000096.1 GCA_947453525.1 Paracoccaceae bacterium | reverse complement strand
TCGAAAATCCAGCCGCCAAGGACCGGACCGGTGGCCATGCCAAGGCTGCCCGCCATGCCAGTGCCGCCCATGATGGTGCCCAACATCTTGATCGGAAAATTCTCGCGCACCAGCACGGAGTAAAGCGGCATGATCCCGGCATAGATGAAACCGAACAGGGCGGCGACGGCGTAGAACTGCACCAGTTCATGCGCGAAGTAGTAGCCAAGCGCGCCGACCGCCTGCACCAGCAGCCCAGCCACCAGCACGGGCTTTGCTCCAAAGCGGTCTCCCATCAGGCCAAAGCCGATGCGACCGCCCATGCCGGCGATGCCCTCGACCGAATAGATTGACACGGCGGCCAAGGCGGCGATCCCGCAGATCTCGGCATAGCTGACCGTGTGGAAGATCGGGCCGGAATGGGTGGCGCAGCAAAAGAAGTTCGTCGCCACCAGCACGATGAACTGCGGTGAAGTCACCGCCTGCCGCACTGTCATGTCGGCGGGCGGGGCATCTGTGCCATGGGCCTGCAGGGCTTGCTCGGGCGGGCGGCGCAGCAAAAGGGCGGCGGGGATCGTCACGGCGGCCACGATCGCCGACAGGATGGTCAGCACCGCCTGCCAGTCGTAGGTGCCGATCAGCCACGCCACCAACGGCGACATGGTCACCGGCGCCATCCCCATTCCGGCCGAGACCAGCGACACGGCCAGACTGCGCTGTGTGGTGAACCAGCCGGTGACAGTTGCCATCATCGGGGCGAAGAACGCGCCCATCGTGCCACCGACCAGCAAACCGAAGCTGAGTTGAAACGCCAGAAGCGACGGCGCGTGGCCCGCCAGCCAAAGGCTTGCGGAGAAAAGAATTGCCCCCGCCAGAACGACCGGCCTTACGCCATAGCGGTCTGACAGCGCACCCCAGATCATTGCGGTGACCGCCATGGACAGAAACCCGATCGTCATGGCGGCAGAAATCCCGGTGCGCGACCACTGCGTCGCTTCTGCCATCGGCGTCAGCAGCACGGGCAGCGAGAACATCGCCCCCATTGCCACGCATCCCATCAGTCCGCCCGCCGCCACGATCACCCAGCGATAAGAGGAGTCCATGCGCCTGCTCCCTGTGACCAATCGCCGCTTTGTCTTCCGCAAAGCTGCCGTTGTTTCAATAAATATAGTTTGATATCAAGCCAACATGAATGACACAAGCCTGACCATCGAAACCGTCCATGAAATCCGCGACGAATGCCTGTGCTTTGCCACGCAGCGTGCAGCCCGCCGTCTTGCCCGGCGGTTTGACCGGGTTTTCGCGCCCTTGGGGCTGACGAACGGACAATTCTCGATGCTGGTTCCGCTTCTGGGCCCATGGCGCCCGCGGCTTGGCGAACTGGCCGAGTTCCTTGCGATGGATGCTGCCACCATGTCCGCCGCCATCAAGACGCTTGAGAAACGCGGGCTTGTGGCTCTGCAAGCCGATGACGACGACGCCCGGGCGCGCAGGCCCGCGCTGACGCAGACGGGGCGAGACCTGATGGCCAGAGCCGTGCCTCTGTGGAAGATGGATCATGCCCTGGTGCAGAACACCGCCGCGGGTCTGAACGCCAAAGCCTTGGCGCGTCTGGGTCAGGACGCTAGTTAAGCCTCAACCCCAGCAGCGCCCGTGCCTGAGCAGGGGTTGCCACTGGTCGGTCGAACTGTGCGCAAAGCGATACCACGCGGTCAACCAACGCCGCGTTCGACGGAGCCAAGCGGTCCTTGTCCAGCCTTACATTATCCTCCAACCCGGTGCGGGCGTGGCCGCCGGAGCGGACCGACCATTCGTTCAGGGTCAATTGTGCCGGGCCAATGCCCGCAGCGCACCACGGTGCATCCGGGCCGAACAGCCTGTGGACGGTGTGGATGTAGTAATCGAACACATCCCGGTCGGCCGGCATCGCATTCTTGACGCCCATCACGAACTGCACATAGGGGACGGCGGCAATCTGTCCTTTGCGCCACATCTCATGCGCTTTCAGGATATGCGACAGATCGAAGGCCTCGATCTCGGGCTTGACCTGATGGACAAGCATCTCGGCAGCCAGCCAATCCACCAGATCCGGCGGATTCTCATAGACCCGCGTCGGGAAGTTGTTGGAGCCGACCGAAAGACTTGCCATATCTGGCTGCAGCGACAACATGCCGCCGCGTGCCGCCCCCGCCCCGGACCGGCCGCCGGTTGAAAGCTGGACGATCATGCCCGGGCAGTAAAGCTTGATCCCCTCCATCAAGGCGGCAAACCGGGCTGGGTCAGAGGTGGGTTTGCCCTCGCCATCACGCACATGGCAATGGGCTAGGCTGGCACCGGCCTCAAAGGCTTCTTGCGTGCTCTCGATCTGTTCGGCAATGCTGATCGGGACCGCAGGATTGTTCCCTTTGTTTGGCAGCGAGCCCGTGATGGCCACGCAGATCATGCAGGGTTTTCCAGCGTGCAGGGTCATGGCTTGGGGGTCCTTGGCGTAGTCCGGAACTTGGATGGCGTGGCGACTATGCGCCGCCATGCGTTCGGTGGCAATCTGGCAAGCCACCGCTTGCGCCCCAGCCCGGACCAGCGCAACATCAACATGGACAATCCGCCGAAAGTCGTCCTAAGTCCTCGGGTTACCAAGGCTCGTGGACGACTTCGGGATCAGATTAACCTGTGGACAAAGTGCCATGCCACGATTGACGTGCATCACGACAACCTTCAACGAAGGCCCGGCGCTTTTGCCCAGCGTGCGCTCGGTCCTCTCGCAAAGCTTCCGCGATTTCCAGTACATCATCGTTGACGATGGATCGCTTGACGAAACCCGGGCCGTTCTGGACAGCCTGACCGATCCGCGGATCCTGGTCATCAAACAGGCGAATGACGGTCTGTCCGGCGCAAGAAACAAAGCATTGGAGCAGGCAAGCGGGGACTTCGTCTGCTTCCTTGATGCCGATGATATCAGGCCCAACTGGTCATTTGCTGCAATCAGCCGGGTGCTGGACGCGCATGATCCTGATATCTTGTTGTGCCCCGGCATCTTGCAGGATCTGCGCGGAGACATAAAACCGTTCTATGACGCAAAGATCTTCGATGAAATACTTCTCAACAACCCTTCGCGATTTGTATCCCGTGGTGATCCTGCATTCTCCTTCATACGGTGCCTCGCGCAAAGGTTGGAGCCGCAATCGGCCAACAAGGTCGTTCGCACTGATTTTGTGCGCAAGCATGCAATCGGCTTTCCGAATACGCATTTCTTCGAGGATATCTACTTTCATACCAGCGCGATCGCGAGCGCCAACCGTATTGCGTTTCTTAATACGCCCGCATTCACCTATTTCCGGCGCTACCTGAAACCGCAGATTACGGCAACGGTCGGGGATCAGCGTTTCGATATCATCGCCGTTTCGAAGCTGACGCTGGAGCGGTTCTCGCGGCGGCCCGAATTCAACGATCTTGCGTATCGGTCCGCCGTGCTGGCATCTTGCCTGAAGATCATCAAGTGGTGCGAAGCGACGGTTTCGCTGCGACACCGGGATGCTTTCCGTGACTGTGTGCGCATCATGCTTGAAATGATCGATGTGACATATCTGCGCCGTCCTCTGCTTGATCTGCCTTCGATTGATCCGAACGTCGGTTCTGCAAGCCTCGACACTTACCTTGCTGGCATGATCCATGTGAATTGAAATGATGAAAGGGCTTCGTAGCAGCATGACCCAGCCTCCCGCACTGCCGGATCTTTTGAAATGACGGACGTCAGCGCCTTTGGGCAGACGTTCGATCTGGACTCGACCGGAAGAGACTTCCTTTGGAACGATTCCATTTGGCGCCTGAAGAATATCTATGAACCGACTCTTGCAACGCAGACGCTTGCTGAAACCGGTGTGGCCTTGGATATTGGGGCGGGCTTTGGAGCTTTCGCCGTGCCCTTTGCCGCCACTTTTCCCGGTTGGAAAATTTACTGCTTTGAGCCCGATCCGGGGAGTTTCGCGGCTCTTTGTCAAAACATCCAAAAGCATGGCTTGACGAACGCCACAGCCCTGCCTTTCGCCATAGGCTCCGCCGCCCGTGATTTAGGCCAGGACGAGCCCGCCATTCTCGGGGCGATGATCAATCTGCGTCACGCTGATGCCGCTGGCATTGACGCATTGCGCGGTCTTTTGCCAAGGCGGGATTTCAGCCGCCACCGGATTCATGCTGGATATATGCATCGCGGCGCTACCCCTGCCGATAATTTTGAGGTGGTGTCCCACCCAACGCTTGCTGCGCGTTATCTCGAGGCTTTGTCGCCGCGCCTTCTGAAAATCGTGGCACCGCAGGCGGAAGCGGAAATTCTGTCCGATATGAAGCCATTCGAACTGGATCACATCCTCGGCGAAAGCTGGGGTCATGTACCTGCACATCTTGTTTATGAGGCTTGCGCCGGTCTGCGGCAGACCGAATTGCCACTTGTCGGCCCTCCCTTGGTGAATTTGCGGCGTTCTCAGGACCTTGCGGGCAGAGTTCCGCGTCTTGACGTCGTGGTAGCCATGTATAACTCGCGGAAGTTTATTCTGGAGTGTGTTGCCGGAATCCTGAATGGCGCGGGATCGGAGGTGCATGTCATCGTTGTCGATGACGGGTCGACGGATGATGCCAAAGACCTTGTCGAAGCGACCTATGGGCATGATCCTCGGGTCAAAGTCCTGCGAAAGCCAAATGGCGGTTGTGCCTCGGCGCGGAATTATGGCCGGATGCATTCCAAAGCCACGCATATTGCTTTCGTCGATGCTGATGATATTCCGGGACGGGACCTGTATTCCGGCCTGTTGGACCTTGCCCGGCACACCGGAGCGGAGATGGTTCAAGGTGGGTTCGAAACGGTTTTTGATGAAGGAGAGGATGGATTGCGTGTCCAACCGTCCTATGAAAGTGGTGACGAGATGGTGCTGAACGCAAACCGTCATCATTTCGGAAGCCGGACCTGTCATCTTTTGCCGTCTGAGTTTCTGATGCAAGGACAACCGACGATCTGGCGAAGGGTGTATCGGCGTGACTTTCTGGAAAACCGAAAGATATGGTTCCCGGAACACATCCGTGCATTTGACGATCAGATCTTTCAAATCCTGACCCTGCAGGCGGTTCACAATGTGCCCGTCTTGGATGGGGTGTATTACGGATATCGCCAACATGCCGCGCAGGATATCCGGCAGGGCGACGAGCGGAATTTCTACTCTTTGGAGATGTACCGCCTTGTCATAAAGCGCGGAATTGCTGAAGGATGGGGGCGTTTTGATATCATTTTATCGTCCTACATCAATACAATCAACTGGATAAGCGCCAAGCTGAGGCCCGATCTCTATGCACCCTTTGTCAAAGGAGCGGCGGAGCTTTGGGTGTACGCGCGCAAGGGTCTCGAAGCGGATGTCTTCAAGAATTTGTCGGTTGATCTGTTTCATCCAGCGGAGTTCGCTGGTCACGTCAGCGCTTTCGAGGAAAAACTGAAGCGTTTTCCCAACTCCTATGCCTGGGCCTATCTGGATTCCTTTGAGATGCAGGTCCCGCTGATGAAATCCCTGCGGTCCGAGGCCTGAGTTTTCCATGAAAAAGCGACTATTTCTGCACATCGGCTCGCACAAAACCGCAACCACGTTTCTGCAAAGCAGTTTTGCGAATAATCCGGCGGCAATGGCCGGTCTTGGTATTCTGTATCCGCATACCGGTATGATCTTTCAGGCCCATTTCAAGCTTTCGGGTGAACTGCGCGCGCCCGCTCTTGCACAGCGACCCCTTGAACTGCTTCCCGAGTGGTCGGCCCTGCTTGCTGAAATTGACGGATCGCCCATGCCAAATGTCCTGCTCAGTTCCGAGGATTTCAGCTGGGCCGATCCGCAGCGGCTTTCCGTTCTGGCCGACCATTTTGATGTGCAGGTCATCTTTTACCTGCGCAGTCCAGACAGCCATCTTGAGAGTTATTACAACCAGCTTGTGAAAGACTTTGGAACGCGCGAGACTCGGACGATCGAGACCTATATCATCGAAGAAGCCTTGGCGTTTCTGGACACGTCAAAGATGCTGCGGCCTTGGGCGCAGGTTTTTGGAGATGCGGCGATCAAGCTTCGGATATTCGACAAGGCAAACCTGCCAGAGGGCATTCTTCCGGATTTCTTGTCGTTGTTCGGCGCGAAGACGTTGCCGTTCTTGCGTGCGCCCAGCGATTCCATTCAGCACAAGGTGTCCTTGCCGCCCGATGCCCTTGAGTATTTGCGGCTGTCGAACCCATTTTTGCAGCGGCAGACCGGGCATCACGAATATGTTCTGCGATTGATCCAGATTGCGCAAAGCCACGTGGACCTGCTGCAAGACACCCGGAGCGGCCTGCTGTCGCTGCGGGCAAGGCAGATGCTGCGGACGCGGTTTCGGCACAGTCAGTTGATGGCGACCAAGGCCTATCTTGGGGCGGACCGCAGCCCGTTTCCCGCCACGGACGCGCCGCCGCCGCCCGCAGATTTTGACCTGCGCAAGCCCGAAGCTGATGCTCGGGTCATGGGAAAGGTCGCGGCCTTGTTGCGTAACGAGGGCTGACGGGGATGAACTGACCCCTCCAGTTGAAGAAGCGCGTCCTCGGCGTGATGGAGCAAGCGTCCTGTAAGGCATCTGTGATGCCCAACAGGACGCCAACTTTCTATTGTTCGGGGATGTATTCCTCACCGCCGCCGGAGTCTCCGCCGGTATCACCGCCACCCGTGTCCTGATAGGCGCCGGTATCGCCGCCGCCGGTGTCAGACGGCGCATCCACGCAGACGCCGTCGATGATCTGCCCAAGGCATGTCTGGTCTGCACCCGATCCGTCACTTGCGGTGGATTCATCGGTCGGTTGTTCGGTGCTGCCCTGATCCTCTGGAGCCGGGTCCTCAGACGCTGCCGGGTCTGAGTAGGCGGCCGAATCGTCAGTTGCTGCCGGGTCTTGCGATGCGCCTGGGTCGTCTGCTGCAGCCGGATCTTCGGTTGCGGCCGGGTCTCCAGTCAATGCCGTGTCTTCCGTGGCGGCGGGGTCCGCGGCATTGGGGTCGCCTGCGCCGGGGTCCTCTACCGCAGCCGGATCTTCGGTTGCAGCCGGGTCTTCGGAAGGAGCTATGTCTTCGCTTGTGGCAGGATCCGCTGCGTTGGGGTCTTCATTTGCGGCAGGGTCCTCGGTCACCGCGTCGGGTGCCGCGGCGCTGGCGTCGTCATAGAGCGCCGTGTCAGCCGCGTCGCCGGCATCGGCCTCAACAGTGGCCGTGGCAAAATCCGGATCGCCCGGGTCCGCGGTGAACGGGTCCGCATCGTCGGCGGCGGAGTCCAGCTGAACCTCCAAGGCGGCCGGGTCGTCTGCCGGATCATAGACAACATCGGATTCGCCGTCTTGCCAGACGGAGCCCGAGCCGCCCGCGACATAGCTGCCATCGACGACCTGTTCGTCGTAGGAACTGTATTCGTAGTTCGTCTCCGACGTCATCTCGGAGACGAAACTCGTCTCGGTGATCGTTTGTTCGATATAGGTTTCCGAGCGTTGGTAGGACGTGTAGATGTCCTGCGAATAATAGGAGACATACTCGCTATAGCTATAGGTTTGATAGCTGAAGCTGCTCCAGCTTGACAGAGTATAGACGTCGATAGGTTCGTAGAAATAGGTCGGTGTGATATAGGTCGCGGCCCGGTAGGTCCGACCGTTCTTGCGAATGCCACCGATCTTATAGTCGGTCGTGCCGCCCCGGAGGAAATACGCGATAATCGTGTCGACATCCGAGGGTTTCTTGACCTGCCGCCCCAGAATGGTGCTGATCACATCGCCCGGCTTGAGCCCGGCGAGCTTGCCGATGCCGTCCGGCTTGACCGAGACGACCATGACGCCCTTGGACCCTTTGGCCAGCTTGAACTTGCGCGCCACCTCTTTGGTGACAGGCATCAGCACGGCCTTCAGGGCCTTTGACACATAGGGCTTGGGCAAGGTTGACTTCTTGGGGGCTTTGGCCGCCGCCGCAGTCGGGAAGAACAGCATCGTACTCCCGGCGGGCACAACGAGACCCAGCGTCAAGGCAATGGCTACTACACGGACGAGAGATCGAGATTTTCCGGACATGTTGATCTTTCTTGCTTGTTTCCGAATGGTGATCCGTTGCCCGTACAGTTTGGCAACTTCCGGGCTTTTGTGTGGCGTTCCGCCGAAACCCTATCCTGAACTTTGTGACTGTTTGGTTACGCGCATTTGAAGCCCTCATCCCATGGTCAGTGTGCCCCGTGTCGCAGCCCGAACTGGTGTGGAGATGAGGGGCTGTCCTGTCGAAACAGGATATGTCCAAGGCGTGCATTCTCGCTTGCAAATCATCGTATTTGGCGGAACGTCTGGGGCATGAGCGATCCGGTCCGCCCAGAAGGTTCCGCCCGCCTGCAGTTGCGCATCCTGTTTCCAGAGGGTGCGATGCTGGGGCCCGGAAAGGCACGTCTGCTGGAATTGATCCGGGACAGCGGCTCGATCTCGGCAGCGGGGCGGGCGATGGAGATGAGCTACAAACGCGCTTGGATGCTGGTTGAAGAAATGAATGCGGCCTTTCAGGATCCGCTGGTTGACAGCACGCGGGGCGGCCCGGGCGGCGGCGGCGCGCGGGTGACCGAGGCGGGGTTGCGCGTGCTGGCGTTGTACCGGTCGGTCGAATCTACGGCAGCGCGTGCGGCGACCGATGAGATTGCCACTTTGCTGGCCATGTTGCGCCCGGTGCCAGACCTGGGTTGAGGTCAGGCTTGAGACAAGACGCGGATTTCGGGAATAATTTATCGAAAACGGTCGTTCTGGGCTGGCCCGTGCCCGAAGAATGACGTTAGTTGCCCGCACGAACGCCCGCGCCATGAAGCGGGGCCACAGGCATCCCGGACCTTCGTTGTGACGACCGAACGCCACCACATAAGACGACCTCTTGAGGTCATGGCCATCGCGGACGCCCATACGGTTCGGGGTGGCTTGCGCACACTTTGGCGCATGACCCAGATTGCGTTCCTGACGCCATGGCAGGTGATTTTTGCCGTCGGCGCGACGCTGATCGCCGCCATCATGCAGCTGATCATTCCCCGGCTGCTGGGGCACGCGATTGACCAGACGCAGCTTCTGGCGGCAGGCGCGGATGCGGCAACCAGTGCCTTGTGGGACACAGCATGGCTTGTGCTCGCGGTTTCCGCCGTGCGGGGCATCTTCACGACCTTTCAGAACTATTTCTCGGAAGCGGTGAACCATCACACCGGGGTTGAACTGCGGCTGCGCTATTACGAGCAGGTGCAGCGCCTGAGCTTCGGGTTTCACGACTCGGTGCATTCGGGTGATTTGATCACGCTGGGTCTGTTGGACCTTGATGGCGCGCGGCAGTTTTTTTCCACCGGATTGGTGCGGCTGGTGCTGCTGACCGTTCTGATCGGCTTTGGCGGCACCATGCTGCTGAGGACCGACTGGGTGCTGGGCCTGATGGCGTTGAGTTTTGTGCCGGTGGTGGGGTGGTTCTCCTCGGTCTCGCAACTGCGGTTGCGGTTGACGTGGCGGGATTTGCAGGACCGGATGTCGGTGCTGTCCCGCGTGATGGAGGAAAATCTGGCCGGCATCCGCGTCGTTCGGGCTTTCTCAGCCGGGGCGCATGAAATGGCCAAGTTCGACGCAGCTTCGGCCAACGCCCTGGGACTGGCGCATGAGCGGGTGGATATAAGGGTGCGGTCGACCGGGATCATGACGCTGTCGTTTCTTGCGGCGATGGGGCTGGTGCTGTGGGTGGGCGGCGAGAAGGTGATGGCGGGGCATATGTCGGTGGGCACGCTGACCTCGTTTCTGACGTTCATGACCATCCTGCAAATGCCGGTCCGGCAACTGGGGCTTCTGGTGAACTCGTTCGCGCGGACCTCAACCTGTGGAGCGCGGGTCTTTGCCTTTCTGGATTTGCAACCCGCGATTTGCGACCGTGCCGGGGCGAAGGATCTGGTTCTGGCCGATGCCGCCCTGCGCTTTGAAGCGGTGGATTTCGCCTATCCGAATGCGCCGGATGCAAAGGTGATTTCGGGGCTCAGTTTCAGCGCCATTCGCGGCGAGACGATCGGGATCATCGGGCCGCCCGGATCGGGCAAATCGACGCTCGCCCATCTGATCCCGCGGTTCTATGATGTGACGGGGGGGCGGATCACGGTCGACGGGCAGGATATCCGGGGGGTGACGCTGGCCTCGTTGCGCAGGGCGGTGTCGGTGGTGGCGCAGGATGTGTTCCTGTTCACCACCTCGCTGGAAAACAACATCGCCTATGCCGAACCCCTGGCCGAGGATGAGGCGATTGAAGAGGTCTCCTCGGATGCCCAGATCCACAGCCATATTGCCGGGTTGAAGTCGGGCTACCGGACTGTGGTGGGCGAGCGGGGCAGTTCGCTTTCGGGCGGTCAACGGCAGCGGATGGCAATTGCTCGGTCCTTGCTGCCCAGACCGTCCGTTCTGATCTTTGATGACAGCACGGCGGCGGTGGATGCCAACACCGAGGCGCGCATCCGCATGGCCTTGGTCGAGGGTGCCGGCGACAGGGTGACGCTGATCATCGCGCACCGGTTGAACTCCCTCCTGCATGCCGACCGCATCCTGTTCCTCGACAAGGGAAGGGTGATCGAGCAGGGCAGCCATGCCGAGTTGCTGGCCCTGGGTGGCCGCTATCGCGCGCTGTACGATCTGCAAACCAGTGGCGCGGATCGGGAGGGGCTATGACTGACCCATCATCGACGCAGGACTACCAGTCCGACCGCGAATCTGCCGTTGGGGCGCCCACACTGCGGGCCGTCGTTGGCAGTCACCGCATCGAAGAAGAGATGTTCGGCAAGGTCTTCGACCCGCAGATCATCCAACGCATCGGATTCTTCGTAAAGCCCTACCGGCGGGAGTTCATCATCTCGGTCGTGGCCGTGCTGATCTTTACCCTGACGCAGCTGATGATTCCGATGATCATCCGCTATGCGATCGACTGGGGCGTGATCGCAGGTGACATCGGCATCCTGCATGCCGCGCTGATCGTCTTTGCGACGGTGATTGCGGTAAACTACGGCGCCAGCCACGTTCAGGAAACCGTAGTCGGCAAGGCGGCCGAGAACGTCCTGTTCGACATCCGCCGCGCCATGTTCGCCCACCTGCAAGAGGTCTCGCTGTCCTTCATGGACAAGACCGAAGTCGGTCGCCTGATGTCCCGCCTGCAGGGCGACGTTGGATCCATGCAGGAGTTTCTGGAGACCTCGGTCCTGTCGGTCGGCGATATCGTTCTGCTGTTCGGCATCATCACACTGATGCTGTATCTGGATGTGCAGCTTGGCCTGATCACCCTGTCCGTCATGCCGGTCCTGTTCATCGCCCGCATCTTCTGGCTGCCCATGGCACGAGAGGCTTTCATCAAGGCGCATGAGACGAACTCGGCAGTCAATGGCGCTTTGGCCGAGGGGATTCATGCCGTCCGCACCGTGCAGGGCATGGGGCGGGAGGCGCTGAATGCGAGGCTTTACGGCGACAAGGTGATGGCGAACCTTGGGACAAACCTCTGGGCCTCGAAGATCGCGCAGGTGCTGGTGCCGGTGGTTGACACGATGACCGGGTTTGCCATGGCGTTGGTCGTGGTGCTGGGGGGCGCGAAACTGCTGGGTCATACGCTGGATGTTGGCGTCATGGTGGCCTTCCTGTTCTTCATCCAGCGTTTCTTCGACCCGATCCGGTCATTGACCATCCAGTACTCCGTCATGCAGCGCGCCATGGCATCCGGCCAGCGGTTGATCGAGGTGCTGGATGTCGATGTCTCCGTCAAAGACCGACCTGATGCGGTGGACATGGGTGAAACGGACGGCTCGGTCGAGTTCCGCGATGTGACCTTTGGCTATGACAAACGGCAGATGGTGCTGAAGGATCTGTCGTTCCGCGTGGAGCCGGGGCAGACGGTGGCCTTGGTCGGCCCGACCGGTTCGGGAAAATCCAGCGCAATGTCGTTGATCCACCGGTTCTATGACGTGACCGAGGGTCAGGTTCTGGTCGGCGGCCATGACGTGCGGGCGGTGACGCAAGCTTCGCTGGGCCGCCAGATCGCGATGGTTCTGCAAGAGCCGTTCCTGTTCACTGGCTCGGTGCTGGAGAATATCCGTTACAACAAGGAAGGTGCCACGCGCGAGCAGATCATCGCGGCGGCGACTGTCCTTGGTGCGGACCCATTCATCCGCGCCTTGCCGCAGGGCTACGACACCATGCTGGGCGAACGGGGCGGCAGTCTGTCGACCGGGCAGCGCCAGTTGCTCAGCTTTGCACGGGCGTTGGTGGCGGATGCAAAGATTTTGGTGTTGGACGAGGCGACGGCCAGCATTGACAGCGCAACCGAGCAGATGATCCAACGCGCCTTGGCGATCCTGCTCAAGGGACGCACGGGGCTTGTCATCGCGCACCGTCTGGCAACGGTCAGGAATGCCGACAAGATCATGGTGCTGCAGGCCGGGCGGTTGGTGGAAAGCGGCAGCCATGCGCAGTTGATTGCCAAGGGCGGGCTCTATGCCGGCCTGTACCGGGCCAACTACGCCAGCTTCGACGATGTGGAAGCGCCCGCTTAACTGACGAGGAACTCTGTCATCATGCCCGAGGCAAGGTGGGGCATTTGATGGCAATGCAACATCCAGCTTGCGGCCTCTCCCGCGTCCAGCGCGACCGTGATCTTGGCCATCGGCGGCACCAATACCGTATCGCGCAGCGCCCCAGAGAAGCGGCCCGCGCCGGTATCGACCACCTGAAAGGAATGGCCATGCAGGTGCATCGGGTGGGCCATCATCGACATGTTGTGGAACACGATCTCCAGCCGCTCTCCGCTTTTGGCAGTAACAGGGATGTGGTTGGCCCAAGTGGCGCCGTTGATCGTCCAGACATAGGGCTGCATGGCGCCCGCCAGCGTCAGCATTACAGACCGGGCGTTGTTGACGACGGTCAATGGATTGGCCGCACGCAACGCGCTTTCCTGTGAAAGATCGGGATCAAAGGCTGGCGCCGCTTCGTCACTGACAGAGGCAAGCTTGGGCACAGCAGCCCCCGGCGTGGCAAGGATGATGCCGGTGCGTTCCTTGGCCCCCTCACGCAGGGCGAGGATCGGGAAGGCACCGGATCCCGGCAGATCAAGCTCAATATCCAGCCGCTGCCCCATCGCCAGACCGAAGCGGCGGCCTTTCCGCGGTGCTACGTCATGGCCATCCACGGCGATCAGACGGGCGTCCTCGACGCCGGGATCAATCCAGAACATGGTGGCAGCCGCCCCATTGATGATGCGCAGGCGGATATGCCCGCCTGCCTCAACCGGCACCACTTCTGGGTCGGACAAGGTGCGGTCGTTGGCGAGGTAGGCGTCGAAATTGTAGTCGTTGAGGTCCATCATGCCGGGCATCTTCATGCCGGACATGTCCATGCCCTTCATGGCGCCCATTGTCGAGCTATCCGTTCCCGACATGTCCATGCCCGACATGCCGCCCATCGCGGCGCCTCCGGTGATGACTGCCATCACCTCCGCCGGCGATTTGAACGAGAAGTCGTGCAAAAGCATCACCACCTCTTGCCGGTCCGCCTTCAGATCGGCATCCGTCCGCACGATCAGCGGTGCGGCGAGCAGGTTCAGTTCCTGCAAGGGCACATGGGCATGCATC
>CANGHD010000095.1 GCA_947453525.1 Paracoccaceae bacterium | reverse complement strand
CCTGCCAGCTGATGCTGTCCGCCAAGAAGAAATGGCGCAAACTCGACGGCCAAAACCGCCTGCCCGAAATCATCCAGGGGGTTGAATTCCGCGACGGCATCAAGCACGAAATCAAAGCCGCCTGATCACGCCGTCACCAACTTTCGGGCATAGCTCGGAGATCTGTCACTCGAGTTGTGTGCGGGCAGGATCCAGCCTTGCTGTGGGCAACACCATTTGGGAAAGTCGCAATGACACACTTCAACATCGGCGGACGCTTTCTAACGACTGCGCGGCGGAATCCGGATCTGCTCGCCATCGTGACTGATCGCACCATGCTGAACTATGCAGATCTCAAGCGGCTGACCTTGTCCTTTGCCACCTGCATGGAACATCGCGGCGTGACGCGGGGCAGCGTCGTGGCGCTTGACAGCGAGGACATGCTGCTTGTTGCGCCGACCCTGCTGGCCGCCTCGTTGCTGGGCGCAAGCTGGCTGGCCTTGCGGCATGCGCCGATGCTCTCCCAAATGGTTCAGCCGACCCATGTCTTTCGCGGCGCAGATGCTGCGGTCCCTGACGCGTATCGCAGCGAACTGATCGATCAAAGCTGGACCGCCTCACCACCAAGGACGCTGCCAGACCCCGCTCTCGCTGATCCGGACGCTCCATTCATCTATGTCAACACCTCGGGTACCACAGGCACGCCCAAGATATTGCACCTGACCCAACGACTGATGTCTTTGCGGGCCGACGCAGTGGCCGATGACTTTGTCGAGCGCCAGACCGTGTTTTGTAGCCTGTTTTCGCCGATCGCGTTTCCCTATATCTCGCGCTTCCTGCCCGCACTGACCCTTGGTGCAACGGTGGTGCACAGCCGATCCATCGATCTGTGGTACACTGCTGGAGTGAACCATCTCTACGGGTCGGTCACCCAGGTAGCAGAGACATTGGCCAACGTGTCATTGCAGCGCAAGCTACCGATGATCCATGTGTCCGGATCAAAACTGTCGGACGGTCTGGCACGTCATCTTCTTCAGAACTTCGAACATGTCATTGACCTTTATGCCTCGACCGAGACGAATCGCAGCTTCAAGAACATCAAGTATCTGGATGATACCGGCAAAGTTCAGACGCGCGGCCAAAAACTTGACAGCGAGGTGCAGATCGTCGACGAGGCAGCCCAGTCGCTTCCTGACGGCGAGATCGGTCTGGTTCGGGTCCGCAACCGCTATCTTGCGCCGGGGTATCTGAATGCGCCACAAGCACAGGCCGCCTCGTTCCGCGACGGCTGGTTCTATTCGGGCGATTTCGGCAGGTTCACGGAACTGCGCGCCCTGCAGATCATCGGACGGACGGGCGATGTGCTGAATATCGGCGGTGTCAAGATCAACGCGCTGGCCATCGACGAGACGCTGCGCGAGATCGAGGGCGTTCAAGACGCCATGTGCTTTGACGTGCCGACCCAAGACGGGCCGAACGCTTTGCTTGCCTTTGTCGTGCCCGCGCCGGGTGTCCTGATGGAGGATCTCGCGCGACGCCTGTCGCAGGTCGCGGCGGTTAAACTAGGAGGAGTGCGGACACCCGCGCGCATCATCCAGATTGACAAGGTGCCGCGGGCCCATGATGGCGGGGCGAGGCGGTTCGAATGCCGCACGATCTATGAGAGTCGCTTGAATGGCACATGACAACACCCAAACTCTGACCAGCCCCTACAATCTGGCTCGGCATTATGACGCCGTAGCGCTGCAAAACGCGGATTTTCCCGCGATCATCGCCGAAGACGCAGTTCTGTCGCATGGAGAATTCCGGCAGATTGTCCTTCGGATTGCCGGGCGGCTTGCGGCCGATGGGGTCGGTCCGGGGTCGGTCGTGGCGCTGAACGCCTCGTGGATGGTCGCCACGCTGGGGTTTCTTCTGGCCACGGCGCATCTGGGCGCGGGCTTCATCGTGGCAAGTCCCGTCTTGGCGCGGACGCGCGCGGTCGTTCCCACCCATTTTTACCGGATGCCAGATATGAATGGCCACCCCGCAGTGCCCTTCCGTCTGGTCACCGGGGATTGGTTTGAGGCCGACGCCCCTGAGTTCGCTCTCCAAGCTACCGATCCTGACGCACCCTGGCTTTATCTGCATACCTCGGGTAGCACGGGAACGCCAAAGTTCATCGGCCTCAGCCAACAGATGGTCCGCATGCGCAGCCGAGCTGCCGAGGCGGATTTTCCGTTCCGCGGCACCACCTTCGCGACCTATTTCGAGTCTGCGTCGCGCCCATTCTTCGCCCGTGCCCTTGCGGCGCTGCTGCAGGCGTGTGCCATCGTCGATAGCAGGAACCCCGACTTCTGGCTCTGCTGCGGCGTCAATCTGGTCGCGGCCTCACCGATCCAGATCATTCAGGCCTTTGGCGGCAGCCCACTGTCATCACGCATTGCCCGGGCCGAGGTCAGCGGGGCGCGCATTCCGGACGGTGAGGCAATCCGCCTCCTGGAGAGTTTTGACATTGTTCTGGATGTATATGGGGCCAGCGAAACCAGCAAGAGTTTTGCCAACGTGATCACGGGCGATGGGTTCGGTGCAGTGGTGCTGAAAGGCCAGAAGCTAGACAGCGAAATCGAGATTGTCGACGCCGCGGGCAACGCTGTGGCCCCAAGCATGATCGGCGAAGTGCGGGTGCGCAATCCCTACACTGCGCAGGGTTATATCGGCGACGCCGCCTCCACCGCGCAGGCGTTTCGCGGGGGCTGGTTCTATCCGGGAGATCTGGCGTGCTGGTCGGCGCAAGGTGCGCTTCAGATTGTCGGCCGTCAGGATGACGTGATCAATCTGGGTGGCTACAAAATCTATGGAGGCCTGATCGACCAGCTGCTGACCTCGGTGCCCGGTGTCAGGGCGGCCATCTCGCTGCGCAATCCGGTTCCGGGCGGCACCCACATGATCTTGGCCTTCATCGTCCATGAAGACCCCGACAACATCTGGCAGACCAATGAGGCAATCATCAGCATATGCTGGGAGCGTCTGGGTTATCGGTTCTCGATGCAGGCCCTTCGGTCTATCGATGCCATTCCGCACGATGCCAAAGGGAGCCCTGACCGCCGCTCTTGCGAGAAGCTGGTTCTCGCAAAGGCTGAGGAATGGGGACATCTGGACCGATGATCTGGGATCAACCCTACAACCTTGCGGCAGGGATCGGACGGCAGGCGCTGGACCACCCCGACAGGCAGGCGATTGTCGCCGCTGATCTGGTTCTGACCTATCGGCAGGTTTGGCTTATCGCGCAAGCCTACGCCTTGCGGATGCAGATGGCGGGGGTTGACCGTCGGTCGATCGTCTGTGTGAGATCCAACGACCTGATCGTCTCGGTCGCCGTCATGATCGCGACGGCCTTGCTGGGCGCGCGCTTTGCCGTTTACGAGGATCGGCTGGTCAGCGACGGAATCGTGCAACCCAGCCATGTCCTCCGATCGCCCGAGGTTGCCGCGCCGCCAAACCTTCCCAGCTTGCTGATCGACGAAAGCTGGTCGCCCCGAACAACCAAAGTGACGGCCGACACCGCCGCGATCTTTCCTGGACATGAACGGTCCGACGATGGCTGGTGGTATTTGCATACCTCCGGGACGACCGGGCAACCCAAGTACATGCTGCTGAGTCATCGTGCTGCCTTTGATCGGTCGCGTTCAGTGTCGGGCGATTTTCGCGGGGCTGAAACTCGGTTCTGTTCGATCTTTCCTTGCTCAGCTCGGCCTTTCTTTGTGCGGGCCATGGCGGCGCTACTGAACGGTTCGACCATCGTAGACGCGCTAGACCCGCGGTTCCTGATGGCGCAGGGCGTGACGCTGGTTTGCGCCTCGCCGCGGCAGGCGGCCGAATGGATCGCTTCGTGCCCCTTTGTCTTTCGCCTGCCGCTGTTGCAGGTGAGCGGGGCGCCGATAGCACCAGACATCGCACGGCAACTGCTGACACGTTTCGATTTGATCGAGGATGTCTACGGCGCCAGCGAAACCAACAAGTCTTTCGTCAACCGACTGACACTTGCAGGCGCCCAGATCGCGGTTCAAGGCGTCCCGCAGGATTCCATCGTGCAGATTATCGACACGGACGGCGCTCCGGTGCCCGTGGGCGCGTTGGGCGAGGTGCGGGTGCGTAACCAGTACACGGTTCCGAGTTATATCAGTGCCGAGGCTGCCAGCCTACGCGCCTTTCGCGACGGTTGGTTTCATCCGGGCGATCTTGGTCGCTTTGGCCCTGGCGGGGCGCTGGAGGTCTCCGGCCGGATTGACGAGGTGCTGAACCTTGGCGGCAACAAGATCGACCCGGTCACAGTGGATCAGGTTCTGCTGGCCACACCGGGTGTCACCGACGCCGCCTGCTTTCGCGACCCGTGTTCCAGTATCACGCCGCGTCTGATGGCTTTTCTTATGATCGCACCTGGCTTTGACCCCGCCGTTGTGATCGAGTCAGTCAAGACGCGCTGCCTGCGCGATCTGGCATCGGACGTTTACCCATCCTATTTCTTTGTCGTTTCCGATATCCCCCGGACCCATGACGGCACCCCCAGACGCCGTGAATGCGAAGAGATGGTCCGCGCGCAACACCGCGCAGCACCCCCACCAAGGGAAGAGCCCAAATGACGACCCCCACCCTGATCGCCCCCGCGCATGCCCTGATTGCAAGCGCAGCCCCCGATGCCCCCGCGCTTGTTTTCCCCGATCAGACCCTGAGCCATGGTCAGGTCTCTCGGCTCGGGCAGGCGTTTGCCCGACGTATGACTGAGGCCGGGATCGGCCCGGGCTCACAAATTTATTTGGACTGTATAGAGCCAACCGTAATTCTGGCCACGGTGCTTGGCGCCTCGTGGGTTGGAGCGCAACTGCTTCCTTATGGCGATGCTGACCGCCTGACAGGCACCCTAAAGGTTACCCATCAACTGGGCGTTGCGCACCCCGACCTACCACCCAAGGATGGCGTCATTCTGATCGACCAAAGCTGGTCGCCCGCATCAACGGGAGCGTGGGACGCGCAAACTCTGCCTGACCCCGACGCCCCGTTCCTGTGCGTCCACACTTCAGGCACGACGGGCACGCCAAAGTACCTTTGCCTGAGCCAGGCCCAAGTTCTTGCACGCTCAAGGGCGGTTTCGGACGAATTTCAGGCCGGATCACGCCATGCTCTGCTGTTTGCGGCCTACAGCCGACCCTTTCTGGCAAGGGCGCTGGCGGCCTTGCTGAACGTGTCGACCTTGGTCTTCAACCTTGCCCCCAAGGCTTGGGCTGCGGCAGAAATCGACATGGTTAGCGGATCGCGTGCTCAGGTGAAGGATCTCTTGGGCGACGTCCATCTAACCACGAAGTGCCGCAAGCTCGAAGTGATCGGCTCTCGACTACCGGACCAAGAGGCGGCCCTCTTGCTGCGCAGTTTCGATCTTGTGGACGACACCTATGGAGCCAGCGAAACGAGCAAGTCCTATTCGACCCTATGGACGCTCGACGCCTCAGGTCGTCCGTTTCGGCGCAGCGGGATGCGCGACAGCCGCATCCAACTGATCGGGGCCGGCGGACAGCCCGCGGGGCAGGGCGAGGATGGCATGGTCTTGATCCGCAACGATTACATGGCAGCAGGCTATGTCGATGATCCGATCGCGACCGCCGCATCCTTCCGGGACGGATGGTTCTATTCGGGCGACATGGCCTGGCAAGACCGCGAAGGCTGTCTACATTTTCGCGACAGGATGGACCACATCGTCAACCTGCGAGGAGAAAAGCTCAATGCTTCTGCCATCGATCAGATATTGCGCAGTGTTGAGGGCATTCATGACGCCATCTGCTTTCGCAACCCCAAACCGGGATCCGAGGATGAGCTTTTCGCCTTTGTCGTCTATGAACCAATCGCAAACCGGCTGCAGGCGATCGCCACGGCGCGATATCTGATCACCGAAAGGTTTGGGCAGCATCTGGTTCCGCGTGTCATTCAAGGCGTCCAAGGCATCCCACGCGAGCCGGATGGAACCCCCGATCGCCGGGCCTGTGCCGATCTAATCCTGTCTTTCGCCAAGAAATCCGCCAAGTCTTGGGATGGGTTAGGCCACGCGAAGGAAGAAAATCTCTGATTCCGGGCTCGCGACCCCGGCGCTCCTGTTCGCGCAAGTAATCCTTGGAGATCGAACAGCCGACCCTGAGGCCATGCTCCTGGCGCAGCCGCTCGAACACACGCTTGGCCGTGTGACGCTGCTTGCGGTTCCGCCCCTGATCTTCGATCAGCCCTTGGTCGATCATGGGCGTAAACCCGTCCAGCTTCAGACGCTTGGCCAGCGCCGTCCAGCCATAGCCAGGCGGCGCCGACAACCTCAGCGTCTTCCGTCCGCCGTCGCGAGATATCCCGAAATGTTGCGCCGCCGATCCTGCGCCCCTGCCCTCTGCACAGGCAAGCCGCACGTTCCGAAAGAGTTCAACCGTGAAGATCCTCCTGCCCTCTCTGTGGCCACGAACGGCTGGCAGGGACGACTTCTACACTGTCCGCAGCAGGCCAATCCCTTGTTACCGTGAACGAATATCCGGCTGCGGCTTCTTTTCCGATCGGACAAGTGGCCGTGACGGACCAGCCGCCTGCGACCCTCAGCATCAGTCTGATTGCCATGGGCCGCAAGAAACGTGTTCAACTCGACCTCGGCCGCCTGAGTGAACAGACCCTGCGCGCCTCGGCGCGACAAATCCGTCAGCAGATCCGGCGAAGATTCGTCTGGTGCGCGAAGCGTGACAACCGCATCCCTCGCCATGTGGCATATCCTCTTTTTTGCGAGAATTACGGCACTTGACCAATGCCTTGTTATGCCACCCCAATCCCTTGTCGCCAACTTTCCGCGATAGCTCCAACGTAAAAACGGCCGACCGGCGCTTTGTCTCGGCGCTCTCGTCATCGAGGGTCCTCAGCCGTTTGGCATCGGATAAATCCATCCTTCCTTGGGCGGCCTTTCGCTTGTAAAACGCCACGCGGCTCTTGCCATGCCTCCGTCAAAGCTCACAGGTCGGCAGCCCTGCCTCCGGTTCTTCGATCGTCCTGACCTTCAGCGCTTTTGGCAAGCCGGGTCTTCATTTTATCCTGGCATCCGTCCCTTTGGCACAGTCCAGGATCAAGATCAGGCCGAGTTATCTTCGGTGCGACATTAGACACTTTTGCGTGGCTTGAAACATAAGGCGCCGCCGCCGAGAAGGGTTGGCAAGTCATGCAATTAATAGGTAGGGAAAGTCGATGTCGATCAAGAAAGAAATCACCAAGGGAGCATTGTCACTGGCAGCTCTGGCGGTCGGGACTGATGCGGCCTTGGCACAAGATTGGGCTGGCAACTATGCTGGTCTGTCGCTGACGTCCAACAATGGCGCCACCCCTGCCCACTTTGACGGCGATGACTACAAGTTGGGCAAGAATGGTGTGGCGGGCGCGTTCGTAGGTAAGCGCTGGGATGTCGGCAGCGCCGTAATGGGCGCCGAACTGGACATCTCTGGCTCGGGCCTGCAGGCGGATCTGCTGAACAATGGCGACACCTACTCCATGGGCACCTTTGTAGACTCCAAGGTTTCGGTTGGCGTTCCGTTGGGCAAGGCTCTGCTCTATGGTTTTGCGGGTCTGTCGGCATCGACCGTGAACGGCGACGGTGAAAAGTATTCCGCCTGGGGAACCAACATGGGTGTTGGTGTTGACTACATGGTGACCGACAAGATGTCGGTCGGCGCAGAAGTGATGCGTCGTAGCTTCAAAAACTCCTACGGTTCGAACGGCAGCAGCGACGGGTCGACCGCCGTTTCCGTGCGCGTGGCGTTCCACTTCTAAAGCACACTCCAGATCGGTTAACAGCGGTCTGACCTTTGGGTTGGGCCGCTGTTCCAATTGAACCGATACGACCAAAGTCAGAGCCCGGATAGTTGATGTGATTCGTGATAAACCAGCCGCCGTATTCATCGTTATCGGGGGAACCGGCGTAATTGGCGTGGCGCTGCAGGGGGTCTTGCGCGCAAAAGGCCTGCATGTCCTGTCCGTCTCCATGGACCCAGATCTGAGAGAAGCAGGCTTTGACAATCTGGGTCTGGATGTGACGACAACGTCAGCGGCGGATCTGATCGCGCGGCT
The DNA here is from genome assembly GCA_947453525.1 of Paracoccaceae bacterium. Classification (GTDB taxonomy): domain Bacteria; phylum Pseudomonadota; class Alphaproteobacteria; order Rhodobacterales; family Rhodobacteraceae; genus Stagnihabitans. The sequence goes on along the minus strand of CANGHD010000095.1, from coordinate 5,856 downwards.
TGAGCAAGCGGTTGGTTCCGACCGCCAGGTTGTGGCGGCGCTGGACATTTTAGGTCTGGCCCCCGACATGGCCAGTGCGCTGGCCCGACTGGCCCAGAGCCGTCAGTTTCCGGTCGGCGTGGTGTCGTCCTGCATGGTCTATGCCAAACAGGGCGTTGGCCCTTTTGATGAGACGACGCCGACCCTTGCGCCCGAAGTTGCACCGCATCTTTATCAAAGGACAAAGTTGGCGCGAGAGGCCTTCTGGCAGAACGGGATCTTCCGGGACTGGCTGATCTTTCGCACCAATCACGTGTTGGGGCGCAATGCACTTCTGGGCAGCATCCCCGATCATAACCGAGACCCACGACTTATCGAGCACTTGCGGCAAAACCGGCCGCTGGGTCTGGCCCGTGGAGGAGAGGTATGGCTCTCCTATGTGCACCCTGCCGACTTTGCCGCCGCCGCCGCGCATCTGCTGCTGGAGACCGGCGTGAGAGCGACCGCTGTCAATCTGGTCCACCCGACCCCGGTCCGTGCGGTGGATTATTACGTCACGATCTGCCGGATGATGGGCTTGCCGCCGCCGCAGATCACGGCAGTTCAGACCGACCCCAACGATTTCTGGTCGCTAACCGCAGAGGACAACGTCTTTGCGTCGGCCCATGCGGCGGTTCGCTCCTTTGCCTTCACTCGGGATATCGAGGCCTGCATCCACGATGCGCTTGACATCGGTCCGGAGGCCTATCCGCGGCTGGGCGACTTCATGCGCGCGAGGATCGCCGGAAAAGGGCCGCGCTAGCGCAAGTCATCCCGCCGCAGGTAAGGTTTCTTTCGCAGGAAATCCGCCGTCGAATTGGTCTTCGGAAAGTCAGTTGCCGGCACCGCCACCCCCAGAAAGGCGCAGAGCGGCGCCCATCCTTCCTTGACATCGTAGACGCAAAGCTGATGTGCCGGGACTGTTGCCACAACTTGCGCCAGATGAGCATCATAGACCTGCATAGCAAAGGCACGATCCTCCATCCGGCCTTGGAACAGATCAACATACACCGTTTGGTAGATCATTTCGGACACGGCGCGGGCATGAGGAGTATCGCCGGCATTGCGCCCGATCGTGATCGAGGGGATGACGGTCGCGTGCAGGCTGTCGTACCAGACCTGCGGGTCGCGTACCGTCAGGATCACCTTAGCCTGAGGGAAATGTCGGTGGAGCTCCAGCCAATATCGGGCGCCGGGCCAGTCGACCTGCGCCCGATAGCCTTGAAAGGCCGCATTCCAGTCCGTCACCTCTCCGGCCATCGCTTGCTGCCAGGGTGGCAGAAGTGCCGGATTGTCGCGGATCTCATACAGATGGTGGCAAGGGCCGAACCCTAACAACTCAAGCGCCAATTTCAGCGAATGGGTTCCGGTCCGGCCAAATCCCGCCCCGATGATCTTGAGAGTCATGGATCAGGTCCCTTGTTCAAGACGGTAGTGCTTGCGCGGCTTCGTATTCTCCACCGCACGGCTCACAAGTTGCGCCACGGCGTGCGGAACCCGGACGCCAAGGCCCGAGCCGCATAAATCAGACGACCGCGCAGACCGGCTTTGACCAGATGGTTGATGCGTGGGCTGACCGGGAGCCGCCGGATGATCGCGCGGGCCAGATCGGGTTTGGCGCCGGGACCTGTCAGCCGGAACTGGCTGGCCTGTGTCGGGCCATAGACAAGATGCAGCCATAGGCCGGGCTCTCGCAGCAAAAGGCGGCCAAAGGGCGGCAGACAACCGATCAACCCGGCGAGATTGTCCATGTATATGTGATAGTCGACCAGCCCCAAAATCCGTCGCCCGCTGCGGTCCAGTTGAGCAACAAATGCGTCGCCGTCGGCTTTGGCCACGCGCTTCATCTCTGCGGGATCAGGAAGCTGCAGCGCGTCCTTGAATACCTGGGCACAAAGCCGCGCCTGCATCTCCATGATGGGGAACTGGCTGCCGAAGCAGGGCCGCGCCAGACCGACAAAGGCCAGTGATGCGCCGAAGTCGGGGTGAAAGACCTGTTTGTACAAACTTCGCGGGAGGCAGGCTTGCAAGTCTTCGGGCATATAGGCCGCGCGGTTTCGGTATCCGGTGCAGAAGACCACGGCGTCCACATCGACAAGGTCATGACCGTCTGCAGTGCGCATTTCACGGCCCCCAGCCTGCACGTCGGTGATCTCCGCGACCACCTTGCAGCCATGTTCGGTCATTGCCAACGGCAGGCCGAGGCTCTTGGTTCCATAGGTGCCCCAGATGCCATTCGGCGCCGTGATCATTTCATTCAGCCAGACGATGGCTTGAGACATGGCGTCGGGCTTGGACCGTTCATAGTCCAAAAGCCGCCGGGACAGTTCCGGACCGTAGCTGCGCGGCAGGCCCCAGGCACCACGGTGCGTGGCGGTATCGGCGGCACCGTCGCCGCGTTTGCGCGGCACGACCCAGCCAGTGGACTCACGCAGGCTGACCCAACTTTGCGCCGCCACTTTTGCAATGTCCAACGCGATGTCCGACCCTGACTCTCCGCCGCCTACCACCAGAACGCGCTTGCCACGGTAGGGCGCTGCATTCTTGTACTGTTGGCCGTGTTGGACGCTGACTGCGGTCAGAGCGTCCTTCCAGTCCGGATAGCGTGCCAGGCTGCTGCCCCCCGAGGCGAGGATAACCCGCCGCGCCATCAACTGCGTGCCATCGGCCAGGTCGATGGTCCAGCCATGGCCCGCATCATACCGCACCTGAGTGACCCGCGCATTCAGGCGCAGGCGTGCGGTGACGCCGAAATGGTCGGCATACCGCGACCAATAGGCCAGCGCCTCTGTCTTGGTCCAGAAATGGTCCACGTCGGTCGCGCCGATATCGAAATCCGAGAACATGCTGAACGGCGCCGACGAGGTCAGCAGAAGGCTGTCGTAGCCGGTGGCAAAGGTCCCGCCGACCTGGCCTGACTGCTCCAGACACAGGACGTCGTCAAACCCCGCTTCGATCATCTCTTTGGTACTGACCAGCCCCCCGGGGCCTGCCCCGATCACAACACAGCTAATCATGGTCCGCTCCATTCACAACAAATGCCTCATGCGCCGCCAGCAAGACCGGCAGCGGGCTAAGGGTTTCGACAATCTTGCATAACTCTTGCTCTGTCCGTGCGTTGACAAGCCGATGCCGCCTGCCAAGCCGCCTTTCGCTTTTGTCTTTCTCCCCCAGACCCACGATCTGACGTTCGACCGAACGGGCGGTGATGCCCGCATCCATCAGCAGTTGACCGAACGGAATCGGCGTGTCTTGCAGTCCGATCAGAACCTGGCGCGGAAGTGCCGCGGTGTTCAGGATCATTTCGGCATCCAAAATGACCGCGCCGGTCGCGGCCTGATGCAAACGCGAGACGCGGCGAAGCGTTGTCGCGTTCAGGACCTCGGTCTGCAGGACCTCCACCTTTATAGACCCGAAATATGCGAGCAGGATCGGTGTCATCAGGCCGTCATGGTCAAGCAGGGACCCGCCCAACTTCTGGGAAGTGGGCAAGTCAGGGCAATGCATTCCGGCCCCTTCCGGGCTGATCCGGCCAGTGCCAGATCACCGTTACATGTATCGCTGCGCGCATGAAAGCTGTAGGTCCCCATCGAAAGGCTTTGCCGTCCGCGTATAGACAAGGACATGGCCCGCTGTCCACCTGAGGTGGTGCAACGGCGCGCCGAAACCGAAAAGCTCTTGGCAATGGAAACTGAAGATGTGGTCACAGCGATGAAGACGGAACGGACACAGGTGGTGATTGTGGGCGCTGGACCGGCGGGTATGTTGCTCGGCCATATCCTGACCCGGTGCGGGATCGACAATGTCGTGCTGGAGCGGCAAAGCAAGGCCCATGTTCTGCAGCGCATCCGAGCGGGTGTGCTTGAGGCCCATTCCGTCGAGGTTCTGCGCCGCTGGGGCCTGGCAGACAGGCTTGACGCGGTTGGGGCAGTAAAGGACGGCTCGCAGATCGTCTGGCAGGACCGTCCGGGGCATTTCATCGACGTCCGCAAATGGACGGGAAGTCCGATGTTCGCCTATGGTCAGACCATGCTGACCGAGGATCTGTACGCCGCCCGCGCACGGTCGGGCGAAGACGTTTCGGACGAGGTGACGCAATTGACGTTCCACGACCTCGCCACCGCCAATCCTTGGCTGACCTACGAGCGCGGCGGCCAGTCCCACAGGCTGGACTGTGATTTCGTGGCGGGCTGTGACGGATTTCAGGGCCTGGCCCGGGCGGCCATTCCCCAGGCCTTCCAGCGCAACTTTGGACGGGTCTATCCTTTTGCCTGGCTAGGCATCATGGTGCAACGCCCGCCGATCCCCGATTTCACCTATGCCTATCACGCCACAGGCATGGCTCTGGCTGCTCAGCGCAACCCCATGCTCAGCCGGTATTACATTCAGGTTCCTCTCACCGAAAAGATCGAGGACTGGCCCGATGACCGGTTCTGGGAGACGCTTTTGCTGCGCTTCCCGTCGGATCTGGCGGCGAGGATACAGACGGGGCCCTCAATCGAAAAGTCTATCGCACCGCTGCGCAGTTTTGTGAGCGAGCCGATGCGGCACGGCCGGCTTTTCCTGGCCGGGGATGCGGCCCATATCGTGCCCCCAACCGGCGCCAAGGGTCTGAATCTTGCGATCTCTGACATTCACTTTCTGTCTACGGCCCTGATCGATCGCTATCAGACCGGATCGGACACTTTGCTTGAGAGCTATTCCGCGACGGCCCTGCGGCGGGTCTGGGCGGCAGAGTTGCTGTCTTGGCGACTGACCAATCTACTGCATCCCATGCCCGAAGAAGACGCCTTTGCCCAAAGGTTGCGGCAGGCTGAATACGACACTCTGTTGCGGTCCGAGGCGGCACAGCAGGCTCTGGCGCTGGATTATGCGGGTGTGCCCTACCTGTGACCCTCCCGGTCCGATGACAGTATGACCGCCGCTGGATTTTCAATCGGCAGGCAAAAATGGCTCTGCCTCGCTCTCGATGCCCTTCATGCCGCGACCACCAGCCTTGCGCGCTGAAAGTCAAGTTTTGCGCGGCCATACATCTGGCGTTTGACCAGTTTCAGCTTGAAGATCTGCCCCTCGGTCTGGCCATTGGACCACTGGCTGGCAATGGCGGCGGCCACGGCAGCCCGATCTGCGATGATCCCGCGCGTGAAGGCGGCCAGCAAAGTGGATGCGCCCTTCGATCCAGCGATCGAGGTCTTCGGAACTGCCCGTGCGGATCATGTGGTGGAAGCGTTCGACACGGTCTCGCACCTGTCCCAAGCATGGCAGTTTCGCCTCGATCAGCGTGACCAGCACGAGGTCGGCGCGCGACAGGCGTTCCGGGGCGAGCATCAGCAGTCTGGCGATTGCCCGCGAACTCGGGCATCGGCATGGCAGTTCCGCTGCCTCATCCCTGCGCCGGCGGGTCGCCCACTCGGTCACGACCCGCAGCGAGCCAGCCTAACCCTGGGCGCGAAGGCGTCGCCAGAGTTCCGCACCGCTCCGGCATTCGCTTTCCCAATCATAGGACAGCCAGTCGAGATGTCCGTCCAGAGTGCTGGCTCTCGGCCGGAAGACCTCCGACTGGTCGCCACGTGCGATGGCGCGGACGCATTGGGTTGCATATCAAGGCGTTGTTGACGCGCCGCAGTTCTCGCAGGGAAAAGGATATGCCACATGACGAAAATCCTGTGTCAGTTTTGCTTGGAAGTTAGTAAGCGCCACGGCGATCCCCTATGCGGCGCGGCTTGACGTTTTCCGGAAGTTCCAAGGCATGAGTTCCTCAATGCGGCTTTTGGGATGGCCGTCGAGTATGGCGCGCAAGGTTTCGGCGATGTAGTCGACCGGGTTCACGTTGCTCAT
>CANGHD010000094.1 GCA_947453525.1 Paracoccaceae bacterium | reverse complement strand
CCAGATGCCCTCATGACTGGACCATGCCAGATGCTCGGAAAAGCTGGCCGGTTGCAGACGGTCGCAAAGCTGCTTCAGGCGCGCCAGATGGTCGCGGTCCAACGGGCTTTCGCCGCCAATCGACAGTCCAACGCCATGCACCGAGATCGGGAAACGTTCAGCCAGTTGCCGCAATTGCGCCTGAGGGCGGCCGCCGTCGCCCATATAATTCTCGGCATGGATCTCCAGCCATTCGACAGGGCCGGGGTCATCCAGAAGCGCTTGAAAATGCTGTGGTTTGAAGCCAACACCGGGGCGGGGTGGCAGCATGTCAGGCCTTAGGCAGATCGCGGGTCAACGGGGTAAGGGACCCGGTCCTTGGCGTGCCGTCCATGAGTTTGGGCAGGCTCAGCGTCAGGCAGGTGCCCTTGGGCACCAGCTTCCACTCATCGCCCTGATAGTCGACTTTCGAGGTCCCGGCGCAGCTTGTCCCGGCCCCTGCAGCGCAATCGTTCTGCCCGGCCAGGGCAACGCCGAAGCACTTCTCTTGCGGTTGATCCGCCTGCGCGCCATGCGCCGCGAGGGCTGCCGCGACGGCAAGGGCAAGGGTTTTGGCATGTGACATTGAAGCCTCCGGGGTAGGTCAGGACGCGAGGATAACCTGTCCCCCGCGTCCTTGCCAATCACGTCATGCGGAGGGCGGCAGCGCCTCGAACCCAAGGGTCGACAGCACTGCATCCAGGGTCATCGAGTCGGTCCGGGATTCGCCCAGACGACGGACGGAGACCGACCGCTCCTCGACTTCCTTCATGCCGATCGCCAGCAGGACCGGAACCTTGCCCAAGCTGTGCTCGCGCACCTTGTAGTTGATCTTCTCGTTCCGGATATCGGCTTCGGCCCGCACGCCCAGCTTCTTCAGTGCGTTAACGACTTCATGCACATAGGCGTCAGCGTCCGAGACGATGGACGCCACCACAACCTGACGTGGTGCCAGCCAGAAGGGGAACTTGCCGGCATAGTTTTCGATCAGGATGCCGATAAACCGTTCAAAAGACCCAAGAACCGCGCGGTGCAGCATGTAGGGCATGTGCTTGGCACCGTCCTCGCCGACATATTCCGCCCCCAGACGCGCGGGCAGTTGCGCGTCGACCTGGAAGGTGCCGCACTGCCATTGCCGGCCGATGGCGTCGGTCAGCTTGAAGTCCAGCTTCGGACCATAGAAGGCACCGTCGCCGGGGTTGATCTGGTAGGGCAGGCCAAGATGGGTGATGGCCGAGGTCAAAGCGCCTTCCACCTTGTCCCATTGCTCATCCGTGCCGATGCGGACTTCGGGGCGGGTCGACAGCTTGATCTCGAAGCTGTCAAAGCCAAGGTCCTTGTAGACCGAGGACAAAAGCTGAATGAAACCAGCGCATTCGCTTTCGATCTGGTCTTCGGTGCAGAAAATGTGGGCGTCGTCTTGCGTGAAGCCGCGCACCCGCATCAGGCCGTGCATCGAGCCGGACGATTCATAGCGGTGGCACGATCCGAATTCCGCCAAGCGCAGCGGAAGATCCCGGTAGGATTTCAGACCCTGGTTGAAGACCTGCACATGGCAGGGGCAGTTCATCGGCTTCAGGGCATTGATGCGCTTTTCCTTGGCACCCTCTTCGTCGACTTCGACGATGAACATGTTCTCGCGGTAGGCTTCCCAGTGGCCGGATTTCTCCCAGAGCACGCGGTCAACCACTTGAGGCGTGCGGATTTCCTTGTAGCCGGCTGTCCGCAGACGCCCGCGCATGTAGTCTTCCAGATTGCGCCATATCTGCCAGCCGTTCGGGTGCCAGAAGACCATGCCGGGGGCTTCATCCTGCAGGTGGAACAACTCCATCTCGCGCCCGAGCTTGCGATGGTCGCGCTTTGCGGCCTCCTCCAGCATGGTCTGGTGAGCCTTCAGGTCGTCGCGGTTCTTGAAGGCGAGGCCGTAGATGCGCTGCAGCATCGGGCGCGTGGAATCCCCAAGCCAGTAGGCGCCGGCGACATGGGTCAGCTTGAAGGCATCGGCGGGGACTTGGCCGGTGTGTTGCAGGTGCGGGCCGCGGCACAGGTCTTGCCAAGCCCCATGCCAGTACATCCGCAGATCCTCGCCCTCGGGGATGCGGTTGATCAGTTCGACCTTAAAGGGCTCGCCCCGCTCTTCGTAATAGGCGATGGCGCGGGCGCGGTCCCAAGTTTCCGTCTTCACCGGATCGCGAGCGTTGATGATCTGCTTCATCTTCGCTTCGATCTGGCCGAGGTCTTCGGGCGTGAAGGGCTCGGCGCGGTCGAAGTCGTAGAACCAGCCATAGTCGCGGACCGGGCCGATGGTGACCTTCACATCCGGCCAGATTTCCTGCACGGCGCGGGCCATGATATGGGCAAGGTCGTGGCGGATCAGTTCCAGCGCCTGCGCGTCATCGGCCATGGTGTGGATGGCGATGGAGCCATCCGCCGTGATCGGCCATTGCAGGTCATAGTGCATGCCATTGACGGTGGCAGAGATGGCCTTCTTGGCCAGCCCGGGGGCGATGGAGGCCGCCACTTCGGCAGCGGTCACGCCGGCGGAATACTCACGCCGGGCTCCATCGGGAAATGTCAGGGAAATCTGCGACGTGTGGGACATGGCCCTCTCCTCGTCATTTTGGCGCCTACCAAGCGCCCGGTTGCGGGTTCGTGGGCGGTTTTTGACCGCTAGGTCAGCGGTTGTCAATCTGGGTCTGTGGCGTAGGATGGGCGAAATGCCCCTGTTACCCGGAAGATACCCATGACACCCCCAAAGGTTCTGACCTCGCCCCAAGGCCGCCACCTTGCCTATCACCAGTCCGAGGGCCGCCAGCCGGGGATCATTTTCCTTGGCGGCTATCGCTCCGACATGACCGGCACCAAGGCCGTTGCGCTGGAGGCATGGGCGGTCGCGCAGGGCCGGGCCTTCCTGCGGTTTGACTATTCCGGCCATGGGCGATCAGGCGGTGATTTCAACGACCTGGGGATCGGTGACTGGTTTGAGGATGCGCAGTCAGCCTTGGCGAGCACCTGCGGGCGACAAGTGCTGGTCGGGTCATCCATGGGCGGCTGGATCGCCTTGCTTCTGGCGCGGGCCTTTCCAGACAGGGTGGCCGGCTTGGTTGCTATTGCAGCGGCGCCGGATTTCACGGAGGACAGTTTGCTGCCGAGCCTGACCGAGGCCGAACAGGCGGAGATGGCGCTGAACGGCCGGGTCGAGCGGCCCTCCGCCTATTCCGCCGAACCCTATGTCTTCACCCGCACTCTGGTGGAGCAAGGTCGTGCCAACCTTGTGCTGCGCGCAACGCTGGACCTGCCGTTTCCGACCCGGCTCTTGCAAGGATCCAACGATGAGGACGTCCAGCCCGAGACGGCGATGCGGCTTTTCAGCCATGCCAGCGGGCCGGATATCCGCCTGACGCTTGTGAAGGGGGCGGATCATCGCTTTTCCACCCCCGCCTGTCTTCGGCTGATTGAAGACGCCGTCGCCGAGATAGCCGCTTAGGACTTGGTCGCGCGGCGGATCGGGGTCACCTTCCCCACCGCAACTTGCCCGTCAGACGCTTGGGGTGCGTCCACGGGAGCAGCCACGGTTTCGACCGTCGTTTCAGCCCCGATCCCTTTGGTCCCTTCAACCGACCCAAGTTCTGCCGAGGTCACAGGTTCGACGGCCACCGCCGGCTTGTCGACAGTCGCAGACTTCACGAAAACGGCCTTGGGCGCGGCGGACGTCCCATGTGCGTCGATGAAGCCAAGCACCAGCGGGCGGATGTTCAAGCGCCAGCTTTTCCCGGCAAAGATGCCATAATGGCCCGCCTCCGGCTCCAGATGCTGGGACTTCTTCTCATCGGGCAGGCCGGTCAGCATCTTCAGGGCCGCCACGCATTGGCCGGGGGCCGAGATATCGTCTTTCTCCCCCTCCACCGTCATCACCGCGACTCGCTTGATGGCGCCGATATCGACCTTTTTGCCGGCAACGATGAACTCGTTCTTGGCAATCTCGCGGTTCTTGAAGATGCGTTCCACTGTCGACAGATAGAATTCCGCCGTCATGTCCATCACAGCAAGATATTCGTCATAAAAGCGGTTGTGGGCGTCGTGGTCCGAGGCTTCGCCCCGTGCCACGCGCATGATCTGCTCTTGAAATGCCTTGGCATGACGCTCGCCGTTCATCGAGATGAAGCCGGCGAGTTGCAGAAGGCCCGGATAGACCATACGGCCGGCGCCCTTGTATTTGAAGCCGACGCGCTGGACGGCCAGTTGTTCCAACTGCCCCATGGTGACGCGGCTGCCAAAGTCGGTGACGTCGGTCGCGGCGGCGTCCGGATCGATCGGGCCGCCGATCAGGATCAGGGAGTGGGGCTGGGCATCGGGGTCCTCGGCGGCCAGATAGGCCGCGGCGGCCAAGGTCAGCGGAGCGGGTTGGCAGACCGCAATCACATGGCTGTCAGGCCCCATATGCCGCATGAATTCAACGAGGTAGAGCGTATAATCCTCGATGTCGAACTTGCCCGCGCTGACCGGAATGTCGCGCGCATTGTGCCAGTCTGTCACATAAACGTCGGCATCGGGCAGTAGGCTCAGCACTGTTGATCGCAACAGTGTGGCATAATGTCCGGACATCGGTGCCACGACCATGATCTTGCGCGCCATCGGATCACGGCGGCGGACGGCGAAGTGGATGAGGTTGCCGAAGGGCTTTTCGATGGCGGTCACGACGTCGACCAGATGGTCCTGTCCGGTCGGTCCCACGATGGAGCGAATGCCCCAGTCGGGCTTCACGCTCATCCGACCAAAGCTGCGTTCGGCCACTTCGCCCCAGGCGGCGGTCAGGCCGATCATCGGGTTCATCGACAAGGCAAAGGCCGGATAAGACGCCATGGCCCGCGCCGTCGCACCGGCCCATTCACTGGTGTTGCGAAAGCTTTCCATCCAGTCATATGTGGCCATATACTTCATGAGGCGTCCTTGCGATGCTGGGTTGCGGTCCTTCGGTCGCATGGCGACTGGAACCTGCCGTGGTTATGCTGCACAGCGGCAAGAATAGGGGCGAAAGTTTAACATGACAACCGACGACAGTGACGCACACGCAAAGTTGGCCCGGTTGACAGAGAATCTCTCGAAGGTTGAAGAGCTTTCGGCCCGTCTGATGCAGGCGATGGCCGCGCGCCAGCCGCATGATCAAGCGCTCGATGGCCCCTCCAACGATGTATATATGAAGGCCGCCGCCGCCTATCTGACCGGCATGATGCAGAACCCCGCCAAGGTGATGGAACAGCAGGTCGCCTATTGGGGCAAGACGATGCAGGCCTATGTGGCGGCCCAGAAGGCGCTGGTTACCGGGGTTGCGTTGCCGGCTGAGCCTGTCAAGGACCGCCGCTTCTCCAATCCTTTGTGGGATACCAATCCGGCTTTCCACTACCTCAAGCAGCAATACCTGTTGAATGTCGAATCCGTGCAGAACGCCTTGGCGGACATGGAGACGCTGGACCCCGACGACCGCAAGCGGGTGGAGTTTTTCACCCGCCAAATCGTCGACATGTTCGCGCCGACCAACTTCCTTGGCACCAATCCGGATGCTTTGGAAAAGGCTCTCGCCACCGATGGCCAAAGCCTTGTGCAGGGCCTAGAAAACCTTGTCCGCGACATGGAGGCCAACAGCGGCAACCTCGCCGTGACCCTTTCGGATCACCAGGCCTTTACGGTGGGCGTCAACATTGCCACCACGCCCGGGTCAGTCGTGTTCCGCAACCATCTGTTTGAACTGATCCAGTACACCCCGCTGACCGAGACGGTCCACAAGACCCCACTGCTGATCTTCCCGCCGTGGATCAACAAGTTCTACGTGATGGACATGAAGCCGGCCAACTCTCTGATCCGCTGGATCGTGGAACAGGGCTTCACGGTGTTCGTCGTAAGCTGGGTCAACCCCGATGCTTCTTATGCCGAGATCACGATGGATGACTACATCCGCGACGGCTTCCTGACCGCCATGGCCGAAACACGCCGCGCGACGGGTGAGCCGCAGATCAACTGCATCGGCTATTGCATTGCCGGAACCACATTGGGCCTGACGCTGGCGCATCTGGAAAAGGTGGGCGATCATTCCGTCAAGGCGGCCACCTTCTTCACGACCCTGACCGACTTCTCTGATTCGGGCGAGGTCGGCGTTTTTCTGGCCAATGATTTTGTCGACGGCATCGAACGGCAGGCCAAGGTCGATGGGATGCTGTCGAAAGCCTACATGAGCCGGACTTTCAGCTTCCTGCGCTCCAACGACCTGATCTATCAACCGGCCATCAAAAGCTACATGCTGGGCGAGGCGCCGCCGGCGTTCGATCTGCTGTTTTGGAACGGTGACGGCACCAATCTGCCCGCCAAGATGGCAATCGAATACCTGCGCGGTCTGTGTCAGGATGACGGATTTGCCCGAGGCACCTTCATGGTCTTTGGCCGCCCGGTAAAGCTGTCCGATGTGAAACTGCCGCTTTGCGCCATTGCCTGCGAGACCGACCATATTGCCCAGTGGAAGGGCAGCTTCAATGGGATCAAGCAGATGGGGTCGACCGACAAGACTTTCATCCTGTCGCAATCCGGACATATCGCCGGGATCATCAACCCGCCGTCCAAGGGCAAGTACGGTCACTATACCAACGGCGTCCCCCAAGGTCTGCCCGAGGATTGGCTGGCAAGCGCCACCTTCACTCAAGGTTCGTGGTGGCCGCGCTGGCGCGATTGGCTCGCTGCCCGCTCTGGCCCGCAGGTCCCGGCGCGGGAGCCCGGTGATGGCCCGTTGTCCGTGCTTTGCCCGGCCCCCGGCACCTATGTCACGGCGATTCCCAAGGCCTGATCACCGATTTCGTGATACCCGCCATGCGGGAAATGCGGCGCTGCGTCGCAGAATGTTCACTTGAAATGCTGCACTGCAGCATGTATATATGGTCAAGAAGAAACGGGACTGCACCCGCTTCAGCAGGAGAGCATGAAATGACCAAGACCCCCGATTTCACCAAAGTTATGCAAGACATGATGGCGTCTTTCCCGGTTGACGCGTCGGCCTTCCAGAACGCGTTCAAAACCCAAGCTGCCTTCGGCGAAAAGCTGAGCAACGTTGCCTTGGAGGCTGCTCAGAAGTCGACCGAGATTTCCTCCAAATGGGCCAAAGAAGCGTTGGCCAAGCTTTCGGCCGCAACCTCGGCCAAGGCTGAGCCGGCCGACTACACCAAAGCCGCTACCGATTTCGCCTCGGCCGCTGCCGAGATCGCGTCCGAGCACATGGCCGCTTTCGCGGAAGTTGCCAAGAAGGTTCAAGCCGACACGGTTGAACTGCTGCTGGCCGCTGGCAAGGACGCCTCGACCGAAGCCACAGCCGCTGTCAAGAAGGCCACCGACGAAGCGACCGCAGTCGCCAAGAAGGCCGCCGCTGTGACCGCCGCGAAGTAATCCTGCGTCGTTTATTCAGGGGCGGGCTGCAAAGCCCGCCCTTTCTTTTATTCTGCACCTCGCCTAAGGTTCTCTGCACCGCAATATGGACGGGAGAGCACCATGGCTGAGACGGCCAAACCGTTGCTGATCAAGCGCTATGCAAGCCGCAGGCTCTACAACACCGAAACCTCGGATTACGTGACGCTGGAAGACATCGCAGGCTTCATCCGTTCTGGCCGCGAAGTTCAGATCATCGACCTGAAATCCGGCGATGACCTGACACGCCAATACCTGCTGCAAATCGTGGCCGAGCATGAGTCCAAGGGCGATACCGTTCTGCCGACAAATGTGCTGACCGATCTGGTTCGGGCCTATACCACCAACATCCAGTCCGTCGTGCCGCAGTTCTTGGCGGCGAGTTTCGAGATGCTGCGCGATGGCCAGTCGAAAGTGTTGGAAAACTTGACCGTGATCCCCAACCCCTTGACCGCGATGCCCGGCTTTGAGGCGATGCGCAAGCAGCAGGAAGCCTTCATGAAAACCATGATGGGTGGCTTGCCTTGGACCGGTGGCGCCAAGCCGGATGCCGAGGCCGCACCGGATGCGCCGCAGGATATTGCCGAAATCAAGCGTCAGGTCGCGGAATTACAGCAAAAACTCTCGAAACTCTAACGCCCAGCTCGTAACGTCTGAAGCGGAGGCCGGATTTTGCCCGATCCACAGGGACGAGTGACACTTTGGGGGATCGAAAGCTTTCTGGCCGTGGCCGAAGAGGGCGCGATTTCCGCAGCGGCGCGGCGTTTGGGCGTCAGCCCTTCCGCCATCAGCCAGCAGATCACCGGGCTGGAGGCGGCCCTTGGGTCTCCATTGCTGGATCGGTCCGCCCGCCCGATGGTGCTGACCCCCGGCGGCCAGATGTTCCGCCGCCACGCCCAGACCATCCTGAACGCCGAGGCTGAAGCCCGCGCCGATCTGGCGATGGCCGACCTATCCGGCCTGACCACCCTGCGCCTTGGCATGATCGAGGATTTCGATGCCGAGGTGACGCCTGCCCTGCTGACCGCCCTTGCGCAAGACCTGCGCGGCTGCCGCTTTCTGTTGGAGACGGGGGCCAGCCACCGCCTGCTCGACCAGCTTGAGGCGCGCGCGCTGGATGTCATCGTTGCCGCCGATCAAGGCACGGAAGGTGGTGAGGAAGGCTGGCGAGAGGTGCATCCGATCCTTTCCGAACCCTTCGTCGCGGTCACGCCGCAGGGGAAAGGCATCGAGGGCCTGCCGCTGATCCAATACACCGCCCGCCACCTGATGGGCCGCCAGATCGCCGCACATCTGGCACGGCAGAACCTGCGCCCCGCGCATCGCTTTGAACTGGATAGCTATTCCGCCATTCTGGCCATGGTGGCGCAAGGCGAGGGCTGGACGATCCTGACCCCTCTGGCCCTCCACCATGCCGCGCGCTTCCGCCCGGCGGTCTCGGTCGCACCCTTGCCCTTTGCACCGCTCGACCGCAGCCTGTCACTGTCGGCCCGTGCCGGGGTGCTCCGTGACATCCCGGCGCAGGTTGCCGTCCGCCTGCGCGGGCTCGTTAACGAACAGGTCCTGAAACCCGCCTTGCAGGATTGGCCCTGGATGACGGGCAGCTTGCGGTTGTTGTAGGTAGGATGGGCCATCGGCCCATGCTGGCTTCAGCCCTTCACGTCCATCGCCGCATCAACCAGCGCCGAGGCAATGAAATCCAGCTCCGTCTCGGTCAGACTTGTCGGCAGACGCACGTCGCAGGCGCGCATCAGCATGGCCCGGGTCTGCGGCAGGTCGGGCTGATCACCCAGAAACTGCCAGTTCCAGAAGGCGCGGGCATTGTCGGCGCTGAGGCCGAAGACCTGCACTGTGACGCCACGCTCTTTCGCACGGGCCTGAAAGCCGCGCGCCTCATCGTCGGTCCATGCACCGGTCAGATTGAACTGGATCGAATCCGGGGCGCGTTCTTCCGGCGGCAGGGCCGGGGGAACGGCCAGCCAGCCGCATTCGTTCAGACGCCCGGCCACCCGGTCATGGCCCGCACGACCCTTGGCCACACGTCCCGCCACTTCCGGCAGTTGCGGGCGGATCACCGCCGCCGACAGGTTCTGCATCCGCATGTTGTATAGCGGCAGCTTGTTTTGCCACTGCATGAAGCTGTTCTGCAGGCCCGGATGCTTCTTCCAATTGTGCTCATACGCGCCCGACATGATGATACAGCGCGCCGCCAGTTCCGGGTCGTCGGTGATAAGCATGCCGCCTTCACCCGCATTGACCAGCTTGTAAGACTGGAACGAGAAGCAGCCGATCTTGCCGATGGTGCCGATCTTGCGGCCATGCCACTCGGTCCCGAGCGAATGCGCGGCATCCTCAATCACCGGAATGCAGGCCGCATCACACAGGTCCAGAATAGCATCCATGTCCGAGGTATGCCCGCGCATATGGCTGATCAGCACGGCATCAGCACCCGGCAGCTTGGCCGCGAAATCCTCCATGTCGACGCGGTAGTTCTTGCCCACTTCGACCAGCACCGGCACGCAATCGGCATGCAGGACGGCCGATGGCACGGCGGCAAAGGTAAAGGCCGGGATCAGGACCTTGGCGCCACGCGGCAGGTCCAGCGCCTTCAGCGACAAAAACAGCGCGGCAGAACAGGACGATACCGCCAAGGCGAAGCGAGAGCCCATCATCTCGGCAAACTCACGCTCCAGCATGGCCACCGGCGCACCCTCTGGCGCGGTGTAGCGGAACAGGTCGCCCGAGATCAAAAGCCGCTCGATCTCGGCCATCGCCGAGGCCGGGATCGGTTCCGCGTCATAAACATTGGGGGCGATTGCCTGTCCGTCATGTGCCATGGTCACAGCTTTCCTGAAACTCTTCTTTAGAAAAACTGTAAACCTGAGAAAAGTGACACGCCAGTGACAAAACCTCCGCATCGGCGAAATCCGCCGAAAGTATTTGAACTGTTGCCGTTAAAGCCCCAAACGGTCGCGGAGCGAGTACCAGGTCATTGCCAGCACCAGCATCGGCCAGCGCAGCGCCGGACCGCCGGGGAAAGGGGTTTGCGGAATGCTGGCCATCACGTCAAAGCGCTCGTTTTGCCCGGCCACCGCCTCGGCCAGCACGCGCCCGGCCAGCGTCGCAATCGCAACCCCGTGACCGGAGTAACCGGATGCCGAAAGCACATTTTGCGCCGGACGGGCAAAACAGGGCATCCGGTTCATCGTGATCGCCAAGGTGCCGCCCCAAGCATAGTCGATCTTCGCATCGGCCAGTTGGGGATAAATCGACAGCATCGGCTTGCGCACGGTTTTCGCAATGTCCGGGAAGCGGTAGCCATAGGTTTCGCCGCCGCCGAACAGCAGGCGATTGTCCTCGGACAGGCGCCAGTAATTCACCACGAATTTGGTATCAGCCACGGCGACGCGTTGCGACAGGATCTCGCGCGCCAGATCGCCCAAAGGCTCGGTCGCCACGATGAAATTGTTGATCGGCATGACCTGTGCGGCCACCGTCGGGTTCAGCCCGCCCAGATAGCCATTGCAGGCGAGGATCACATGACCCGCCCGCACCAGCCCCTTGGCCGTGCGCACGACGGGTTTTGGGCCCGGTTCCGCCGCTGTGACCTCGGACCTCTCAAACAGCTGCGCGCCCGCATCGCCCGCAGCCTTCGCCAGCCCGAGGGCATAATTCAGCGGGTGGACATGGCCGGCATCGCGGTCCAGCACGCCGCCCTTGAAGGCTTTGGAGCCGATCAGCTGTCCGATCCCTTCGCGGTCCAGCGGCTCCAGATGCTTGTAGCCATAGGCTTTTTCCAGCTTGGCGGCATAGGCCGATGCGGATTTGACCTCGGCGTCATGCCAGCAGGCCTCGACAATGCCGGGATGGAAGGTGACCGGCATGGCATGGTCGCGGATCAGGGATTTGACGAGGCCCTTGGCCTCTTCCGCCAGGGCCCAAAGGCGGAAGGCGGAGATCCGGCCCACCTCAGCTTCCAGCCAGTCCTGATCCTGGCGTTGGCCCGATCCGACCTGCCCACCGTTGCGGCCCGAAGCACCGAAGCCCACGCGGTGCGCTTCCAGAAGCACGACCGAATAGCCCTTCTGCGCCAGATGCAGCGCCGCTGACAGGCCGGTATAGCCGCCACCGACGATGCAGACATCGGCCTGAACCTCGCCCTCCAGCGCGGGCAGGGGCGCGAAGGGCGTGGCGGTGGCGGCATAGTAAGACGGGGGATATTCCCCCGGCCGATCGTTCACATGCAGCAGGTTCATACGTTCAACAGCAGATGCTGACGCTCCCAAGGCGAGATCACCTGCAGGAACTCTTTGTATTCATTGCGCTTGACGGATTCGTAGACCTTGCAGAACTGTTCACCGAGGACGCCGACCAAATCGGTGTCCGCCCCCAGAAGGTCCAGCGCGTCGCCAAGGTTCGACGGAATGTCATCGCTATCGATATAGGCGTTCGACTTGAACTCGGGACGGGGCTGCTTTTTCTCCATCAGGCCCAGATAGCCGCAGGCGAGGGTGGCGGCGATGCCGAGGTAAGGATTGCAGTCCATCCCCGGAAGACGGTTTTCAATCCTGCGGCCGGCAGGAGAGGAGATCGGAATCCGCAGACCCGTTGTGCGGTTGTCGCGGCCCCATTCGAGGTTGATCGGGGCGGAGAAATCCGGGACATAGCGGCGATAACTGTTCACATAAGGTGCCAAAACGGCAATGGCGCCGGTCAAGTGGTTCTGCATGCCGGCGATGAAGTGCAGGAAGGCCTCGGTCTCCTCGCCCTTTTTTTCCGAGAAGATGTTCTTGCCGCTGCGGGTATCTGTCACCGAGGTATGGATATGCATGGCAGAGCCCGGTTCACCGGCGATCGGCTTGGCCATGAAGGTGGCAAAGCAATCATGCCGCATCGCGGCCTCGCGGATCAGACGCTTGAAGAAGAAGACGTCGTCGGCCAGACGCACCGGGTCGCCGTGTTCGAGGTTCAGCTCGATCTGTCCCGCGCCGCCTTCCTGCAGGATGCCATCGATTTCAAGGCCTTGCGCTTCGGCATAGTCATAGATGTCGTCGATGACCTTGCCGTATTCGTCGACCGCTGACAGCGAGTAGGCTTGTTTGCCTGCCGCCTTGCGGCCCGAGCGGCCCATCGGCGGTTCGACTGGCATGTTGGGGTCGATGTTGCGGGCGGTCAGGAAGAATTCCATCTCGGGCGCGACAACCGGCGTCCAGCCCTGATCGTTGTAGAGGCCTACGATGCGCTTCAGCACATTGCGCGGCGAGTAGGGGATCGGGTTGCCCTCTTGATCCATTGCGTCGTGGATGACCTGCAGCGTCACATCCGCCGTCCAAGGTGCGGCTGTGGCGGTGGTGTAATCGGGCACCATGACCATGTCCGGCTCGGTGAAGGCGTCGAACGGGTTGTCGGCCCATTCGCCGGTGATCGTTTGCAGGAAGATCGAGTTCGGCAGGTAATAGTTGGTCTGCTTGCCAAATTTGGTGGCAGGCATCGCCTTGCCGCGCGCCACGCCGGCGATGTCGCCAATCACGCATTCCACTTCATCGACGCGGCGCGAGCCGATGTATTCCTTGGCGGCTTCCGGCAGTTGGTCGGTCCATTTGGACATGAAATCACACTTGGGTTTGGCGGGCCCTAGACCCGCGCCATTTCGAAGAAGGCCGCGATCCGGTCGGCCATGGTCTGATCATTCAGGGGCAGGGAAAGACGATTATGGGCCTCGAGCATCAGTTCGTCAGGCACCAGGCCCTTACCCCTTGTCTTCATCAGCCCGTCAATGAATTCGGGGCGGAATTCGGGATGGGCCTGCACGGTAAAGGCGCGGTCGCCGTACAGAAGTGCCGCATTGGTGCAGAAATCGTTGGAGGCCACAACCTCGGCCATCGGCGGCACTTCGGTCACCTGATCGCGGTGCCAAGCATTCAATCGCAGGGTCTGGCCGCCAAAGTCATAGTCGGTGGCCCCCACAGCCCAGCCTTCCGGGTAACGCTCCACCTTGCCGCCCATGGCCTGTGCAATGATCTGATGGCCAAAACAGATGCCCACCAGCGGGATATGCGCCCAATAGACATGGCGGATAAAGTCTTCCAGCGGCGGGATCCATGGGTGATCCTCGTAAGCGCCGTGACGCGAACCCGTGATCAGCCAACCCTCGCACTCTTCGATGGATGCGGGAAATTCGCCGTCGACAACCCGGTAGGTGACGAACTCAAAGCCATGCCGCGCCAGAAGCCGGGCAAACATCTCCGGATAATCGCCCATCTCGTCCCTCAGGACGTCAGGCGCGAGGCCGGTTTGCAGGATGCCGATTTTCATATGGGTTCCGATTACTCTTCTGGCAGCCTAGCGCAGCGCCCCCCCATGCGGTCAAGGGGGCGCTGCGTCAGAATTTGATCAAACCGTGTCGAGGTAGAGTTCGACCTTCTCGGAGTCTGACAGTTCATCAAGGTAATGCAGTTCCTGACGCTTGGTCGAGATCAGGTTCTTG
>CANGHD010000093.1 GCA_947453525.1 Paracoccaceae bacterium | reverse complement strand
GGCGAAAATCCGTCTGGCGCGCGAAACGCGACAACCGTATCCTTCGTCATGTGGCATATCCCCTTCTCTGCGAGAACTGCGGCGCGTCAACAACGCCTTGATATGCCACCCAATCCCCCCATCACCAACTTTCAGCGATAGCTCCGGTCAGCCTTGGGTGCGTGTACTGCCAACCCCGCCCGGTCTCGGACGCCGATTTGAAGCTGATGCATCGGATCGACAAAATGCACAGGGAGTTTGCCTTTGCGGACAGCCGGATGTTCCAAGGGCTGCTGATCCAGGAGGGCTTCAGGGTCGGGCGGCGGCACGTTGCCACTGGATGAAGCGGACGGGTATCGAGGCGATCTATCGTCAACCGAACACGTCGAAACCGGCGCAAGAGCACAAGCTTTACCCCTATTTTCTGCGGAACCTGCCAATCACCCGTGCCCATCAGGTCTGGGCGATGGATAGACGCCCTGAACGCGCCTAGGAGCGCTCGGACGGGCCGATCAGCTTGGCCGACGGACCGCCTTGGTTCAGAAGCTGCTTTAACATGACCAACCCTGTCCGCCGGGCCGGTCCTTTGCAGAAGGGCGAAAGTCGGATCGGTCTGGACCCCGACCTGGGCAATACTGTGCTTTCAGGCCGAACGCCGAGCAATGTGGCGTGCGGTGATCGCTTCAGCATCGGCCAGACTGGCCAAGCCGATGATATCTTCGGGGGTGAGGGTGATGTCGAAGGCCGCCTCAAGCGCCTCGATAAACAGGATATGGCCCAGCGAATCCCAGTCTTGCGTGTTGAAGGGTGTGGAATCAGGCGACAACTTGTCAGGATCCATCTTGAAGCAGGTCGAAGCCACCGACAGCACCGAAGGCGTTTCTGGTTCTGCCCTCTGGGGTGACGCCTCATGCTCTGCAATCAGGGCGCGGAGGATGTCTATCCTGACCTTGCCTGCGGCACCGCGCGGCAGCGCGTCCAACAGCAGGATCTTGTGCGGCCGTTTCTCTGGTGTCAGGGTGGCACGGCACAGGTCATTCAGCGCTGAAATGCCGGGGTTCTTGCCAACCGAAGGCACCACGCAGGCCACTATCCGTTCACCCCAGGCCGGATCGGGCTGTCCCAGCACAAACGCCTCTTCCACCTCATCGCTGGTCAACAGGGCAGCCGTGATGTTTTCCGGATGGACCGAGACCCCGCGTGAGACAATCAAGGTGGAGCGCCGACCAACGAACCGAAAGGTACCTTCTGCGTCGCGGGTGACAAGATCGCCGGTGCGCAGCCAGCCATCGACCATGGCCGCTTCCGTAGCCTCCGGCTGGTCAAGATAACCTGACATCAGCTGCAGACCGCGGATCTGCAACTCTCCCACCATGCCGTCCTGAATCGATGCCCCGGTTGCATCAGAAACGCGTGCCTCACAGCCAATGGGGTGGCCAATGGTGCCGATCTGTGCGCCGTCAACCCGCGGTATGGCGTAAAGCGCATCGCACACACATTCACTTTGGCCCCAGGCGTTGATAACGGGCAGGCCGAGCGCCGCCTCTGTCCGACGCCAGAGGGCCTCGTCCAGCAGATCAGCGCTGGATATCACGCAGCGCAGATCGGGATTGGGACGACCGCCCGTCCCGGACACCCGCAGCATCAGTGACAGCATCGTTGGCACGGCGATCAAATGGCTGATCTTTTCGCGTTTCATGGTGTCATGCATTGCTGGCAGGCCCTGAATGTTGAAGGATGCCGGCCTATGCAGTTCCGCCCCATGCACCGCCGAAGCCACCAATCCGCGAAACAACCCGTCCACATGGTGCAACGGCAGAAGGTTGAGCATTCTTGTATCCGGACCGAACCCATAGACTTCTGCAAATGCATCCATCTGAGCTGCCAAGGCACGATGCGAGATCTCAACCCCCTTGGGTAGCGAGGTGGTGCCAGAGGTGAAGACAACCGCTGCAATCGTCTCGTCCGGAGGAGGCGAGGGCCAAGCCGGGCGCGCACCCGCAGGCCGATCCAGCGGCATCGGTGCGGCAATGGGCTGCAGCGTAGACAAGGCAGCAAGATCGGACCGCAGCCAGACCGCGCGCGGCCTTGCCGCCGCAATCAGGGCCAGCATAGCATCGGGTGTGGCATTGCGGTCGGCCATGATGGCGGTAATCCCGGCCCGAAGACAGGCCAGAAATAGGCAACAATCGGCAATCTCGTCGCCAAGACCAAGTACCACGCGGTCACCCGGTTTCAGGCCAAGCCGGCCGAACATCTCAAGGGCTGCATCGAGCCGATCGGTCAGCGCCCCCCAAGTGAGACGCCCATCCCGTGATGAGAGGAACGTGCGCTCTGCCGGCGTACCGGCCAAGGCATGCGCCAGCCGCGCGGCCAATGCCGGGCCGGTGTAGCGGGTCCCGGTCATTTCGGCGTCTCCGGCGGTTCCGGATTCTATCTGCATCTGTTGCCTGCTCCTTCAGTCCGGGCTCATTGGCCTTGCAGGGCCTTTTCTATGTGTTCAGCGACCTGACGCGCCGCCGCATCCTCCCGCACCAGACCAAGATGATCGGCTGCGACATCGGCTGACATGACGCTGCCCGCGACAAACCGAGACCACCCCAGATCTGGGCGTCCCGTCGGCTTGGGCAAAGCCGCACGTAGCACCAGAACTGGGCCGGAATAGGGCGCGGGACGATAGGCGATCATCATCGCGTAGAGCGCACGGATGATGTCGCGCACGGCAATCGGATGGTTGGAGAGATGAAAAGTTGCATAGCCCGGACAGGTCAGAACCATGTCTGGCGCACTGACCTCTGTCGGCCGGCGCCGAAGCAACCGGGCATGCCGCACGGCGTGCTTCACCCGGCCAAAGGCGCGGCGGGGCCATCCGGGTGGCACCCCTGTGTCAAGGATCGCCACCAACCCGGCACGCGATCCGCGTCGTTCCAGCGCCCGAGCAGTCTCGAACGCCAGAAGACCCGCAAAGGAATGCCCCAGAATGTGGTGCGGCCCACTTGGGTTTGCTTCGTGCAGCGCTGCGGCCAGCTGGTCGGCCAACTGCTCCATCGGCTGCAACGCCAGTTTGGCCACTGGAACAGCCGGAAGCTTCAGCCCAAATACCGGTCTGTCCGGGGCAAGATGCCGCGTCATCAGACGAGAATACAGAAAGTTGCCGCCTATGTCAGGCATGACGTAAAGCGGTTCGCCCGAAGTTCCGGGGCGCAGTTTCTGGACCAGCGCCAGAGCAGAACGGTCAGATGACATCAACCGCCTCCGGCCAAGCTTCGCAGCCAAGGTCACGGCGAAAGCCCGACAAGAGGTCAACCTCTGCCTTCTTGGCCCGCACCGTCTGCATCCGACGGGCGATGCCAGGGGCCAGCATCCGGGCGAAGCCTTCGTCGGCAAACCAATGGGCATAAAGCGATGGCATCGCGGGAAATCCGCGCGGTGCCTTGTGGTTGCCGATGGGCCCAACGTCCAAAGTAGCGAAGCCGCGTTGGATGGCAAACTCGATTCCTTGATAATAGGTCAATTCAAAATGCAGGAAGCGCTTGTCGATCCGAGTGCCCCAATGCATGGCGACTAGCCCGCGATCGTCGTGCATGAACATTGTGGCGGCGACCAGGGCTCCATCCAGCCTTGCGGTCTGAAACATCAACTGCTCGGACATACCCGCCCGCAGGGCTTGGAACATTCCAGACGAGAAAAGCGAGGGCGTGCCGTATTTCTCATAGGTTGAAAGGTAAAGCGGAACAAAGTCCTCGATGAAGGCAGCGGTGATATCAACTCCCTCCAGACGCTCGAAGGTCAGGCGGCTGTCGTGCACATCGCGTCGCTCGCGCCGGATCATGCCGCGGCGGTCGCTCTTTATGTCTGCGAGAAACTGTTCGAAATCGGCGTAGCCGCGGTTCGTCCAGACAAACCGCAGGCCCGCGTCGCACAAGAACCCATGCTGTTTCAGCGCGACCCAATCTTCGACCGAGGTGAAGTTGACGTGAACCGACGACACTCCGGCCGTCCGCACCTGATCTTTCAGGGCTGCAATCAAGGTCGTCCGCAGTGCCGCGGCGTTCTGGTCTGGCCGCACCAGAAGTCGCGGACCGGGGTTTGGACAGGCTGGGCATTCCACCTGCAATTTGGGGTAATAGGCGCCAACGGCGCGTTCATGGGCCAAGCTCCAGCCGAAATCAGAGCCGATCTCGGCCTGGGAATGGCTTTTGAAGTAAAGAGGTGCGGCACCAACCAGACGCCCACCTCCATCGCGCACCAAGAGATGATGTGGCGCATAGCCCCGGTCTGCCACCGCCACAGCACCCGTCTCAAGCGCACGCAGAAAGGCATGGCGCATGAAAGGGCTGTTGTCCGCTACGCAGGCGTCCCATTCGGCGGGATTGACCTGATCCATTCCTGACACAAACCGAATGGTCTGAGTTGCATTTCCGCCCTGATCCAATGCCATTCCTTTGCGGCCATTGATCGCCAGTTTAGCCCGACATTCCCGAAGTATTCCGCAACCTGACGTCAGGCTCGCCTGATTTTGCTTGGCGATCAAGCGCTATGTGCGGCGGACAGCGCGGCACCGTGGGTCAGCGGGCACGCGCAGAGTAAAATCGATTGCCCCCAGACATGGAGTAACCCCGCAGGTGATTCCGGCGGCGTGACTTGATAGCCGAAGACCCCTGTCCGGAGCGCAGCCGGCAATCTATAAGGTCCGAAAGTGATCGAACATGAACCCAACCAAGTGACCTCAGAAAGAAGCCAACGGGTCGTTGTCGATGGTTACCTGTTCTCGATCGAGATCTACCGGCTGGAAACTGACAAGACCTGCACGCTCGAGGTCGTCGACCATGAAGGCTCCAGCCATGTCCGGGACGGGCAGTTCAGATCTGGCAAGGACGCAAGAAACAGCGCCCTAAAAGCCCTAGAAGCCGAGGTGCAGTCGCCTTCATGCGCGGCGACAACATCATCGCTGGATCACGGTGCCGCATCGGACGACTACACTATGCCCGTCGGATCTGGTTTCAGGCAGCTATGCGGACCCGACCTTTGTGCGCCGCCGCCGTGCTAGCCCAACCAGTCCTGCCAGCGCGCTGCCCAGCATCACGACTGCCGGGGGCACGGGAAGGACCGCGGGCAAGTGAAGCGGTGCCACATCTTCCAGAAAGCGCCCTGATGCTGAACCATACGAAAACGGACAGGTCAGAAACGGTCCCCCGCCGCAGATTTCGGCAAAACCAATGCTCAGGTGTGCAAAGTAGTCACTGACCACCGGATAGCCCGCCCCGCCCTTGAAGCCTGCCATGGACATGTCGATCTTGATCGAAGTGGTCGTCTTCGGGAAGCTCAGTTGACCGCCGGTTGCGCAATAGTTTGCATTTGGACATAGAATTATATCATTGCTGAAACTATAGGACACGCCTCCGCCCGTGATCGACAAGCCGAGATTGGCGATCGGGACATCATTACAATGGAGGCACCCGTAGGGATCGACCCCGAAGTCCACTCGCCACTTCATGAACAGTGGTCCACCGTGTGTTTTGAAATCCGACAAGGTGTCGAATATCCTTCCATCTGTAACCGCGCCACTCCGAGCAGCCCCCACAAGCTCGATGTTGCCTGCTTCAAGCGACGCGGACGCCTTGTCACCCAAGACTGAATGGACCTCGACGGATGCGATGTGCGCACCGCTCGCTGAACCGCTCGCAGAGAAGTAAGCAGAGGTCACTTCCGAATACGTACCGTCTACGACCTGTGCTTTTCCCGAAAACGGTAACAGTTCGGGTTTTATGACCGCCGCCGTGGCACCCCAAGTGGCGGCGGAAACGCCGGAACCGCCGATCATCAGAAGCAATATACTCGTTGCGATTGTGGCTTTCATCGTTGGGTTCCTTTCGTTGATCACGTATCTGCGATGTTGGTAACCGACATTCCCCAAATGGCCTGCAATTTGACGGCATTGCCGTGTTACTCCGCCACCCGATCAGAGTTTCTTGCGTTGGAGAATATGCTCTGGTCGCGTCGGAGCGCGACGTAACATGATCTTGGCTTGCTCCCACTGATCCAGATCAGCGTCCATCGTCGGGTCGTCAGCGCTCCGCCGATCCCGCTCTGCCGAAGGGAACCGCAACAGCCCAGCGAACTGTCGCCAGCGCGATCACAGCCTTTCGACGCGCATGGGACTTTGCGCTACGGGTCACGGTCAGGGGGTGGCGCAAGCGAACCGCGCAGGACGGCCAGTTCATCGGTCCAAGCCTGTGACGTTTCGAAGAAGGCCTCGATTTCAGCCTTCGCATCGCTCATGGGGGGCGGCCTGCCCGATCTAGCCGAACCGGACAACCAGACGTGCGGCGAAGATGCCGGTTTTGGTCAGGTTCCCTTCTGGGCCATCTTCGCGGCGCAGGTCGGGTTGACGCAGCAGAGGTTTCAGCATCATGTGCAGGATGGCCCCGTTGATGTAGCGGCCAAAGCACTGGTGCAATCCATTGCCAAACAGGATGTATTCATGCGGGCGGCGGCCAGCGTTGAATTCGGACGGTGCCGGGATGCGGCCTGCGTCCTTCATGGCCGAGGCGAAAGCCGCGATGACGGTGGCGCCCCTCGGGATGCTGGTTTGGCGGCGCGTGCCTTGGGCCAGAACCGTGTCCTTGAGCACAACGCGCGGCAGTCCCGGGGCGAGCGGGTCAAACCGCATCGCCTCGCGCAGGATCAGCGCAAGCGTGGCATCGTCATTCGTTTCGGCGGCCTTGATTGCCGCTTTCAAGGCGGCGGGTCGGCGCAATAATTGCTCCATCGCTTGCGGGACGACCATGGGCGGTTGCGGCGGGCCGCCGACGATCATGCACAGGAT
The DNA here is from genome assembly GCA_947453525.1 of Paracoccaceae bacterium. Taxonomy (GTDB): domain Bacteria; phylum Pseudomonadota; class Alphaproteobacteria; order Rhodobacterales; family Rhodobacteraceae; genus Stagnihabitans. Next base: position 7,302 of record CANGHD010000093.1, on the reverse strand, counting down.
GCCGGTGCGAATCTCAACGTCGCTGAAGCCACGGGCGGCTTCGGCTTGCAAAGCGAGGCACCGACCAAGAACGTCATCGGCAGGCGTGCCGCTGCTCTTGCGTCTGGCAATTTCGGCGTCGATATGGGCGCGGACGGCAGGGGCAATCGCGTCTACCTCGGCTTGAAGCGCAAGGTCCTTGGGGGAACTGGCGAACTGAAACTCAAAAAGGCGGGTCGCCCAGACGTCAAGCCTGCCTTCCGCCGGTTCAGGCACGCCAAGGTACTCAGACAGCACGCTGAACGTGACCGGGCGGACGAGGTCGGCAACCACGTCGATCCGGCCACCCGATGACTGGACGATAGCACGAGCGGACATTTCTGCCTTGGTCCCAAGGACTGCCAGATCCTCCCGCTTGAACACGCGGCTCATGGCGCCCAATGCCGTGCGGTAGGCAGGACCATCGGCCATACCGAGAAAAAAGGGCTCACCGCCGGTGAGGACGTCAAGCTTGGCCTTATAGGGCACACCAAAAGCGGCGTCGTTCTGAAAGACCTCTGTCACGTCATCATAGCGGGTCACGATATAGGTGGATCCCACCCGCAGGATCGGGCGGACCCGGCGCAGCATCGCAAAGGCTGTGGGGGCCGCAGCCAAGGCCTTTTGCATCAGCCAGCCTTTCGGACCCGTCGCGGCAGGGCGCAGAACCTGATCGGACAGAACCGGGTTCATTGCATGGCCAAATATTTCAAAGCGGGCAGGCTTGGCAAAAAGAAGTAATCGCCCCCGACCAGCTTCACGAACGTCTCGACCTGCAAGGTGCGGCGCAGGGGATCTTCGGGCACCGTCATGCGGCCTGCGGGGCCGACAAGCGGGTCAACCTCTTGGTAAAGGGTGGCGAAATTGGCGTTCAAAAGCCAGGTTTGCTGGATGAACTCGAACTGCCGCGCGATGTCGGTGTTGAGCGCCATGAACAAAAGCCCGCGATCCTTGCCGTCTTCCACGCGCGGGTCGGCAATCTTCGGCCCGTATTTACGCCCGCGCCGCAGGATGCGGTGATTGTTGGCCGAGTTGAGCAGCGTCGGCCCCTGATCGGGCGTGGGGGCCAAGGTGTCGCGCGGATTGGCGCGGCGAACGTGCGAGCCGAGCGGGCAGCCCAGACCCCGACCGTCACGTTCCAGAAACAGGAAGTCGGTGGCAGGGGTGCCATCGCTTGCCGGGGCCATGTACTGCCCGCCGGGGCAGAGCAGGTTGCCGTCCTTGGTGCGACCAACGACCCGTTCGGCCAGCCAGTCGGCGGTGATATGATCGCTGTTGGCGGGGTCTGCCGTGGAAAGCGTCGTTGCATTCCTGTCCATCGAGGCCCAGAAGGCCGCGACATCCTGCTTCAACTCTCGCACCACCATATAGCTGCCGTTGAGGCCGAAATCATAGAAGCCCTGCGCTTGCGGATGGGGCAACAGGCCCGCATCGACCGGGCGCGGATCGGGCTTGCCCGCCTCGTCGCCTGGCACCACCGGGCCTGGAGGAATTTCCTGATGTCCGTTCAGGTAGCCCAGCATCACCTCGCCCAGCGGTACACCCTGAACGGGGTCTCGCTCGGTCACTGCCGCACCCGCCAGCAGCACCGCGCCTGCCTCATCATAGGGGATCGGTTGCGACAGGCCGTCCGCGAAGCCGAAATGTTCGCGGCTGTAGCCGGCTTTTTCGACGCTGAGGTCAAGGCCCAGTTCCCGGGCGACTGTCACGCCATGAGGCAGCAAGGCGGCGGTGACGGACTTGGCCCAGTCATCGGCAGAGGCGTCATCTGGTGTATAAAGCAAAAGAATGGCATGGATCGTGAGCGCGGTCTCGATCTGGTCCGCCGCCACGCTGCGCGCCACGTCATAGGCCTTCGCGGGTCCCCGGACTTGTGGCTTCACGCCAGAGTTGCCGCTCCACACCGGGCCGTTGACCTTGTCCGCCACAGTGTCCGTCCACCAGCCTTTGCGACGGTCGCCCAAGCGACGCAAACGGTCTTCCTGTAGCATCCCCTCACGAAAAGGCGGCAGGAAGGTTGCAAGCGTCGCTTCCGGGAGGCCCAGTTTCGCGAGGCCCGCGGCGGTGAAGGCCAGGGCCGTGGCGCGGGTCTGGTCCGTCTTCCTGTCGGACGGCGTGGCACTGCTCACGGGGGCCACCTTCTCCAACGTGCGCAACCATGCGCTTCCGCCCAGATCAGGGACCTCGGCAGCGCCGAAGGTCAGCAGCAAGGCGCGCCCGGTTGGCAGATTGGAAAAGCCGGAGACGATCAGGCCTTGGGTCTGGCGGGCGATTTCTGGCGCAAGCTTCCAGCGGGCGGACTGGCCAGGCTGCGGGGCAGGTGGCTCGGCTGATCGGGTTACAGGTCCTTGATCCATGCTGCGGCCTCCGTCTCGGTCAGGTGGATGCTACGCAATCCGTCCGCGATCCGGTTGTTGCGTTCGATCTGGTTCACCGTCAGGTCGGGATAGGCGCTATACCAGAACCGGCTGACCGCCCGCGACGCCAAGGCCCAGTTCTTGAACTGCCGTCCGTGGCTGGCCCCGTCAAACAGCAGAAAACGGGTCGCCGGAAACCCAACCCCGGTGCCCCAGGCCAGGGTCAAGCCGACATGGGCTTTCTCGATGAAATCATCGAGGTATGCACCCCAGCTTTGGTCAAAATTGCTGAAGAACAACAACCGGCTGCCGTTGTTCAGAAACGCCCAATGCGCGAAATGCACGGTGCGCATGCTGCCAAGATAACCGTTCGTGGCGGTCAACCGCAGCAGGAGGCCCAAGCCCAGATGCCCTGTGCGGATGATCGCGGTGCGCAGGATGCCCGGCTTGATCAGCACGATCGAGCCCATGTGGTTCTGCGCGATCCAATCTTCAGTCCGTGCCATGTCGCGCAACACCACGTCATCCACGGGCGGGGCATCCTGCGAGGAATCCCGCCGCTCCAGATAGCGCAGCCAAAGCACTATCAGTGGCCCCACCACGATCAGGCTGAACAGACCCATCAGAACCGAACGGATCACGCGCCACAACGCCAAGCCCAAGTCATCCGATACCCCGTAGCCTATTGCGGAAAACAGCGACCGCAAGGCGAAGTCGATGGGCAGGATCAGGAGCGTCGCCACCAGCACATAACCGGCGATGTAGGGAGCTTGTTTGATGACAAACGCCAAGAGGTCGAACTGGGTCGCAACCCCGGTGCCGGGCAGCGGTTTTCGCAGGTGGAAGATCCACGCAAGGATGCAAAGCGCCAGTGCAATGACAACTCCGAGGTAAATTCCAGTCGGGGCTATTGCCGCAAGGATGACACCGGGCAGGGTCAAAACGAACAGCAAGACCACGACGAACAACACGAAGCGGAGAAGGTCAGCGATGCGCTGCACCTTGGGGATGCGTTCGGGGTCAGGCTGGTCAAGCCAGACATGGCTGGACAGCATCGCTTGTCGCAGGCTTTGGTGCACCTGTCCTGCCGGGATGCCACGATAGGGGCTGGGGCGGGTGGCGTCGTCCAGTTCATCCCGCACCGCCACGAACAGTGCCGCCTCGGCCAGAATACGATCGCGGGTCATGCCGCGATTGCCGTGGTGAAAGACCGAGGGCCATTGGGTGCGCGCCTCGAAATAGGGCGCGACCGGGGCTTTCGAGCCGATGGCCGTTACGGCGGCGTACAGGTCGGCGTCATCGTCCAGCGGCGGTTTGCAACAGCGCAGCATATCGCGCGTCCAGATGCCCAACGCCGCCTCGAACTGGCCCCAGAAAACGCCCGGCGGGCCGTCAAAATTGGCTTCAAGGATGAAGGTCGGGTCATAATTGGCCGAGGTGAAGACAGAGATTGACATGAAATGCAGCACCGGAATGTCACGGATCACCCGGCCAAAGTTGGTTTGCAACCCCGCCAATCCAGAGTCTTCCTGCGCCTTCAACTGTTCGATCAGAAGAGATAGTCGGCTGGCGCTTTCAGGCTTCACCTCTAACGGCACACAAAGCGTGGTCTGGTGCATGGGCCTAGCCCTTCTGTGAATGCCTTAATCAATACCGAAAAGCTAGGGTCATCGGGGGTGAGTCGTCAATGCCTGTGGTTGAGCGTCTGGTTCGGGTGAGCGCGCCTTGGGGTTGAAATGCCTGTTTGGGGAGGCATTTTGTTCGGCCTGAACAATCTGATGAGGCAGCCTCGTCGGGTGTCTGGGCCGGCCCTTTGGCATGAATTGCCGACAGGATCGCGGCAACCTTCAAGACAAGCAAAGCCCTGAGGCCGGGCGTCACAGTGCAAACGCTGTGGCCGCCGCCGCAAAGCACGGAAATCTGGGCGTCGTCGAGCATGCCTTCAAGAGAGGATCGCGACAGGTGACCATCGGTTTTCACGTGGTCGATCTCAGCTTCTATGACACTTCGACAATGCAGGTCAGATGAGTTCTTAAGTCAGGCTGTGTCATGAGACGCGGGTCAGAACACGGTGTATTTGATCGACAGGTATTGCGATCCACGATCCGAGTGATGGACCAGTCCCGTGCCCTTGGCCGGTCTGCGTGCAGGGACGGCCTGTTCGAGGGCATCAAGCACGCAGCCGGCATGGGGAGAGGTGCTGACACGCCAGCCGACGATCCTGCGGGCATAGGCACCAATGACGAAAGCCACAGGGGCGAACCCTTTCCAAGTTGCGACATAGGTGAAGTCTGAAACCCAAGGCATGTTCGGCGCAGGCACGCGGAACTGGCGGTTTACCTTGTCCAGCGGGCAGAGCAGCTTCTTGTCGGGGATCGTCGTCTTGTGCGGCTTGCCCCGGATAATGCCCTGAATATTCATGACCTTCATCAGCCTGACCACGGTGCAACGGGCCATATCGAAGCCCTCCCGTCGCAACTGCCGCCAGACTTTGCGCGCTTCGTAGACCTGCCAGTTGGCGTCAAAAACGCGCTGGATCTGGGGCCGAAGCGTCTCGTCGGGCTTGGCACGACCAGACTGCCGCGCCGGCTCGGCACGCTTGGCCAGATGGTCATAATAGGTGGCAGGGGCGATCGGCAGCATCTTGCAGATCGGTTCGACCCCATGCGCATCCCGATGGTCGTCGATGAATTTGACCATCCCTTCGACCGGCGGTCGAACTCCGCCATCGCGAAATATGCGCTGGCCTTGCGAAGGATCTCGTTCGCCTGACGCCGTTCGCAATTCTCGCGTTCCAAAGCCTTCATGCGCTCGGCCGTCACGCAGGAGACGCCCGCCCGCTTGCCGCTGTCGACCTCGGCCTTCTTGACCCACTCGTTCAGGGTATGTCCCGAACAGCCGATCTTCGCCGAGATCGACAGGATCGCCTGCCAACGCGAGCCGTGCTGCCCCTCATTATCGAGGACCAACCGCACGGCGCGTTCGCGCACTTCGGGGGAAAACTTGTTCGTTGTCTTGTTCATGATGCTCCATCCTACTCAGGAGCTGGAGCCTCCGGCAAACCCGGCGCGGCTCATGTGATGGCTTCACGCTCATCAACTGACCACATTGCGATGCCGTCAGGAGGGGGCATCCACGCCATCAACGCAGGCCGTTGGCACTGACCGCAAGCGACTTCGGCTTCCTGAGTCAATCGGTCGCACACGAGCCTTAGCCCCTCGTCCAGGAAACTTCGCGATTTCCAAAAGTTCCTGGCACTTTTTAGCCCCGGGCTCTTGCGCGAGGTCAAATTTGCGTCTAATCCCGCCACGTCGGACGCAGCTTAGCGTCAAACGCCGGCGCTGCAGTAGCTCAGTGGTAGAGCACTCCCTTGGTAAGGGAGAGGTCGAGAGTTCAATCCTCTCTTGCAGCACCATTTCTCCCTTATAAATCAACGATTTGCAAAACTGATTTTCCAAAAAGTAGCATACCATAGACATATGCTACTCTTGAGCGCATTATAGCTGCTGGTTCAGGTGGAACATGGCAAAGCAGGCGAAACCAGCGTCGATGGATCATGAGACGGTGATCTCGGACAAGTTCCGCACAACACCGATTCCTGAGACCATTACCAAAATCACTGGTCTGCCTAGCTCCGCGATCCTGTATAAGTGCCCAGCTAGCTCCTACTGGCAGTTCCGCGTGTTCCTGGAAGGTACGCAGCGCAAGCGGACAACCAAGCAAGTTGAGTTACTTAAGGCCAAAACCACGGCCAAGCTGATCTATGCAGAGATGCTACAGTCCGTTCACGGAGGGCAAATCAAGGCCAAGCCGTCATCCACCAAGACACTGCAGGTCGTCGCTGACACGCTGTGGTCCCGAAACGAAACCCGCACAAAGAATGGCGAACTGGGAAAAACGAAGGTCAAGAACGATCGGTACGTCTACGAGCGGCACATCAAGCCGTTCTTTGCGAACACCGACGTCAAGAAGATCGACGCTGACCTGTTGGAGGACTTCAAGACCTACTTGGCCAACAAGGATCTACAGCCCACGACCCAAGTCAGCTACATCAACATTGTGATGGCACTGCTCAAGCAGGCGCAGATCAAGAACTATATCACCCACGTTCCTCTGAAGCCGAAGATCAGAGTAGACGACGAAGCACGTGGTTACTTCGACGATGCTGACTATGAAAAGCTGATGCGGACAGCCAACGCCGTTGCGGGCCAGAAGTATGAGTTCAAGTCAAAAGATGGAAACGTCTATCGCCGCATCACCATCACCGCCGAACTGCCCCTACTGATCGACTTCATGGTCAACACCTACGTGCGGCCCACGGACATCAAGGTGCTGCGCCACAAGCATGTGCATGAGGTCGAGCAGCGGGGCATAAAGTTCATCGAACTGCGCCACCCTGCCACCAAGCGGCACAAGAACCACATGATGGGTAGCGAACAAGCGTATCTCAGCTACCTCATCATCAAAGGCATCCAGGCAAAATGCGGCAAGGCAGAAGACCAAGACTTCGTGTTCGCGCCCGAATTGGAAAACAGAGACACGGCGCTGGACATGCTTGCAACTCAGTTCACCGCAGTGTTGGTGATTGCAAACTTGCGACAGGATGACGAAGGCAAACCAAGGACCATGTACAGCTTGCGCCACACCGCCATCGTCCGTTCGATACAGAAGGGTTTGGCCATTGAATTGATTGCCGCAAACGCACGGACCAGTTCCGACATGATCCGCCGGTTCTACGGCTCACACGTCAAGAGCGTGCGGAACATGGGCACAGCTTTTGCCGACGCAGAGGTCGAAGCTCGTGGCAAACGAGTTGAGAAACTCAAGTCAGGGTACGATACGACCTTGCCTGAGCCAGACAGTTTGATCGACGATCAGGACGAGTAAGCGCCAAACATGGACTTCCGAAGAAGCACTACATGACCTT
>CANGHD010000092.1 GCA_947453525.1 Paracoccaceae bacterium | reverse complement strand
ATGATGCGCCTCGCCCCCTCGCTCCCCAACCGCGGCCCGATGATGAGCGGCGGCCAAGGCCAAGCCCTCGCCCTCCAATCCGACCCCGAAACCCAATACCAGACCTTCGACCAAGTCGTGGCCCTGATCCGCGACAAGCGTGACATGAAACTGCTCTTCGAGGTGGAAGCCACCCTCCGCCTCGCCCGCTACGCCCCCGGCCGCATCGAGTTCGAACCCACCCCCCAAGCCGCCCCAGACCTCGCCGCCCGCTTGGGCCAGCGCCTGCAATCCTGGACCGGCACCCGCTGGGGCGTCTCGGTCGTCTCCTCCGGCGGTCAACCCACCATCCTCGAAGACCGCGACCGCGACCTGAACGAGGCAAAGGCCGAGGCGATGACCAACCCCCTCGTCCAATCCATCCTCGCCGCCTTCCCCGGCACCAAGATCACCGACATCCGCACCCCCGAAGCCCTCGCCGCCTCTGCCGCCGAAGCAGCCCTGCCGGAGGTGGAAGACGAATGGGACCCCTTCGAAGAAAGCTGACCCCGCACCTCGCCTGCGCCCAAACCCCTTGCCGGAATGCCCCGCCTTGCCTATCTCTAGCGAGGAACAAAAGGAGAAGCCGATGCTGAAAGGTCTAGGCGCCATGGGTGACATGGCCAAGATGATGAAGGCCGCGCAAGAGGTGCAAGGCAAGATGGCCGAGTTGCAAGACCAACTCGCCCGCATCGTCGTGGTGGGCGAATCCGGTGCCGGCCTCGTCAAAGCCCGCGTCACGGCCAAGGGAGAGATCACCGGCCTCGACATCTCCCCCACCATCCTCGTCGCCAGTGAAAAAGAAGTCGTCGAAGACCTGATCATCGCCGCCCTCCGCGACGCCCAAGCCAAGGCTACCTCCCGCAGCCAGCAGGAAATGGCCCGCATGGGTGAGGCGATGGGCCTGCCCGCCGACTTCAAAATGCCCTTCTGATCTTCCCAATTCCTCTTCCCCAAATATCCCACGGGGGGTCTGGGGGGTGTGAAACCCCCCAGCCGGGTCCGTAGAGCGCCTTCCCTGAAAGCCAGACCATGACCGAAACCCCGCGTGACATCGAAGCCCTGATCGACCTGATGTCCCGTCTGCCGGGTCTCGGGCCCCGTTCGGCCCGCCGCGCCGTGCTGGCCATGCTCAAACGCCGCGAGGGGCTGATGGCCCCCCTCGCCCAGGCCTTGGCCGGTGTCGCCCTCTCCGCCCGCGACTGCCGGATATGCGGCAACATCGGCACCGCCGACACCTGCGCCATCTGCGCCGACCCGGCCCGCGCCACTGGGGAGCTTTGCATCGTGGAAGATGTCGCCGACCTCTGGGCGATGGAACGCTCCCGCGCGTTCAAGGGCCGCTATCACGTGCTGGGCGGCACCCTCTCGGCGCTCGATTCCATCGGGCCCGAACAGTTGCGCATCCCCGCCCTTGTGCACCGCGTCAGCGCTGAAAGCATCCGCGAAGTGATCCTGGCACTCAACGCCACGGTCGACGGCCAGACCACCGCGCATTACATCTCCGACGCGCTGGAGCCGACGGCGGTGCGCATCACCACGCTGGCGCAAGGCGTGCCGATCGGCGGCGAGCTGGATTACCTTGACGATGGCACGATCGGCGCCGCCCTGCGCGCCCGGCGCGGGCTTTAGCCGTCACAGAATGTGAATATCCGCCGCCAGCCCGGTGATTGAGGTCACTTTCAAAAGCGCAATTTCATCCGCGCCGAAATCCAGCACGACATGGCCGTTGACCATCGTGACATGATCCTGCACCACCTCCGCCGCCGTCTTGACCAACCCACCCCACACCGAGGCATCAAGGCTCAATACGTCCGTCGCCATGTCGAAATCCACCACCGTGTCCTTGCCCGATCCCTTGGCAAAGACGAACTCATCCGCCCCGCTTCCGCCCGCAAGCCGGTCGTTGCCCGCAGCGCCGATCAATGTATCGTTCCCGCCCAGACCCACCAGCCGGTTGGCCAGCCTGTTGCCGATCACGGTATCCGCCCCGTCGCCGCCCGACGCATTCTCGATCTTGCAATGGACCGCGATCGAGACATTCTGGCTGTAGCCGCCGATATCGGAAAAATGCCCGGCGTTGAGATCGATCCTCTGCGCCATGCCGAAGCCCGACACATCCAGCCTGTCGACCCCGGCCCCGTCCCAGATGCACAGAAGCGGCGCCGCGTTGGTGGCAAAGTTGTAGACACCGCCCTCAGTGCCGTGAAAGCCATAGACGCTGTTGCCCGAACGGGCCGCCGCATTCACCCCGTACAATTGCTGCAACGCATAGATGTCGTACATCATCAGGGTCTGGGCATAGTGGCCGGGCGCCTTCGGCTCGGTCTCGACCGCGTCGAAATAGCTCATCACCGAATACTGGGCGCTGTCTTGCAGGAACTGGGCGTCATCGGCATAGGTGATGGTGATGTTCGGGTCTGCATCATAGTCGCCCGGATGATCCAGCCCCATGGCATGACCCAGTTCATGCAGCATCACATAGGCGCTGTAGCTGCCCGACGGCAGGTTTCTTTGCGAAACCGCGTCCGTGTTGAGCCACACATCGCCATCCTCGGCGGCGGCATCGGTCGAGCCCGGAAAATTGCCGAAAGCACCAGCCCCGTCGGTGGTTGAGGTATACTGACCGATCAGGATCGCGGCACTGTCGGTGTAGCCGGCCGGATTGACCCGCTCGAAGGTCAGATTGGCCACATCGGCATAATTCCCCAGTGCCTTGGCCACGGCAGTCATCTGCGCGGCCGTGGCCTGCTGGAAGGGCACGCTGGTGCCATCGGCGTCGAAGGCCGGGCCAGCTTCGCGAAAGCCGTAGGTCAGATGTACCGGCGTCGCGCCGTCAGCGGCCCAGGACAAGCCGGGGCGGAAAAGCTCGGCCGCGCCCAGGTCGACACCATAACTGACCTTGCCGCCCGTCGCCATCGAGAGCCCGTACTGGCCCTGCGCCCCGGACCGCACCGCCAGCACGTCCAGATAATAGGTGCCCGAAGTCGCCGCCGTATAGGTTAGCGCCGCCGAGGATCCCGGCCCGCTGTTGTCATCGCGCAGCAGCACCTGACCATCCGCGCCATGCAGGATCAGCTTGGGGTTGGTCACGCCGGTGTCCAGCACCCCCAGTCCAACGGCGCCGAAACTATACGTCGTCCCCGCCGCCAGCGTGACCGCAACCCAGTCATGCTCGCCCACCGAAAGGCGGCCCCAGAATTCATCCCCGGCCGCCATGTGATAATGTGTCAGGCCAGAGGCCGCAGCATCGGCGGTTTCTCGGATCGTGGACATGGACGCTCCATCGCTTGGGAAGGTCATTCCAACCTTTAGTAGCGCAACACCGGTGCCTTCCAATTGAAAAGATCGCAACGGCCCGCGCCTGACCCGCATCCCTTTGGATCGGAAGGCCCATTATCTGCCTAAAATCCAAAAGAAAGCCCGCGCAACGCGGCGCGGGCTTCCGACTTTGCGGCAAAGCTTGCGGTCAGGCGGCGACCTTACAGGTCGTCGTCATCCTCGTCATCGTCATCGCCATGCGGCAGGTTGAAGAAGCTGTCGGCATCCGAGAAGTCTGCCGGCTTTTCTTCCCGCGCGGGCTTGTCCACGCGGGTGAAGGCGTCCAGCCCCGACGGCATCTTCGGCTCGTTGGGCATGCCCAGCGATTGCTCGGTCGAGACCAGCTTGCGGCGCTCGTCGTCCGACATCACCACACCTTCGCCGGCCTTGCGGCGGACGGCAGCCTGCACGGCGGCGTCAAGCTCGGTCTGCCGGCACAGGCCCAAAGCCACCGGGTCGATCGGCGTGATCTGGCCGATGTTCCAGTGCGTCCGCTCGCGGATCGCCTGAATGGTTGGCTTGGTGGTGCCCACCAGCTTGCCAACCGCGCCATCCGACAGTTCCGGGTGGAACTTGACCAGCCACAGGATCGCCGCCGGACGGTCCTGCCGCTTGGACAAGGGCGTATAGCGCGGACCCCGGCGCTTTTCCTCGCCGACCGCAGATTGGTTGAACTTCAGCTTCAGCATATGCAGCGGGTCTTTTTGGCCCCGATCAATCTCGATCTGGTCCAACTGGTTGTTCGACACCGGGTCGAACCCTTTCACGCCGACCGCCACGTCCCCGTCGGCGATCCCCTGCACTTCCAACTCATGCATCCCGCAGAAATCAGCGACCTGACGGAAGGTGAGCGTGGTGTTGTCCACCAGCCAGACGGCGGTGGCCTTGGACATCAGCGGCTTTGACACCTTGATCACTCCTTTACAAATCTTTCCCAAGCCGGGAAAACGGCTGCGACCCTGGGGCCGCGATCTTCTCGTTTTCAGGGGGAAGTCACGGCGGATATAGTGATATTCTTTGGTGTAGGAAAGTACCAAATGCGCCTTATTTCGCTGGCCATCGGTTCCTTGTTGTTGTCAAGCCCGGCAATTGCCCATCAAGACCCTGCCGGCGTCTTCGATTACTACGTTGTGTCCCTGTCATGGGCGCCGAACTGGTGCGCTCTGACCGGTGATTCCCAAGGCGATCCAGAGTGCAGGAAGCACGGGTTGACCTTCACCCTGCACGGCCTCTGGCCGCAGTTCGCGGCCGGTGGCTTTCCCGCCAATTGCCGCAGCACCGCCCGCGACCCCTCGCGGTCCGATACCGCCGCGCTGGAAGATATCATGGGCAGCGACGGTCTGGCCTGGCACGAATGGAAGGCGCATGGCCGCTGTTCCGGCCTCTCGTCGGACGCCTATCTGGCGCTGATGCGCAAGGCCCATGACGCCATTCAGGTGCCGCCCCTCTTCGCCAAGGTCCGCCAGAATCTGGTGGTCGACCCCAAGGTGATCGAGGCCGCCTTTCTGGAAAGCAACCCCGCCCTTGGCCCCGAAGACCTCGCGGTGACCTGCGACCAGAGCATGATCTCGGAGGTGCGCATCTGCCTGACCAAGGACCTCGCGCCGCGCCCCTGCGGGCCTTCGTTGCGCGTCTGTCACCTGCCCACCGCGGAATTGGGCGCCGTCCGTTAAGTCGCAGGGACCAGCAAGCCACGCTGCACGGCAGGGCGGGCAACGAACCGGTCTATGTAATTTTCAACATTGCGGCACTCGTTCAGCCCTGAAATATCGCCAGCCTTGTAGAAATCTCGCAATGCGCGCAACCACGGCCCAATCGCCATGTCGGCAATCGAATAGTCCCCGGCAATCCAGGCCCGCCCCTCCAACGCCTTGTCCAGCACCTTCAAAAGCCGCGCCGTCTCGGCCCGGAACCGTTCCTTCGGACGCGGGTCCTCGATCTCTTTCCCGGCGAAAGCATGGAAGAACCCCAGTTGCCCGAACATCGGGCCCACGCCGCCCATCTGGAACATCAGCCATTGCAGCACCTCGTAGCGGTTGGCCGAGGGCAGGAACTGGCCGGTCTTCTCCGCCAGATAAATCAGGATCGCCCCGCTTTCAAACAAAGCCAAGGGTTTCCCGCCCGGCCCATGCGGGTCGATGATGGCGGGGATCTTGTTGTTGGGATTGAGGCTCAGGAACTCAGGGCTGGTCTGGTCATTGCGCGAGAAGTCGACGCGGTGGGCGTCATAGTCCAGCCCCATCTCCTCGAGGGCAATGCCGATCTTGACCCCGTTCGGCGTGGGCAGGGAATACAGCTGGATCGCATCGGGCTTGCGCGACGGCCAGCGGTGGGTGATCGGAAAGACGGATAGATCGGACATGGCGGCGCTCCTGTGACCTGAACCCCTAACATAGGTTAATTTTCCCGGTTAAATAAGAGAGGGACCTGTGCAATGATCGCAGGGGCTCTGCGCGATGCCGCAGGGTCCGATCACCGACATTGAATGGCTGGCACTTGTGCCGCCGCATAATCAGGGAAAAGTGGAATGATCAAAGAGTTCCGAGATTTCATCGCCAAGGGCAATGTGATGGACCTCGCCGTGGGTATCATCATCGGCGCCGCCTTCACCGCCATCGTCGGCTCGCTGGTCAGCGACCTGATCAACCCGATCATCGGGCTGATCCTGGGCGGGGTGGATTTCACCAACATGTATGTCGTCCTGAAAGGCACAGTCCCCGCCGGAGCCGGCCTGCAAGCCGCCCGTGATGCGGGCGCTGCGGTCTTCGCCTACGGGTCGTTCATCACCGCCGTGATCAACTTCCTCATCATCGCCTTTGTCGTCTTCATGCTGGTCAAGTCGGTCAACAAGATGCTGCCCAAGCCGAAAGCGGCCCCGGCCGCCCCCGCCGGCCCGACCGAGCTGGAGGTTCTGCTGCAAATCCGGGATTCGCTGAAGAAGTAAATCGGTACAAAAGAAAAGGCCCCAACGCGGGGCCTTTTTGATCCAGTGGGCTTACGCCAGCGTGAGCCTGATCCTTTGACGGACACAAGCGGCTCAGAACTCCAGATCTTCGTCGATCAGACCGAAGGACAGCCGGGCGATGCCCTCCAGCTTGGCCGGGTTCACCGAAACATGGCTGCCGATGGTGCGCGCATCGCGCAGGCAGGCGCCGAAAATGCTGTTGGCCGGCGCGATCGAGGTGCCGATCAGATCACACACCATCTGCACGATCTCGGTCGATTCCGCCGCAGCATGGACATTGGCCAGCACCAGCCGCAGCAGCGTGTCGCGCGGCACCTTCGGCGCCTGCGCCGCATCCTGCCACAAGGCCTCCAAGGCCTGCAAAACCCCGGCCCGCGCCGCGGCCCAGGCCGCCTCGGCCCTCATCATCTGGCGCTGCACATGGGCGTTTTCGGCCAGCGGCGCCGCGCCCTTCATGTCCAGCTTGCGCTTGACCAGCGCCACGCCTTCGTCCAGCGCCCGGCGCGCGATGCCAAGCTGCACCGAGGCCGTCGCGGCCGAGATCGGCCAATAGCCGTTGCCGGCAGCCGCGGACATCGGGCCGTGGTCCTGTGGCCCCAGTTCCACCAGGGCAAAGGTCCACGCCGCCGGTACAAGCTGCGGCTTCAGCACGACAGTGTGGCTGCCGGTGCCGATCATGCCCATCGTATCCCATGTCTCGACAATCTCTGCCCGGGCGGCAGGCACCAGAACCCAACGCCCCGCGCCGCCGCCGGGTGGCTCGCAATACCCGCCCAACCAGGTCGAGCCGTGACAGCCACTGCAAAACCCCCAGCGGCCCTCAACCAGAAACCCGTCGCTCTCGGCCACCAGCGTGCCGCCTCCGTTGTAGGACGAGGCCATATAGGCGCAAGGCTCTGCCAGAAACGCTTCGGCAAAGGCGCTGGTGCCGGCGGCAAGATAACTCGCCGTGTCCGCCCCGCCCTGCGTCACCACCCAAGAGAACGAGGGTTCCCAGCGCGCCATCTCCACGCCGTTCACAAACCAGTCGGCCGCGGTCAGGCCAAGGCCGCCCAGCGTCTTGGGCAGCATTTGCCGGAACAGCCCCGCCTGCCCGGCGCGCCGGAACAGATCCTCAGGAACCCTGCGCAAGCGAATCAACTCCTGACGTCGGGCATCGGCCTCTTGGCCAAGTTGGGCGGCAATCTCGCGGCTCTCATGGCTCATGGAAATGCTCCGCTCTAGGGACTGTCAAAGACGCATTGGCCAGGGTGAGAGCGATGCTAGCAACATTGTCTCCGGCTGAGAAGCCGGTTGCTCGGGCATGAAAAAGGGCGACCCGAAGGCCACCCCCAAAGTTCTTGCGTCACAGGTTCAGATCGTCAGCGCCTCTGCCGCCGAAATCACCGGCAAGCCCAGCGCCGTGCCCACCGCCGCGTAAGTCAGATGGCCCGCATGGGTGTTCAGCCCCGCCAGCAGGTGCTTGTCCTCCGCGCAGGCCTTGCGCCAGCCCTTGTCGGCCAAGGCCAACAGGAAGGGCATCGTCGCGTTTCCCAAAGCCAGCGTCGAGGTCCGCGCCACCGCCCCCGGCATGTTCGCCACGCAGTAATGCATGATCCCGTCCACCGCATAGACCGGGTCCTGATGGGTCGTGGCATGGGAGGTCTCAAAACACCCGCCCTGATCGATCGCCACATCCACCAGCGCCGCCCCCGGCTTCAACTCGGACAGTTGCGCCTTCGAGATCAGCTTCGGCGCCGCTGCCCCCGGAATCAGCACCGCGCCGATGATCAGATCCGCCGCCCGTGCCAGTTCCATCGTCGTCGCGGCATCGGCAAAGCCGTTCTTGAACTGCCCGCCAAAGACATCATCCAGATAGCGCAGCCGGTTGACGGACCGGTCCAGCACCGTCACATCCGCCCCCATCCCCGCCGCGACCTTGGCCGCATGGGTGCCCACCACCCCGCCGCCCAGCACCAGCACCCGCGCCGGCAGCACGCCCGGCACGCCGCCCAGCAAGACACCCCGCCCGCCATTGGCCTTCTGCAGCGTCCAGGCGCCCACCTGAGGCGCCAACCGCCCCGCCACTTCCGACATCGGCGCCAACAGCGGCAAGCCACCCCGGTCATCCGTCACCGTCTCATAGGCAATCGCCGTGACACCACTGGCCAGCAAATCCGCCGTCTGCTCCGGATCGGGCGCCAGATGCAGATAGGTGAACAGCACCTGCCCCTCGCGCAGGCGCTTCCTCTCCACCGCCTGCGGCTCTTTCACCTTCACGATCATCTCGGCCTCGGCAAAGACCTCCTCGGCCGTCGCGACCACGACCGCCCCCGCCGCCACATAATCGGCATCCGTAAAGCCCGAGCCGATCCCGGCTTGCGTCTCTACCAGAACCTGATGGCCGCGATGCGCAGCCTCGCGCACCGCATTGGGCGTCATGCCCACGCGGAATTCCTGCGGTTTGATCTCTTTCGGGCAACCGATTTTCATGTGCTCTCTCCCTCAAAGCAAATCAAGGAAAAGTGGAAATCGGTTTTCCCTGATTTGCGTGTACGTTTCGCCATAGGATCAGCTTGTCGCAAACCCACCGCAGAAGGGTTGAGATTTCACTGGCAGGAATGCCGGAATGCGGTAGGATATCTCGTCAAAGGCCCCATCCGCGAAAGGATTTCCAATGCCCGAGGCGCTTGACGCAATCGACCGGCGCATTCTGGGGGTGCTGCAAAAGGACTCCCGCGTGACCAACGCCGAACTGTCCGAGCGGGTGAACCTCTCTCCCTCCGCCTGCCACCGCCGCGTGCAGCGGCTGGAGGAGGACGGCTATATCGCGGCCTATGTCGCCCTTCTCGATTCCCGCAAGATGGGCAAACCCACCATCGTCTTTGTTGAGATCACCCTGCAATCCCAAGCCGAAGACCTGCTCGACGCCTTCGAGCGTGAGGTGGCCAAGGTCCCCGACATCCTCGAATGTCACCTGATGGCGGGTGCTGCCGACTATCTGCTGAAGATCATGGCCGAAGACACCGAGGATTTCGCCCGCATCCACCGCCGTTACCTCGCCCGCCTGCCCGGTGTCCGGCAGATGCAATCCTCCTTCGCGCTGCGCACCGTCGTGCAGACCACGGCGCTGTCGGTCTGACACCCACGACCCTGACGCGATAAACCCTGCGTATTCTGGCAGACGGATCGGGACCGCACCAAAACATCGCCGCGACTCACTTTTTGGTGTAAGGTCCCCGCAATTTCATCGGAGGTTTCCCCATGCCGAATGATTACACCGGCCTTTTGTCCGGCAGTTACTGGAGCGGGATCGAGGTTTCGGCCAAGCCGACCATCGTGACCTACAGCTTTCCAACCACAGCCCCCGGCTATGACGCGGCGATCAACGATCCCAACCTGACCCCGGCGGCGCTGGCCAGCTTCACCGCCTTCAACGCCGCCGAACAGACCATGGCCCGCACTGCGCTCGCCGAATGGGGCAATGCCAGCGGCCTGATCTTCATCGAGGTGGCTGCGGGGCAAGGCGACATCAACTTCCAGAAGCTGTCCTTTGCCGGCACCGGCTATGCCGGGGCGGGCGGCATCGCCTACCGGCCCTTCGGGGCATGGGATTTCTCGACCTATCCCTATTTCAGTTCCGACCTCGACTCCTCGGGCGACGTTTTCATGAACGCCGATCTGCCCATGGTCTATGGCACCGTCCTGCACGAAATAGGCCACGCGCTGGGCCTGAAACACCCGACCGAGGCATGGACGCAATTTGCCGCAAACCCGCCCGTGACCCATGCGGTCTGGACCACCGACGACCCCGCCCTGACCATCATGAGCCAGCTTTCCGGCGGCACGGGCCATCTGACCGCCATCGACATGCAGGCCATACAGGCGATCTACGGCACCCAGGCGCAAGACGGCACCCAGGTCGCCTCGTGGTCCTGGAACGCGACCAGCCAGACCCTGACCCAGACCGGCTTTGCCACCAACGACGCCATCCGCGGCTCTTCGGTGATCGACATCATCAACGGCCAGAACGGCGACGACCGGCTTTACGGGCTCAATGGCAACGACGTCCTGAACGGCGGCGCGGGCAATGACACGCTGGACGGCGGGCCGGGCAATGACCGGATGACGGGCGGCACGGGCGATGACACCTATGTGCTGACCGCCAGTGGCGACAAGGTGATCGAGGCGCTGAACGAGGGCTACGACCGTGTCTTCTCCATTGTCAGCGCCACTCTGGCCGCCAATGTCGAAGAGCTGGACCTGTTTGGCACGGCCAAGCTCAGCGGCACCGGCAACGGCTTGGACAACGTGATTTACGGCGGCGGCGGGGCCAATGCGCTGAAGGGCTTGGGCGGCAACGACTATATGGTCGGCGGTGCCGCGAAGGATCAGCTGACCGGCGGCGCGGGCGCGGATGTGCTGTGGGGCGGCGCGTCGGCGGATCAGTTCCTCTTCGCCAGCACGCTGGATTTCGCCCCTGCCGCGACCCCGGACACGATCGGCGACTTTTCTCACGCGCAGGCCGACAAGATCAGCCTCAAAGCCATCGACCCCGATGCCGTCACCATCGGCGATCAAGCCTTCAGTTTTGTGGGCAGCGCCGCCTTCACCACCGACGCCCGCTTTCAGGTCCGCGCCGTCATCCAGGGTTCCAACACCCTGGTCGAGATCGACACCAACCACGACCGTGTGGCCGACCACACGATCCTGCTGTACGGAGCCATGACCCTCGTCGCCGGTGACTTTATCTTGTGACCTGCAGCAACAGCGCGTCCACCTTGTCCGTCCAGACCCGGAAGCTTTGCAGCACATGCGAGCCAAAGGAATGGATCAGCGGAACATCCGCCGCATCGCGGCCGTAGGCCACCACGATCCGCCCGATGCGTGGCTTGTTGTTGCGCGCATCAAAGGTATGCCAGCCGCGATCCAGATAGCATTCCATCCAGGCCGCGAAATCCATCGGCCCGGTGACCGGCACGCCAATATCGCCCAGATAGCCGTTCACATAGCGCGTCGGAATGTTCATGCAGCGGCAGAGCGTGATCGCAAGATGCGCGAAATCCCGGCAGACCCCCGTGCGCTCTTGCCAACCCTCATAGGCTGTCCGCGTCACCCGCGCGTTCATGTAGTTGAATTTGATATGATTGTGCACATAGTCGACAATCGCCTGCACCCGCGTATGGCCCGGCGCCACCTGCCCGAACATGTCCCAGGCGAACTGGCTGAGGCGGTCCGTCTCGCAATAGCGGCTGCCCAGCAGATACATCAGCACATCGTCCGGCAACTCCGCCACCGGCGTTTCCTGAAGCCAGGGCTTGTACTGATCCGGCTGATCACTGCCCTCGATCGTGTAATCGCTGCGCAGCCGGAACAGGCCGGCCGGTGCCACCATCCGCCGGCAGGTATTGCCGAACAAGTCCCGATAGACGCTGGTCGGCACCGCCGGCACCGTCTCGATCGCCCCCTGCAGGCGCAGATCATCCCGCCGCTCATCACGCACGGACATCATGCAGATCAAGGGCGTGTCCTGCGCAACGGACACAGTGATGTCATAGCCAAACCGAAGCAGCATGGGCACCCTTTCAAAAGTGCCCCGAAGGCACGCCTCAGACCCAACTGTCGAGGGGCCATCGGGTTCCACCTTAGGCAACTTTCCCGGCCAAGGCCTGTCAAATCCGGCGGCGCGGGCAAGAATTCCCGACAGCCTTCGCCATTTGCCTGATCTTCAGGCGGCCGCATCAAAGCATCGCCAGCGCCGCGCCCCGGCGATCAGCGCATCTGGATCCTTGAAACAGCCCTGCGCTGGGGCAGGACTGACCTGCTCCCCTTGCTCACCACCGCCGGCCGCACGGACCAACCGCACTACCGCCTCCAGCGCCGTGTCGCACACCGCAACAGGGCTCAGCCGGGTTCCGGGCCAGACGGCTCCGATTGACACATCCGTCAGACTCACTTATCCGAATTTCGTGACCCGTCGCGGGAAAAAGACAGAGCCCGGGGTGCCGGCGACTGCACCGCAAGCCCCGTCCCGCACCGGCTTCAGCCCCACCCTCATCGCAAGGATTTCCCCATGTCCGACCACACCACGTCCGCCCCCGTCGGCGCGGCAGGCCGCTTCACCTTTCCCGGCAGCCAGATCAGCGTCCACCGTATGGGCTACGGCGCCATGCAACTGGCAGGCCCCCATGTCTTCGGTCCCGCCCGTGACCCCGACGAGGCCCGCGCCGTCCTGCGTGAAGCCGTGGCCGCCGGGATCGACCATATCGACACCAGCGACTTTTACGGCCCCCATGTCACCAACCACCTGATCCGCGAGGCTTTGCACCCCTACGCCGCCTCGCTGACCCTCGTGACCAAGATCGGCGCGTGGCGCGATGACAAGGGCGGCTGGATTCTGGACCGCTCGCCCGATTTCCTGCGCCGTTCGGTCGAAGACAACCTGACCCGTCTTGGCCTTGACCAGATGGCCGTCGTCAACCTGCGCATGGGCGGGCCCGAGGATGACGTGGCCGCCCCGATGCAGGTGATGCGCCAGATGCAGGACGAGGGGCTTCTGGCCCATATCGGCATCTCCACCGTAACCGCGGCGCAACTGCGCGCCGCCCGCGACGTGGCCCCGATCGTCACGGTGCAGAACCACTACAACCTCGTCCACCGCACCGACGATGCGATGATCGACGCGCTGGCCGAGGACGGCATCTCCTATGTGCCCTATTTCCCGCTCGGAGGCTTCTCGCCGATCCAGTCGGCGGAACTGCAGGCGGTCGCCACCGACTTGGGCCGCTCGCCCCAGCAAGTGGCGCTGGCATGGCTGTTGCAGCGCAGCCCGAACATCCTGTTGATCCCCGGCACCTCCTCGCGCGGCCACCTGCGCGACAACCTCGCCGCCGAACATCTGGTGCTGCCGCCCGAACACCTCGCGACCCTGAACGGTCTGGCCAAAGCCTGACCCACGACGTTGGCCGGGGAAACCATCCCCGGCCACTGATTCGCCGCATCATGGTTAACGCCCCGTCGTCTCTGCGCGCGTAGAGACGGAAGGAAGACGCAAGGAAGACGGGAAAAAGACGAAGCCAGCCCCTGGATTCCGCCCCGTTAACCCAGCGTTCTCAAGCCCTTACCCCATAAAAACGAAAAACCCCCGTCCTTGCGGGCGGGGGTCAATCGGGTGGGGATCGCTCCCCCAGTGTTCGCTGGCGTCGGCCTTTCTCAAGACCGGCTGCATTCAAGCCGAAGCTTAGACGCCGCCTTCACGCTGAAGCTTCTTGCGCGCAAGTTTCCTTGCACGGCGAACGGCTTCGGCTTGCTCGCGCGCTTTCTTGACGGAGGGTTTCTCGAAATGTTGCTTGAGCTTCATTTCGCGGAACACGCCTTCGCGCTGGAGCTTTTTCTTGAGGGCCCGAAGGGCTTGCTCGACGTTGTTGTCACGGACGCTGACCTGCATGTGGTTGTCACCACCTTCCTAAGTTAGAGTTGCACTAGATGTGCAGGCTTGGCGGCCATAGCAAAGGCAGCACCGCTTGTCCACAAGTCCTTCGGAGAGCCCAAGATGGAAGCACAGATGAACCAGGATAACGCCTTGAAACTGCTGGTAGAAGCCGCATTGCCCCATGTGGCCTTCGAGGGCTGGTCCGAGGCCTCTCTCCGCGAAGCCATCACTGATTCGGGTGTCGCCCCCGGCCTTGCCCGCGCGCTGGTACCGCGCGGCGGCGTCGATCTGGCGCTGGCCTATCATCACTTGGGCGATGTCCGGATGGTCGCAAGCCTCGCCGCCACCGACCTGTCAACCCTGCGCTTTCGTGAGCGCGTGACCCTCGCCATCCGCCTGCGGCTGCAAGATGCCGACCGCGAAGTGGTCCGGCGCGGCTCGGCGCTTTTTGCTTTGCCGCAGTATGCGGGAGACGGTGCCAAGGCGATCTGGGGCACGGCGGATGCAATCTGGGTGGCCTTGGGCGATACTTCGCAGGATGTGAACTGGTACTCCAAAAGGGCAACGCTTTCAGCGGTTTACGGGGCAACGGT
>CANGHD010000091.1 GCA_947453525.1 Paracoccaceae bacterium | reverse complement strand
TCCTGCCCCTCCCTCATTCCAGAAGGGGCATCTATCCTCGTTTTGCCGACCAGACCTGCCCACGATCCCGCGAAATCGCTGCCCATCATCGCGCAAAATGCGCGCCCATCATCCTCCGAAATCGCTGCCCGCCATCACCCGAAACACGCGACGGCGTCCTTCTGCTGCACGGCATCGCTTGGTGCGCGCGGTGCGGCCACAAGATGTATGTCCGTTACAAGGGGGGGCGGCGAGTATGTCTGCAACCACTTGCGCTTCCATGCGGGCTTGCGCACCTGCCAACAGATAAGGGCCGCACGTGTGGACGCCGCCGTGGCCGACGCCTTCCTGACCGCGCTGGCACCCGCCGAGTTCGATGCCCTGTCGCGCGCCCGCCGGACCCAAAGCCAAGTCGACTCGGCGCTTCCGACCAACGCCGAATGCGAAGTCGAGCGCACATGATACGCTGCCGATTTGGCTCAACGCCAATTCAATTGTGTCGATCCGGATAACCGCCTCGTTGTCGCCGAACTGGAGCGTCGCTGGGAGTGCGCGCTCATGGACGTCAGGGCAGCCGAGGCCGCACTCGCCGAACAGACGGCACCAAGACCTGCCCCTCAGGATACCACCACGGGCAAGGCTTTCGAAAGCAAGGTCGTTGCCCTTGCCGGACGTCTTCCCCGGATATGGGCCGATCCAGCCACCACTGATGCTCATCGCAAGGCATTGCCACGCTGCCTTGTCGAGAAAGTGGTCCTTGACCGCGGGGCGTACGACATCACGCTTGCCCGGATCGTCTGGCGGGGTGCCGCAATGACCAATCTCAAGGTGAAGATGAGGGTGAACTCGGTGGCAAAGCTCAGCCGCGGCCACGAGATGTATGATCGGGTGCTAGAAATCGCGCAGGCCGGGATGCCCGACTACGAGATTGCCGCTGTCCTGACCATCGAGGGGCACCGTTCGCCAGACAGCGCCGAGACGGTATTGCCGATCACAGTCCGGCGGATCCGATTGGCTGCGGGCATCAAGGTGGCAGTTCAGCGCAACAAATGGGACCATGCACCAAGCATCCTCAGCGCAAACAAGGTCGCAACCACGCTCGGCATCCCCGTAAACTGGCTCTATGTGCAGATCCGCAGAGGGTGCCTGCTGATCGATCGCCAGCCGACCGGGGCTCACTTGTTCCCCAATTCCCCGTATACACTGAATGCGGTCCGCAGCCTGCGATATCACACCATCCCCAGCCTCGACCTCAGAATCAATCAGCCTATCAAAAAGGGGCAGCAACATGGGTAATCGAGAAGATAGCCAAGCTGCGCCGCCGAGACCTGCACGGCGGCCCCGTTCTCGGCTTTACGGCCAGATGAGCTTTCCTGCCTCCAACATTCAGATAAGCCGACATGCCCTCGCCACCATGCCAAAGCACCTTGATCAGATCCCCTTTGCGGCCCCCGAAGCAGAACACCTCACGGCTGAGCGGGTCGCGCCCAAGGCTTTGGCTCGAACCTTCAGCCCGAGGCTGTTCATCCCGCCGCGCATGACGGTGGCACCTCACGCGATCCAGACCTTGGCCCCCGCCGGAAACGCGATCATGCCAGGTCCCGAACCTGCACCAGGCGCATCAGCGCCATCGGATCAACGGTCGCGCCGATGGCCAACGTGCGTCCATTCGCCAGCGTGATCTCAAGGCGGTCGTTGAAGCTGGCGGCTGGATTCACTGACGGCTGTCCAGGTGCCGAGTTCGACGCACCAGATGCGACTTGCACGGCCATGAACTTCGGCCGACCATTGGCGACAAGATGACCAGACCGGAACTCCCGGCGCCATCGTGTCAGCAATGCCCGCGAAATCTCATAACGCCGCGCCGTTGCCGCGCACTATCGGTAGCCCCGAAGGCTCTCCTCGACGATCCGGACCTTCTCTGCATCCGTCCATTCCCGCTGCCGACTTTCGTCGACCACCGAGGGACCTCAATCGTTGATCTGAACTTAGCGTCATCCGCAAGATCAGCGTCTTAGCCGACCTCACCCCAAAGCGTCAGACGGCCCTCACCGGAGGAATACAGACATCGAGCCCGACCGAAGCGAGATCCGACATTGCCTTCCAGCCTTGAGGATCCTCGCAGACCCACCTTCGCGTCGATGACATCCGGGGGCGGTTACATCAGCAGAGCCGGGGTAGCTCAGCCATCACACGTTTTGCACGATCTTCGGCACGAGCCTTCCGCCTCGGCGTTTCATCCTGAAAACGATTGGCCGAGTGACGCGACGGTGTTGAGCCGCATCCTTCGTCGGTTGGAGGAAATGACCGCGAGCATGAAGATGGTGACGACATAGGGGACTGAAGCCAGGACTTGAGAGGGCAGTGCGACGCCGGCGGCTTGTCCGATAAGCCCGCCCAGCGACAGGGCGCCAAACAGCAACGCGCCAAAGACGATGCGCCCGGCCTGCCAAGTGCCAAACACCACCAGTGCCACCGCGATCCATCCACGACCGGCGATCATGCCGTCGGCCCAAAGCGGGGTGTAGATTGTCGACGCGTAGGCGCCCGCCATCCCCGCCAACGCGCCGCCAAAGGCAATAGCGCCAAGTCGGATCCGCACGACCGGAAACCCGATCGCCCGGGCGGCGCCGGGGCTTTCGCCCACGGCGCGGATGATCAGACCCAGTTTCGAATGATTCAGCACGGCCCATAGGACCACGGCAAGGATAAGCGTCAAGTACACCACAACATCCTGATCAAAGACCGGCCCGATCAAGGGCAAATCTGCCAGACCTGGAATGGGCAGTTTGTCTGGCGCGTTGAGGGTCTGACTCTCCAGGGGCTTCCCCAGAAGCGACGACACCCCCTGCCCAAGAACGCCAATCGCGAGGCCCGCTGCCACTTGATTGGCGGTAAGAGCCAGCGCCAAGATCGCAAAGACCAATGACAGAATGATCCCGCCCAAGGCTGCCGCCGCAAAGCCTAAATAGGGATTGTGAGTGTGATAGGTTACGACAAAACCGATAGCCGCCCCGAGCGCCATCATCCCTTCAATGCCGAGGTTGAGCACGCCAGAGCGTTCCACGATAAGCTCTCCCAAGGCGGCAAGAAGCATCGGGGTCGCGGCGGCCAGAGTTCCGGCCAAAATGAAGGCAAGAATGGTCATGCTCGCCCCATCCCGTTGAAAGTGATGCGGTGGCGGATGAAGGTCAGGCTCCCGAGGTAGTAGACCAACAACAGCCCTTGAAACACGAAGACCGCCGCGACGGGCAAGTCGGCCGAGACCATGGCATTGTCGCCGCCGATGAAGAGGGCCGCCATCAGGAAGGCGGAAACCATGATGCCGAGGGGGTTCAGCCCGCCAAGGTAGGCGACGATGATGGCGGAATAGCCATAGCCCGTCGAGACAGACCGCTGCAACTGCCCCAAAGGACCTGCCACTTCGCAGGCACCGGCGAATCCCGCCGCAAGGCCCCCAAGAATCAGGCTCATCCAGACCGCACGGCTCTCGCTAAAGCCGGCGTAGCGTGCCGCCCTTGGAGCCAGTCCGCCGACCAGCAGTTGATAGCCCGAAAAGCGATGCCGCATGATGACATAGGCCAGACCGCTGGCAATCAGCGCGGCCAAAAGCGAAATATTGACCCGAGTACCGGGCAACAAGATTGGCAGCAACGCCACATCCGGAAACATGACGCTTTGCGGAAAGTTGAAGCCGTGCGGGTCCTTCCAGGGCCCCAGCAGCAGATAGTTGAGCACTTGCGTGGCGATCAGTGTCAGCATGAGAGTCACAAGGATCTCGTTGGCATTGAACCTTGTGCGCAAACCAGCCGCAAGCCCGGCCCAGACCGCGCCCCCCGCAGCCCCAAGCCCGATCATCGCCGGCAGCATCCAAACCGAGGTGGCCGTGGGAAAATAGATTGGTAGGGCGCTGGCACAGATGGCCCCGATGATCAGTTGCCCCTCTGCGCCGATATTGAAGACATTGGTGCGAAAACCGATCGCCAGACCTTGGGCGATCAGCATTAAGGGGCCCATCTTCAGCAACAGTTCCGAGATGTTGTACCACCCGTCAAACGGCTCCAGCAAAAGCGAGTAGAGTGCTTGTCCCGCAGGTTTGCCCAAGGCCGCAAACAGGATCAGGCTGGTCAGAATGGCCAGACCAAGAGCGATCAACGGTGCCGCCACCGTGGCCCAGCGCGAGGCAGCATCGCGGCGTTCCAGCTTCAGCCTCATGCCGCAGCCCCGATCATCCAGGTTCCGACTTCGTCCACAGTGGTCCTAGCCACGTCCAGCGAGGGCGAGAGCCGCCCCTTGTGCAGCACATGCAGCCGATCGCAAATCTCGAACAGTTCCTCGATCTCTTCGGAAATCACGATGATGGCCGCACCTTTGTTGCGCATTGCGACCAGACGCTGACGGATCTCGGTCGCGGCACCAATGTCGACGCCCCAGGTCGGCTGCGCGACAAGCAATACGGCAGGGTCCAGCATCATTTCGCGCCCCATGATGAACTTTTGCAGATTTCCCCCAGACAAGGACCCTGCCTCGGCATGAGGGCCCGGTGTGCGCACGTCAAAACGGGCAATGCAATCGGCGGTAAAGGAACGCTCTGTCTGACGGCGGATGAAGCCATTCCGCACCAGTCCTCTGGAATGGGCAGTCAACAAAGCATTGTCGGACAGAGACATGTCCGGAACGGCGCCTCGACCAAGACGGTCCTCCGGGACAAAGGCAAAGCTGCGCAATCGCCGCTCTGCCGCTCCGAGATCGCCCACCGGCAGACCCATCAGGCGCACGCAATCGCGATGGGAGCCCGGCAGGGTGAGTTCTCCGGATATCAGCGCGGCCAGTTCTTGCTGTCCATTGCCCGACACCCCAGCGATCCCCAAGATTTCGCCACCTCTGACCGAAAGGCCGATATCGGACAGCGAGACGCCGAAGGGGTCGTCGTTGAGATAGTCCAGCCGGGCCAGTTCCAACCTCTGTTCGCCCAGACCCTGCGGCGTGGGGTGCACCGCAGGGGGCATGGGCCGACCTATCATAAGGGTCGCCAATTCGCGTGCTGATCGCTCTCGCGGGGCAAGCCGCGCCGTCACTTTGCCCTGCCGCAGGATCGTGGCCGTGTCGCACAGGTCGCGAATTTCCTCAAGCTTGTGGCTGATGAACAAAATCGCCATCCCCTTGGCCTTCAGCGCACGCAGGGTGTCGAACAACAGCGCCACTGATGGAGGAGGCAGCACGGATGTCGGCTCGTCCAGGATCAGGAGTTCAGGGTTCAGCAAGAGGCAGCGCAAGATCTCGACCCGCTGGCGTTCGCCAACGGAAAGGGAGTGCACGACAGCGCGCGGGTCAATTGTCAGGCCGAACCTGGCACCAAGGTCGCGAATGCGCGCCGACAGTGCGGCCTTGGAACCGGGCACGATCAGCGCCATGTTTTGCACGACCGTCAGTGTTTCAAACAGCGAGAAATGCTGAAACACCATACCTATGCCCAACCGCCGCGCGTCCGACGGGTTCGAAAGGTGCGCGGGCTGACCCTTCCAGATGATCTGGCCGTCGTCAGGGACCTCGACTCCGTAAATCAATTTCATCAGCGTGGACTTGCCCGCGCCGTTTTCGCCAAGGATTGCATGGATGGACCCGGCATCGACCCTCAGATCGATGCCGGAATTGGCCTGAACCCCGCCATAGCGTTTGGATATGCCTTTCAACTGCAGCAGCGGGGTCATTCTCGCCTCTTATTTCGGAAGCGGTGTGGTGACGCCCTTTACATGCCAGTCCATCGACAGGATCATGTCGTCCCCCAGGGTAACGCCAGCCGCCACGTGTTCGGCGCCGCTTTGGTCTGTGATGGGCCCGGTGAACGGCGAGAAGGCGCCCGATTCCAACTTGGACTGCGCGTCGGTGATCTTGGTCACGATGTCGGCGGGGATATCCGGATTCCAGTCGGCCACGAACACGCACTTGTCCGCCATGCTCAGCCAGGCCGAAGCGCCCTTGAAGGTGCCGGACATATGCGCGTCAACCGATTGCAGGAAGTAGGGTGCCCAGTCGGTGCCGACCACGCCCAGATACTTCTTGGGCGCGTAGGCCTTCATCGACGAGTTGAGGTTGAAGGCATAAACCCCAGCCTCTTCCGCGGTCTGGATCACCGACGGCGTGTCTTGTGCGTTCGAGAAGATCACATCCACGCCCTGCGCCAACAGCGCCTTGGCCGCTTGCTGCTCCGAGGCCGGGTCAAACCACGAGTTCACCCAGACGACAGAAACTTCAATGGCCGGATCAACCGACTGCGCGCCCAAGGTGAAGGCGTTGATGGAGGTGATCAGTTCGGGAATAGCAAATGCGCCGACACAGCCCAGCTTCTTGGATTTGGTCAGCGAGGCGGCAGCCATGCCCATGAGGTAGGTGCCCTGATAATAGCGCGCGCCAAAGGGCGAGAAGTTCGGCGCGGTCTTGTAGCCGGACGCATGCAGGATCGATACTTCCGGATGCGCCTTGGCCAACTTCAGCCCGCCTTCCATGTAGCCGAACGACCCGAGGATCAGGAAGGTGTTCCCATCCGCCACGGTCTTGTTCATGATGCGGTCTGCATCCGGGCCTTCGGCGATGTTCTCCAGCAAGGTCACCTTCACCTTGTCGCCGTACTTGGCCTCCAGCGCCTTTGTGCCCAGCTCCAGCGTATGCGACCAACCCACGTCTGCGGCGGGCGACGGCACGATCAGTGCCACGTTCAGCACATCGGCGGCAAATGCCGGGATCGGCAGCGTCATGGCCGTGGTGGCGGCCAGCGAGGATTTCAGAAAGTTCCGGCGGTTCAAGGACATGGCGGCAGCTCCGTGGGAGGTTGGTTTGGGTTTGAGTCAGATCAGATTGCTGTGAAGCGCGGCTTCAGCTTTGGCGAAAAGTTCGCCCTCGTCGAGGCCGGGGAAGGCGCCACTGCGCCAGACGATGCGGCCATTCACCATCGTCATGTCAGTCGTCGTGCCGATGCCGACCTTGGCGATCAGGCTGACCGGGTCATGTCGGGTGCCGACATAGTCCAGCTTGCGGGTGTCAATGGCGAAAAGATCGGCAGCCATGCCCGGCAGCAGCGTGCCAATGTGGCTGCGCCCTAGCAGATCGGCGCCGCCTTGTGTGGCATAGTGTAGGAAGGCGGACGGCTCAGGAACCGGATGCTTGCGGGTCGAGGCCACAAGGCATTGCAGCATGTAAGCGGAATGGATGCAGTGCATCAGGTTGGAATTGTCGTTGGAGGCAGCCCCGTCGACGCCGAGACCGAGCCTCACCCCCAAGGCCTGCATGGCCGGGATATCTGTCACTTCAGCGCCAACCAGATAAACCGGTTCGGGGCAATGCGACACGCCCGTGCGTGATGCGGCCAGTTGCGCCAGTTCCCCATGGGACAGTTCCCACGCATGGGCATACCAGACATCCGGGCCGCAAAACCCCATCTCTTCCAGGTAATCCACAGTCCGCTTGCCCCTACGGGCCAACATGACCGGGCTTTCGCCCTCTCCGGCATGCGTATGGAGGAAGACGTTCTTGTCGCGGGCCAATCTTGCCGCCTCGACAAACGTCTCACGGTAACAGTTCACAGGTTGGCAGGGTGAAATCACCACCTGACGCAGGCTGAAGGGGCTGGAATCGTGGTACTGGTCGATCAGCCTTTCGCAATCGGACAGAAAGACGTCGGTCGTCTCCAGCATCTCATCGGGGATCGTCGAGCCTTCCGCCCTCGGCAGCGTGTTCGACCCACGTCCCGCGTGAAATCGAACGCCAAACATATCCGCCGCCTCGAACTGGCGATCAACGATACGCGAACCGGCGTGGCGCGGGAAATTATATTGATGATCAAACGCGGTGGTGCAGCCATGCTTGACCAGTTCCGCGATGGCCACGACGGTCGAATGGTAGAAGGCCTCCTCTGTCAGGCGCGAAAAGATCGGATAGATGCGGTCAAGCCACTGGATGACGGACAACTTGGTCCAGTCCAGATCAGCCCGGTTGCGCACGAAGGTCTGGAAGAAATGGTGATGGGTGTTGATCAGCCCCGGGTAGACGAACCAGCCTTTCGCATCAATCGTCTCGGTTCCGGGCGGAAGCGCGCCCGCCGACAAGGCGGGGCCAATGGCCCGGACGGCGGGCCCTTCGATCAGAATGTCCTGATCAACCAGAACAGGCATATGGGCTGACCGGATGATCGCCGCGCAGGATTTCAGAAGGTATCCCATCATGCCTCCGCAGGCGCCGGGCGCAGCTCATGAAGCCGGTGGATGCCGGGCATTTCCACAAAG
The DNA here is from genome assembly GCA_947453525.1 of Paracoccaceae bacterium. Lineage (GTDB taxonomy): Bacteria > Pseudomonadota > Alphaproteobacteria > Rhodobacterales > Rhodobacteraceae > Stagnihabitans. The sequence goes on along the minus strand of CANGHD010000091.1, from coordinate 6,121 downwards.
CGGTCCAGAGACCGGACACGCCGCGACCAAAGGCGGATCGCGGGATAGGGATCCAGGGTCACGCCGCCATCCTGCGACAGCGCCACATTCGGAAAACAGGCGATATCAGCAATCGTCGGGGCAGTTCCAACCAGCCAATCGTGCCCGGCAAAGCGGCACTCCGTCAACGCGGATTCCAGTTCGCGCAAGGCAAGGTGGCCGTCTCGGCGCAGCGCCTCGATATCGCCGGTGTACAGCAACATGTCATGCAGCCGCGCCAAGCCAAGGCTTGCCGCCAGACGCCCCGAGAAAGCCAGCCACTGCTGAACCTGCGCCGAGGCTTGCGGCGTCCCGGGCCCTAGCCACTCCGGTCCGGCCAGACGCGCCAGATAAACCAGCATCGCCGTGCTTTCGGTCAATACCAGATCGTCCACCACCATCACTGGCAGCGTCCCCGCCGGGTTCAATTGTCGGAAGGCCAGTGATTTGTGCGCCCGACCGGGGTGAAAATCCACCGCTTCAAGGTCAAGCCTCACCCCCAGCAGCGCCGCCATAAGCCGCACTTTGTAGCAACTTGCGCTGAGCACATAATCATGAAGCCGGATCATGCCGCCACCATCTGCGCGCCATAAGTCAGCCCGCGCTTCTTCAGCCAGCGCCGATAGGCGATCGAGGACAGGTCTGCCTGGGTCGGAATCTCCATCCCCGGGTCGAGCGGCAACAACCTCGGAATCTGGTTTTCCAGGATCGAGCGGTCTTGCAGGAAGATCATCTGCTGAAAGGCGATCAGTTCGGCCTCCGGGGTCACATCGTCAAACAAGGCCATCCAAGGCCAAACATCGCAGAGCTCTTCGGTCAGTGGCTGCACAAAGATACCGATCACATCCCACGCGTCCGGCATGACCGGACAAGTCTTGTAAAGGACCGAAACCGTTGGCGCAGGAACCCGGTACATGTATTGTGTCACGATCCCGCCTTCCGCCGACTTGGCGGCCTGTGGCTGGTAGAAGGTCACTTTGGTGGCCCAAACCTCGTCGCTGCCCTCGCGAATCTGCACTTCGTAGCGGTTGACCTCGGTGTGGGGTTCCGCGCCGAGGATATCGGTGTGCACAAAAGGGAAATGGGCTATGTCCAGAAAGTTCTCGACAGCGCGCAGCGGCGAGCATTTCACCCGCACCACACCCACATCTACAAGTCGGCGCCCGGGCTGATCGGCCTCGGGAACGGCAAACAGATCATGGGCTGGGCTGCCAAGACAGGTCCAGACATGGCCGAACCGTTCCATCACGGGAAAGCTGTCGCTTTCTCCGTGCACTGCAACGGCCCCATCGGACATCTTGACCGTCACTGGAATGCCCAGCAACTGCGTCTCACGCCTTTGACCCGCACGAATTTGAGACGCCATGGCAACGGGATACCACTCGTTCAGAACTTGCGGAGTAATCATGCTGCCACCTTCTCTTCGGCACTGCGACGCAGGGCCTCCAACCAACGCGAGACTTGAACAACATCGGCTCGGGCGCTGCACAGGGCATGAAACGTGATCCCGTTCGGCCTTGGTTGAACCAGAAGGCAGATTTCCTCGTCCTGCCCACCAATTCTGACGCTTCCCCGAATAATATCACTTCCACCCAGCGCCGGTTCCACCCCCAAAATGGTCGCCAAGTCACAGGTCAGGCTTAACGTACGAACCGGCCGCAAATCGACAAGACGTGGCGGGTCCTCAGCCATCCCGACAGGCGCCAACCATAGCACGCCGTTGGCCTCAACACAGGCGAAACCCTCGGCGCAAATAGCAGCGGGAGGGGTCAAAGCCGGATGCGCCGGGATGTGCTTGCAGCCACCATCAGTGCCATAAACCCAGCCATGATAGATGCAGGACAGGGTTTCGCCCCGAACGAACCCATGCGACAGTCGCATTCCACGATGCGGGCATCGGTCTTTCCAGGCGGCGAGTTTGCCGGTCGCACTGCGCCAGACGGCCAGTTCTGTAGCTTGCCACTGTCCTGCCATGACCGCGCCGTTCGGGAGGTCGTGGGACAGGCCGGTCGCAATCCATCGGGTCGTCATGGCTTACTCCACTCCTGCAAGGAAATCATCGTTTCTCCTGACGCCACCATCCAGACAGAAGGCTTTTCATTGCGTTGCCACCCGCAGCAAGTGCCGAAAGATGCGACACTACTCCGAATAGTGTTCATTTTTCAGGCGATCGGTAAAGAATATTCATCATGGTGAACTGCGCTTCCTGGCAGGCGGTCGATGTGGTCCACCCAGACGTCTTGCGGGCCGAGGCTGCATCCCACCGCCATGGCATCTAAGAGATCTGGCGGGCCGCACAGCACTACGTCGATGCAAGATTGGCTTTGGCCCAAAATCCGCCCATATAGCCCCAGGCGCTCGGCGTGCCGGGTGATCCAAGGCCCAAAGCTGGTTGCCCCTACCTGTCCGCGAATGGCGAAATGCTCGAAGGTATCCTTCGCAGGGAAATGTTCGCCCATCGTACCCGCTCTTGAAAGACAGCTATCCGATATACTCTTGCCGCATTCCACGGCTTTGGCCACAGCAAATAGTTCAATGGCAGGGCGACAGCTTCCCACTTTCAACATCTTGTAGTACCTTCGCTTCGCAGTGCCGCCAGATGTCAGCTTCGTGAAACGCGCAGGAGGTTGAGGCGTCGCGCGCCAGAACCCTCTGCAGCCTGTCTTTCACGGGGCCTCCCAATACCGGAACGGTGCAGTCCACCCAGAGTAGGGTAAGCGGTGAGCGAGGACCGTGACGGTTGCACACAGGCAGAGATTCCGATCGACTTCGTTCAGCGTGCAAGTTTCAACGCGCGAAGCCATGCGAGCCCAAGTGCGGCCGCCTCCTGGTGCCCCGCAAGGAGCGCTCTCTTTCGGTGGAGGGTTATGGGGCGGATTGTGTTTTCGACCGCGTTGGCGTCGATCTCGCCCCCTCCGTCGGTCTAGAAGCCTTGCCGGTCGTCCCAGTGACGATGGATCCCGGTAATTTTCCCGCGAAGCCGGGTTTGATCAAGATACAGCTGCAAGGCCGATTGTTCCAGACGAACGTCGGAGCGCCGTTCAGGTGTTCGCCGTCGGATACCAGCTTCGACCGAATACTTATTTGCGCTGCGGCGCGGGCCCTGGGAGGCGAGTTCAGGGCCGCCTTTCTGAGTGATGTCGTGCAGTTTGCGCCGCGCCACTTCGCGGCAACAGGCCAGCGTCAATGGGTTGACGTGCTGAGGGGAACCGTTGCGTAATATCCGGAAGATCCGTGCGTCGGCCAAACGGTCCCCGGGACGGTTCGCTGACCCTCATCACCCCGCAGCACGCCCTCGAAGCCGCGTGAGACTTGTTCATCGCATGGCTACCCGGGTGCCCGGGCGCAAAGCTGAACACGACACTCGGAGGATCGTCGCCGCGTCAGCCTCGATCAGCGCGGGTCAAGGCCAGAAGGCAACCGGTCTCGGGTTTGCCCGCCCGAGGGTCCAGCACCGGCGCGCTAGCCTCATCCATGACGAGGAGGTTTGATCGTTTGGAGGGCGCCAACATTTGATCCACGGCCCAGACCGGATGGTAAGGCGCGCAAAACCACAACGATCCAAGGCGGGATCAAGGGGACAGTTCTTGTTCAGATGGAACCATATACATGAAAACGTGAGAAAATTTCTTTAAATCCATCCTCAGAGAAGGTGAGATGCAAAGCAGCCCAAGCGATCGGCACTTTAACTTGCTGGCACCTCAAGCGTCCCGAGTTTTCAAAGTGCCTCCAAATCTTCACCGAGAACTGAGACACGTCTCTGGGTTCCAAGCAGCTCCAGCATCACCCATATGCGCTGATCCGGAACCAAGCTCTCGACGATTCCCACAAAATCGGTGAAGGGCCCTTTGGTTAAGGTTACCGGATCGCCGGGTTTCAAAATCTTCGGTGGCAGCAGTTTGCCCTGCGCGTCACAGCGCTGCATCAGTGCCGTCATCAGGTCGAGAGGAACCCGCGTGGGCTGATTGCTGACGGTGACGAGCCGGCTGACACCATAAGTTGAGTTCACCGCGCGCCAACTGCCCTGCCGAATGTTCAATGCAATGAAGATATACCCGGGGAAAAGCGGACGAAGTTGTGTGACAAACTCGCCCGTCGCACGCTTTGTGGTTTCCTGCAGGGGCAAGAAGGTCTGGAAGCCCTGCCTTGCCAGATTCCTCTCGGCGATATTGTGGCTGTTTGGCTTGGTCTGCGCGACAAACCATTCCATGCTGCTCGCGTTGTAAATCATGCTTCCCCACCTCACTGACCCTGCCATGGGCGAAAACGCGCGTGTCATCAAGATGACGAGTCAGGATTTCGTTTGGTTCGAGCGCTGCCGCAGGCCATCCATGGCTCATGCCGACGGCGAAGCGCGGACCCTGCACCTGATCACCCAGATCGCCTCCTCCATACTGAGATGGAGCGTTGGACCAGTGGTGGTGGCCGTTCAGGCCATGCGCTGGGTCATCATCATCGTCGCGATGACGTTGGTTGCTGAAGTCGGAGACTTCGGACGATTCGAGAACCCGCCGCAGTTCACATCAGGTCACTCCGGTTTGCAGCAAATGCCTGGCCGAAATTACCTCAGCGGCGTCATTCTTGGCAAACGGGCCGATGATCGGATCAATGCCACACGCGACGGCAGCCTGCCAACTTCCTGTTTCGGAGCCTTGCGTCGGCTTTGTCGCAGACCTCCCGGGACGCATTCAAGGCGCATGATCCCGGCCGCACCGATGGCGCAGAGACTTCACCAGTGGCCGCAGATCGCCCAAGCCCGACCTTCTCGCCGTCACAACAGGCTCAGGATGTCAAGGAATTCCATGACCCTTGGCTGCAACCCAAAGAGCGAACCAGTCTTCGCGCTCCAATGCGATCTGCGTGGACAGGCTTGCACTCTGGATGCGGTCCAGCCGATTGGTGCCGATCACCGGAATAGGGTTGCTGGGATGCGCCATGATCCAAGCGTAGGCCAGTTGTTCAAGACTGCAGTCTCCATATTTTGGGGCAATCAATGCGGCCTGTTCGGCCAGCCTTTGCGCTGCGGCAGTCCTGAGATCGAACAAGCTGCCACCCGCCATCGGGCTCCATGCCATGGGCTGCACGCGCTCGGTCTGGAGTTGGTCGAAAGTGCCATCGAAGATCGGGTCCATGTGCAAGAGACTGAATTCAACCTGGTTGGTGACGAGCGGCTGATCCATCCGGCTGTTCAACGCGGCAAATTGGGTTGGCGAATAGTTCGAAACACCCGCCGATCTGATCTTGCCGGACTTCACCAGAGCGTTCAGGCCTGCTGCCGTATCGTCGATGCTGGTCAGCCAGTCCGGGCGGTGGACGAGGAACAAGTCGAGCCGGTCGGTCCCAAGCCGTTCAAGGGCGGAATCGACACAGTCATTCAAACGCTTTGCGGTAACATCATAATGCGCGACACGGCGCTCAGGGGCCGTGGGGTGCGGAATGTAGATGCCCGATTTCGTCACCAGTTCAAGGTTCTCACGCAGGCCCGGCGTCAGCGCCAGCGCAACACCCAAAGCGGCCTCCTGCGCATAACCGCCATAGATTTCGGCACCGTCGATCGTGGTGATCCCCAGTTCGAGACAAAGATGCAGTCGGCGGTTGATGTCCTGCGCCGAGGGCGCGTCGTCCAGCATCCGCCATGTACCATAGACCATGTGCGAGAAAGTGGGGCCGTTCGGGGCGATCCGGGTGCGAGGCATCATGGGGTAGGTCTCCGTCAGAAAGGTCAAAGGGTCAAGGCTTTGCGCAGGGCGGCGTCGAGGCTGAGGCCGGTATAGTCCTGCGCCCGGAAGAAGCGCCCGCTTTCGCCGTTGTCGAGAAGCGCGGGTACCAGCGCACCGGGCAGGACCGATGCCGGATCGCCCGGCGCATTGGGGCCGCCGAGATCAGTGCGCAGCCAGCCTGGGTCCAAGAGGTTCATCTGAACGCCAGTGGCTTGCAGCTTCGGCGCAAAGTCGCGGACAAACTTGTCCACCCCGGCCTTGGAGACGGCATAGGCCGTCTGCTCTGGCTGGTCGACGATGCCCGAGGTCAGGTTGATGATCCTCCCCCAGCCCCGCGCCAGCATCGGCGGGGCCAGACGGTCACAGATTCGGACAAGGCTGAT
>CANGHD010000090.1 GCA_947453525.1 Paracoccaceae bacterium | reverse complement strand
GGGCAAGATCTACCAGCGCCCCTTCGGCGGCCACACGACCGAATTCGGCGAAGGCCCCCCCGTCCAGCGCACCTGTGCGGCCGCTGACCGCACCGGCCACGCGATCCTGCACACGCTCTACGGCCAATCGCTGAAGAACAACGCCGAGTTCTTCATCGAATATTTCGCCATTGACCTGATCATGACCGATGGCCGCTGCACCGGCGTCGTGGCTTGGAAGCTGGATGACGGCACGATCCACGTCTTCAACGCCAAGATGACGGTCCTCGCCACCGGTGGCTACGGCCGCGCTTATTTCTCGGCCACCTCGGCCCACACCTGCACCGGCGACGGCGGCGGCATGGTCGCCCGCGCAGGGCTGCCCCTGCAGGACATGGAGTTCGTGCAGTTCCACCCGACCGGCATCTACGGCTCGGGCTGTCTCATCACCGAAGGCGCTCGCGGCGAGGGCGGCTACCTCACCAACTCCAACGGCGAACGCTTCATGGAGCGGTATGCACCGCACTACAAAGACCTCGCCCCCCGCGACTACGTCTCCCGCTGCATGACGCTGGAAATCCGCGAGGGCAGGGGCGTTGGCCCGAACAAGGACCATATCGACCTGAACCTGAACCACCTGCCCAAGGCCACCCTTGACCTGCGCCTGCCCGGCATCTCCGAATCCGCCCGCATCTTCGCCGGGGTTGATCTGACGAAAGAGCCGATCCCGGTTCTGCCAACGGTCCACTACAACATGGGCGGCATCCCCACGAACTACATGGGCGAGGTTCTGAACCCCACCCATGACAACCCCGACGCGATCTTCCCCGGCCTTATGGCCGTGGGCGAGGCCGGTTGCGCCTCCGTCCATGGGGCGAACCGTCTGGGATCAAACTCCCTCATCGACCTCGTGGTCTTCGGCCGCGCCGCAGCAATCCGCGCCGGTGAGATCGTCAACCCCAAGGAACGTGTCGCCCCGCTCAACAAGCCGGAGGTCGACAAGGCCCTGTCGCGCTTTGATGCCCTGCGCCATGCCTCGGGCTCCATCCCGACGGCCAGCCTGCGCGATGACATGCAGCGCACCATGCAGGCCGACGCCGCCGTCTTCCGCGCCGACAAGACCCTTGCCGATGGCGTGGTCAAGATGGAAGCCGTGGCCAGAAAGATGGCCGACATCAAGGTCACCGACCGTTCCTTGGTCTGGAACTCCGACCTGATGGAGACGCTGGAACTCACCAACCTGATGCCCAACGCCCTTGCTACCATCGTCGCCGCCGAAGCCCGCAAGGAATCCCGCGGCGCTCATGCGCATGAGGATTACCCGACCCGCGACGATGTGAACTGGCGCAAGCACTCCTTGGCTTGGGTCGACGGGCCGCAGGTCAAGCTGGACTACCGCGCCGTCCACAAGGACCCGCTGACGACCGAGGCTGATGGCGGCATCAGCCTGAAGAAGATCGCCCCGGCGGAACGGAAGTTCTGATGGTGGGCTATTCCGGCACCCCTCTGGCGCGCAAGCTTGGCCTCAAGGCCGGGCAGGCGGTTGCCTTTGTGGGCTTGCCGGACAGCCTGCACCATCTGCACGATGCGGCCGAATACCGCCGCATCGAACTGGCCCCCGACTGGCGCGCCTTGCCGGAAGGCGCGCGCGATGTGATCCATATGTTCACCAAGGCCGCCGACGATGTCCGGGCCGCCTTGCCGGTCTTGCGGGACCTGATCCAGCCCGATGGCATGATCTGGATCAGTTGGCCGAAGAAGGCCAGCAAGGTGCCGACCGACCTGACCGAAGATGTGATCCGCCACGAGGCCCTGTCGGATATGCTGGTGGATGTGAAAGTCTGCGCCGTGGACCAGATCTGGTCCGGCCTTAAACTGGTCGTCCGCGTCGAGGCGCGCGCGACTCATGTGAATTTCGGTGTGACTTAAGGGGTAACAGGATGAAACGCATCGCCTTGCTTCTTTTGACCTTGACGGCCTGCGATCCGCAGGTCGTGGTCGATAAAACCATAGCCCGGACGGCGGAAAGTGTGATCTCCAACGTCACCGGCTCTGCGGTGGCCGTCTGCGTCGTCGATCACGCCGAGCCGTCCGAGCTGGAAATCCTCGCCCGCGATATCGGTGTCACGGCAGGCACCCGCACCAAGGCGATCATCGGTGGCATCCTCGCCCGGCCCGACACGCAGACCTGCCTGACCCGCGCCCATCTTGCCACGCCGGTTCTGTCATGATGCGCAACGTGACCCTGCTTGCCCTTCTGCCCCTGCTGGCCGCCTGCGGCCCGATGGCGCTGCCCGATGCCGAACGGGCCTGCATTCGCGATGCCCAATTGGCCCAGCACCCGCGCGGAATGATTGGCCTTGGCATCGGCTCGAGCGGCAGGGCTGCCGCGAAGTTTGAACTGAGCGTCTCCTCGGACTTTCTGCTGCACAGCGACCCCGACAAGATCTTTGCCGCCTGTGTCCAAAGCCGCGCGGGCCAGCAGCCCTCGCGTCCCTTCTCTGCCCTGCCCGAGTCCCATCAATGATCACCCCGGAAGGCAGAAAAATGGTTCCGTTCCGAGTGTCGCCGCAGTTTCTGTGACTCCCCTTTCAAATGCAAGGCATGCCATGGTTGGGCAATCCCGGATGCGTCTGTTCAAATCTATCCCGGTCGTTCCGCCGCGCGAATTGTACCTTGGTTCAGTTCTTGCGGATGGCGGGCCCATCTGGCCAAACTTTGAAAGGCGTGGTCCGGTTCGTTTCAACCGACACAAGCCACTTGACCGCAGGCCGCACCCCTACGCGGGAGAGCACATCAAAATCGATGCCCCCTGTGTCTGGTGCGGATTTGCGCAGAATCATTTTGGCCACCTGATAGCAGAGCATCTGACACGCGTCGTGGAGTCCCTGTCCGTGCGTCCGGATGACCTGTACCTTTTCGTCACCTATCCTAAGGGCGACCAAAGCGGCGTCCCCGACTTCTTCTGGTCCATCATCGATTGGTACGGCCTGCCAAGATCGCAGGTCAGATTTGTCACCGAACCGACCGTCGTTTCAGAATTGCGTTGCATGCCGCAGTCTGAACGGCTGTTCGGGAAAGGCCCGTCACAGGACTATTTGGCGCTGCTTGACCTGAATACCCTGCGCAATGGTCTGGCACCGAAAAGCAGCGATATTCTGTATGTCACCCGGGCCGGCCAACTTGAATTCGGAAGGGGCGGCCATGCTGGAGAGGGCTATCTCGTAAAGCTTCTGCAATCCCTGGGCGTTTCCGTTCTGGATCCCGGAAAAAGCGGGCTGATGGAACAGCTTGCCTCCTACGCCGGCGCCAAAACCCTGGTGTTCGCCGAAGGGTCGGCGATGCATGGTCGCCAACTTCTTGGCAGGGTTCGACAAAACATCGTGATTCTCAGGCGGCGGCTCGGCAAATCCGTTGCAAAGGAACTGCTGGAACGGCGCTGCGACGAACTTGTCTATTCAGATACGATTTATCGCTTTGCCGCCCCCATTGGAGGTGGAGGACAGGTGAAGCACTGGGAAGGCATATCGTTCTACGACACCGAAGCGCTGTTTTCCGCCTTCCGGGACATCGGTCTGGACTTGGAAAGCAAGTGGTCCGATGCCGAATTCCTGAGCGCAAGGGATGCCGATGTGCTTGCCTGGCTTGACTGCATGGGCCGCCTCGGGCGGCTCTCCAACACAACTATCGCAGCGATTTCGGCCGTCTTTGAGGACGTTGGCTTGGATCCCTTCCAGTCTGCGCCGCCATAGCTGCCATCAAACTCGCCAACAAGGTCGCGCAAGCGCAAGATAAACCCAAAGAGGAAATCATGGTCCAACTGACCCTGCCCAAGAATTCCAAGGTCCGTACCGGCAAGACGTGGCCCCGGCCTTCGGTGGCCACGAATGTCCGCAAGTTCCAGATCTACCGCTGGAACCCCAATGACGGCGAAAACCCGCGCGTCGACACCTATTTCGTCGATATGGACAAGTGCGGCCCGATGGTTCTGGACGCACTGATCAAGATCAAGACCGACATCGACCCGACCCTGACTTTCCGCCGCTCCTGCCGCGAGGGCATCTGCGGCTCCTGTGCCATGAACATCGGCGGCGTCAACACGCTCGCCTGCATCTATGGGCTGGATGAGGTGAAGGGCGACATCAAGATCTATCCTTTGCCGCATATGCCCGTCATCAAGGACCTTGTCCCCGACCTCACGCATTTCTACGCCCAGCACGCTTCGATCATGCCCTGGCTGGAGACCAAGACCAACCGGCCGGAAAAGGAATGGCGCCAGTCGATTGACGACCGCGCCAAGCTGGACGGCGTCTATGAATGCGTGATGTGCGCCTGCTGCAGCACGTCCTGTCCGTCCTACTGGTGGAACAGCGACAAATACCTCGGGCCGGCCGCCCTGCTGCACGCCTACCGCTGGATCGTCGATTCCCGCGATGAGGCGACCGGAGAGCGTCTGGACGATCTGGAAGACCCCTTCAAGCTCTACCGCTGCCACACGATCATGAACTGCACCAAGACCTGCCCCAAGGGTCTGAACCCGGCCAAGGCGATTGCCGAGATCAAGCACATGATGGTCGAACGGGTCTTGTGATGGCCTTGGGGCGCTGAGGGTCGTGTCCCTCCTCGGGCGGATCCTTGGCACCAACGGGATGTTGGCCGGCATTCCGGACCGGCGCGGCGGGCCCTGCCGCGCCAGTCCGCCGCCGGTCGGATCAGCCGGACCCCGATTTGCGCCGCAGGAGCCAATCATGGGTTTGACCGGATCCACCGCACCGCCGGTGTGCCAGGCCGGACCTTCGCCCCCGTTGCGGTCTTACACAGCCAAGCGAAAGTGCGGTCTGCCGGCCAAATTTTGGGTGGCACCGGACCGTGCGGCAGACCCATGTTGCGCGGCACGGCCGATCACAAGAAGTTTGCCCTGCGCCGAACCCTAAAGCCTGCGCAGGCGGTCCTGCACGTCCTTCGGCAAATCATCAAAGCCGTCGGTGATGGCATGGACGTTATCGACGATCGCTTCTATCTCGGCCACTTCCTCCGCTGTGTGCGCCCGTCCGGACCGTGTCAGCCCTGCGATGGTGCGCGAACTGGCGGGGCCCACCGCATAGGTCCAGCCATGGGTCAGACCAAAGGACACCGCCGCCGCGATCACCCCCTCCGGGTCCACATCCGTCAGCGTGTCCCAGACCACGCGCCCCGTCTGGGTCAAACCCCAATGCACCACCGGGTCCGACAGCATATAGCCTTTCAGCGAATAATGTTCCGCCCAGTCTTGGGCATAGGTTTGGTACAACAGCGTCGGAGCCGTCAGCCGGATGTGGATCGCCAAGGCGAATCCGGTGTCGCACAAGGCGCCAAGCCTGCTCAAATGGCCGGCGACCGCCTCAACCTTGCCATGATCGTTTGCCAAGTGTTCACCCTTAAGATGCTAGCTGTTGCGAAATACACTCGGACCGGGCAATGGTTAACATACGAAACCTATGACTGAGCGCCGGGAACGGCAACCTGTTTAAAAGTAGATGGCAGCCCTACACACGATGCGAGATCAGCTCGAGAAATTCTCTCCCGCCGGCTTTTATGTAGCTCTGCGGGTCGGTTTCTCGTTTCCGGAAGAAGAAGTGAACCAACTGCCGGAAAACTGGGTGGAGTTCTACACCACACGCGGTCTGGTGGTGCACGATCCCGTCATGAAATGGGTCTACGGCAATCTGGGCGTGTCGCGGATGTCCGAAATCACCCTGCCGGACCCGCATCAGATCCGCGCCAAGGCCATTGCCTTCGGCCTGAACTACGGTGCCGTGATTTCCGTGATGACACCCTCTGACCGCGGGCGGCGCAGCTATGGTCTGTTCTTTCGCGACGACCGTGATTTCGTCGACCCCGACCTCAATGCCTTGCACGGCATCGTCAAGCAATTGCACAGCGGCACCGCCGACGAACCCGGCCTGACCGCCGCCGAGATCGAGGCGCTCAAGATGCAGGCCTCCGGCTTGCGGCTCAAGCAGATCGCCGGACAGTTGAGCATTTCTGAAAGTGCCGTGAAAGCGCGGCTCAACAATGCCAAGCGGAAACTGGGGGCCAAGACCCTGACGCAGGCGTCCTCCATCGCCTCCAGCCGCCGTCTTATTTGAAATCTGATTTGTCTGCAGGCACAGTCTCGGATTTTTCCACCTCAGGTGTTATTTGGCCTGTTTCGCACAACCCAAGGCGGTCTAAAACTGGTCCCACGGCACGTAATCACTTCCTGGGGGACTCACATGGACTGCGTAAATTTCGACTTTTCGGCTCTGCACCGCCATGGTTTGGCGTTTTATCAGTTCCTTGCTTTGCGCAAACAGGTGTTCGTTGACGAGTTGAAATGGGATGTACCCCATAATGAAACGGTTGAGATGGACCAGTATGATACGCCGATGGCGCATTATTCCGTGGTTTGTCATCAGGGCAGGGTGATTGGCGGTGCCCGCGCCATGGCCACGACGGCCACTTGGGGCGAACACACCTATATGCTGCGCGACGCCTATTCTGGCAAACTCAAGCATATCCCGCCGCATATCATGTCGGTCGACATCGCCACGCCCAAGGTCTGGGAATGCACGCGGCTGGTGATTGCCTCCGACATTGCCACTCAGGCCGAACGGTCCGAGTGCCTGCGCCTGATCGTCGATGGTCTGGTCGACATCGTCCGCAAACATGGCGCCGAGGAGATGATCTGCCTCTCCTCGCTTCACCTCATGCGGGCTTTGCGTCAGATGGGCTATCAGGTCGACCGGTTGGGAGAGACCTACAAGAATGCCGAGGATGGCCGCACCTACGGCGTCCTGCGGATGCCTGCCGACTATTCCAAAGAGCGCAAGGCCCTGATGCAGACCGCTTCTGTGCACCGCCTCTCCGATGCAAGGCCGCGTGCCGAACACCTTGCCCCGGCGCGTCCGCTGGAACTGGCCACCGCCGTCTGACTCAAACGGTCTGATCCGAACGGTCTGATCCGCAGGGTCTGACGGCGCGACTTGGCGATAAACTGGGCCTGACCGCTTGTGGTCCCGGCCGGTCTTCGTTCATCCTCCGGCAAAAGGTTACCAAAAGGTTAACGCCCCCTCCCGTGACAAAGGCCCCGGAATGAAACCCGATACCCCCAGCCACCCAGCCCCCGCTGACGCCCCCGCCCGCAAGTCCATAGCGCCCGTCATCTGCTACCCGGTCGAGACGCTGCCGCGCCGCGACCTCGCGCCCTACCGCACCGCCCGCGCGGGCTGGACCCGCATCACCGAAACCCTCATCCCCGCCCGCGACGCCCGCAGCTTCGATGTCCCCGCCGGGCATTTCTTCCGCATCACCTCCGTCGATGGCCCGCAGGTCGGTGACCTGAATCTGTGGTCCGCCGCCGATCCCGCCGAACGGTTCTTCTCCGGCAAGACCCGCGCGCTGCATGGCACACATCTGTCCTCTGGCGATCACCTGTGGTCCTGCCTGCCCTACCTGCGGCCCATGGCGCTGATCACCGATGACTCTCTCGACTGGTACGGTTTCGATGCCTTCGGAGGTGCCGTCCATGACGTGATCGGCACCCGCTGCGACCCCTACACGCACAACCTCTTGTCGGGCGGCCAGTACCACCACTGCTGCCACTCCAACCTGACCCGCGCCATGGCCCTCCGCTTGAACTTGCCGCTGCACGCCGCCGAATTCGCGGTGCATGACGTCCTCAACGTCTTCATGTGCACCGGCTTCACCCGGGACACCGGCCAGTATTTCATGAAAGCCAGCCCGGTCCGCCCGGGCGACTATCTGGAGTTCTTCGCCGAAATCGACCTGATCGGCGCGCTGTCGGCCTGTCCCGGCGGCGACTGCTCCGCCAAACATTCCTCCGACCAGGCCACGTGCCACCCGCTTTTGGTCGAGGTCTTCAAACCGCAAGAGGCTCCGGCAGGCTGGACGCCGCCCGGAGCCAATGGCTATGATCGCACGCATGGCCGATAATCCGGGGCGCTGGGGCGCCTCGCCGCCCTTCTTTGACACGGCGAACTCAGCCCGCGAGAAATCAGCATCCCCGGCCGGTTCGTGGACATGACGCAACTCGGACGCATCAAGACGCACCGCCGCAATCGCCTTGGCACAGTCCTTGTGGGCGGCGGTCGGGACCTCGCCGGTTACCGCAGCCCCCACGGCCCCATGCGCCGCAGCAGCACCCGGCGGTCCGGTCTGGTTTTCGGTCTTCCAGCCATGTCGCAGCACGGCATGGGCCACGGCGGAGGCCGAGACGTCGCAAGCCGGGTCCTGACCCTGTCCAACCGGGCAGTGGACAGCTTGCCGGCACGGAGGCTTGGCTAACCTCGGGCCTGATTCCCGTTCATGGTTAATGCTTTGCCGCCTTCCCGCGCGTAGAGACGGAAGGAAGACAGAAGGAAGACGCGTTCAAGACAGCCGCCTTTCCGGAAAAGAACGCTGTTAACGCAGCGTTCTCAAGGGCTTGCGGTGAAAGTCTAAACCGCCTGCTCCGGCGCACCGAACCGCACCACCATCCGATCGCGGATCTGGTCTCGTGCCTGCCGATAGGCCGACAGTTTCGCATCGCGGCTCTCGCCCAGACCGGTCGGGTCCAGGATCGGCCAATACTCCACCGACAGATGGAAATGCGGCGTCAGGTCCAGCACCATGCGCTGACTGGCGGGTGACAGCGCGATGATAAGATCATACTGCCCCAGATCATCGCCCCATTGCTGCATGTCCTCAAAACTGCGCGACCGATGCCGGGCCAGTTCCACTCCGATCTCGTCACAGACGGAAATCGAGAATCCATCGATTTCCATGTCGTTCTTGACGCCGGCCGATTGCACGTAAACTCTTTGCCCGTAATACTTTTTCATGATGCCTTCCGCCATCGGGGACCGCACCGCATTGTGATCACAGCAGAACAACACGGCCGAGGGGAGGGAACCCATTCCGATCAACCCCAGTGCATCACGCAGATCAGCGTGAACAATCGCCGCGCCGTGGCGCTGTCCACCACGGCTTTCCCGGACAGACGTTCCTGCAAAACCCGCGCGCCTTCGTTATGAATGCCGCGCCTTGCCATGTCGATCGCCTCGATATGGCTGGGAGGCAGGCGCTTGACCGCCTCGAAATAGCTCTCGCAGATTTGGAAATAGTCCTTCACCACCTGCCGGAACGGTCCCATCGACAGATGAAACTCCGCCACCAACCGCTCCGCCACATCCGAGATGCCAAACACCAACCGCCCTTCGCGGATGCCCAGGGCAAGCCTGTAGGGCCCCGGAAATTCCGCAGCCCTTGGGATGGAAAAGCTATTGTCTTCAAGCAGATCGTAGACCGCGACTTTGCGTTCCTGATCGACTTCCGGCGTTGGCGCGGCCAGTCCCTTGTCGTCGATATCGATGGCGAAAAGCGTGTTCGTCATGCCTTCCCCCCGTTCAAAGCGTCCAGACGGGCGCGCACCGAAAGCCCATGCGCCTCAAGACTTTCGGATATCGCCAGCCGTTCGGCGGCAGGCCCGATGGCGGCCAAAGCCACGGGCGTCATCTTGGCAATCGTCGTCCGCTTCAGAAAGTCCATCACCGACAACCCGCTGGAAAACCGCGCCGAGCGCGCCGTGGGCAGCACATGGTTCGGCCCGCCAACGTAGTCGCCAATCGCTTCCGGAGTCCATGCCCCAAGGAAAATCGCCCCCGCATGGGTGATCTGCTGCGACAGCGCCTCCGGATCGGCCACGCACAATTCCAGATGCTCGGGTGCGATCCGGTTCGACAAAGCCGCCGCCTCGGCCAAAGAACGCACTGTGATCACAGCGCCGTTTTGCCGCCACGAGGCCCCAGCAATCGCCCGTCTTTGCAACGTTTCCAAGCGCTTATCCACCGCCGCCGCGACTGCGAGGCCAAAGCCCGCATCATCCGTCATCAGAATGGCCTGCGCGCTTTCGTCATGCTCGGCTTGGGACATCAGATCCAAAGCCACCCAATCCGGGTTGTTGTCACGATCCGCAATCACCAGAATCTCGGAAGGCCCTGCGATCATGTCAATCCCCACCCGGCCAAACACCCGCCGCTTGGCCGCCGCCACGTAGGCATTGCCCGGCCCGGTGATCTTGTCGACCGCCGCAATCGTCTCGGTCCCATAAGCCAAAGCCGCAATCGCCTGCGCGCCGCCGATCCGGTAGACGACATCAACGCCCGCAATCTCGGCTGCCAGCAAAACCAAGGGGTTAACCACGCCACCCGGCGTCGGGCAGGCAATCACCAGCCGCTCCACCCCGGCGACCTTGGCAGGAATCGCATTCATCAGAACCGAGGACGGATAAGACGCCAGTCCACCCGGCACATAAAGCCCCGCCGCTGACACGGGCGTCCACCGCCACCCCAGCGTTGCTCCCGAGGCATCCACCCAACTGGCATCCTCAGGCCTCTGCCGTTCGTGATAGGCCCGGATCCGCTCGGCCGCCAATTCCAGCGCCGCCCGATCCTCCGGGGAAACCTTGGCAATCTCCGCCGCCCGCTCCGCCGTCGAGAACGCCAGCCGATCCGCCGACAACTCGAGCCGGTCAAATCGCGCCGTCAGCTCCAGCACTGCCGCATCGCCGCGCAGGCGTACATCCGCGATAATGGCCGCCACCGCCTGATCGACATCCTCCGCCTCTTCGCGCTTCATCCCCAGCAGGGCCGCAAACTGCGCTTCGAAATCGGCATCCGTGGTCGAAAAAAACAGGGGCATGGCACAACCTTTCGCTGGACGCCTGCATACTAGCCGTCCCCACCTCAAGCAAGCCAAAGCCCCCAATTTCGATTGGACCAAACACGCCGCAAAGCGTTCCCCGAGCCGGATGGCGGCACGCCAGAGGCGAGACAAAAACAATGCGCGTCAGCGCCGACCTAAGCTGCGGCTCCAAAATGCGAGAACCTGTAAGGAGATAGCCCGTATTTCTTCCGGAAGCTCTTTGAGAAATGCGAGGCCGAGGCGAACCCGCAGGCCACGGCCACTTCGGTGACTTTCATCTCGGTTTCCGCCAGAAGCGCGCGCCCCCGCGCCAACCGCAGGTCGTTCATGTAGCGGACCGGCGTGATCCCCAGATGCGCTGCAAAAAGCCGCTCGATCTGCCGGCGTGATAGCACCAGATGGGCGGCGCAGGCGTCAAGGTCGAATTCTTCCTCGATCCGGGCCTCCAGAAACGCCGCCGCCTGCAACAGCTTTTCATGCCTTGTGCCAAGACGGGCGGCCAGTGAGGCCGTCTGCTGATCCTGCCCATCCCGACGCTGCGTCAGAAGGCACATGTTCATCACCTCCTGCGCCAAGGCGGGCCCGTGACGGTCGGCGATCAGCTTCAGCATCAGGTCGGCGGCAGCAATCCCGCCCGCGCAGGTCATCACCCGGTCATCGATGCAAAACACCTGCCGGGCCGGGGGGAGGTCGGGGTGCAGTTCGGCAAAGGCGGGGATATTGTCCCAATGCAGCGTGAAATGCCGCCCCTTCAGGATACCCGCCGCGGCCAGCGCATAGGCGCCGGTGCAAAGGCCACCCACGATCCGCCCCCGTCGCCACAGCGATCGAAGCCAGTCGCCCAAGGCGACATTCGTTTTGCCCTCTGCCTCAACCCCCGAGACCACTAAGACAATCCCCTCGGGCTGGGCATCGGCCCAACGCCCCTCGGTCACGACTGGCACGCCGTTCGAACAGGCCACCGGCAGCCCGTCATCCGACAGGACATGCCAGCGGAACAGCACCTGTCCGGTCAACTGGTTGGCCATGCGCAGGGGCTCGATGGCTGCAGAAAAGGCCAGCATGGTGAATTTCGGCAGCAACACGAAACTCACGGTCAAAGCCTTGTCCCCGGCCGCCACGCTGACATGCGCCGCCCCTCTGGATACGAATTTTTCCGCGTCGCTCATCCGGGCTCCTTCGCTGGCAGAGTATCAGATGCTGGCAGCCTCTGCATCTGGCCAAACCACCCCGCGTTGCTTTGCGAAATGGCCGCGAAGCGGCATCGTACGGCGAATGAGCCAAATATCATCTAATCCTATCGGGTTTTGTAGTTTATCGTTGACAGAAATGTATTGGTCGTCATTTCTGGGCTATAAAGTATGAGGATTCGACGGAAATGGGTTTCGAGAACATAAATCTTCTGTATTCCTTTTCCGGATTGGCCATTGGGATCATTGTTGGCCTGACCGGGGTTGGTGGCGGCTCGTTGATGACGCCGCTGCTTGTCCTGCTGTTTGGCATCCACCCGGCCACGGCCGTCGGCACAGACCTGCTCTATGCTGCGGCGACCAAGACAGTCGGGACGGCCGTGCATGGCCGCAACAAGTCGGTCAATTGGCGCATTGTCGGGCGCTTGGCCACGGGGTCCATTCCGGCAACTTTGGCGACATTCGCCGTGATGCAGGCGCTTGGGGCGCAAAGCAGCAAGGGGGGCGTGTTGGCTTTCCTGCTGGGTGCCGTCCTGTTGGTGACCGCAACGACGCTGTTGTTCCGGGCACAGATCGTGGAGTTTCTCGGGCAAAGGGTCAAAACAGCCGATGAGGGTCTGGTCGCCTTTCTGACCGTGCTGACGGGGGTGGTGCTGGGCGTTCTGGTGACCACGACCTCGGTGGGCGCTGGCGCGATTGGCGTGACAGCGCTGCTGGTGTTGTATCCGAGCCTGCCGACGCTGCGCATCGTCGGCTCCGACATCGCCCATGCGGTGCCTTTGACGCTGATCTCGGGCCTTGGCCATTGGTACCTCGGGGATGTGGACTTTTTGCTGCTGGCAACGCTGCTGATCGGGTCGATCCCCGGCATCATCATCGGCAGCCTTCTGGCCCCAAGGCTCCCCGAGCGCGCCCTGCGAATGCTGCTGGCCGTCATTCTGGTGCTCGTCAGCCTGAAGCTGATGGGGGTATTCTAAGCCTCTTTCGGCGCCAAGATTTTTCGTCGAAAAATCTTGGTGTTGCCTCGTCAGGTCCGGATGCCGGAGAACTTCACCTGCCACTCGGCGCGTTCCTCGTCGGTGATCTTGCGGAACAGGTTCTCCGGCACGGCGAAGGCGTGCCCCGGCGCCAAAGCCCGGATGGCCTCGGACACAGTCGTGGGCCAGGTCCAGTCAGTCGAATTCAGAGCCGACATCATGGTGGCCGAGGCGTCCGGGATGAAGGGCTCTGACAGGATCGCATAGATGCGGATCAGGTTGATCGCCAGCCGGATCATCGCCTGCGCCTGGTCCGGATCGGTTTTCACGACCGTCCAAGGAGCCGCAGATTGCAGGTATTCGTTGCCCACGACCCAGATCCCGCGCAGTTCAGCGGCGGCTTTACGCACCTCCATCGCGGCCATATGGCCTTCGTAGTCCTTGATACGCGCGCCCAGATCGGCGATCAGTGCAGTCTCCTGCGCGCCAAAGCTGCCGCCCGACGGGATCGTCTCGCCGAATTTCGCGCGGGCGAATTTGGTGACGCGGCTGACGAGGTTGCCCAGAACATCCGCGAGGTCCTTGTTGACCGAGGCCTGGAAATTCTCCCAAGTGAACTCGGCATCCGAGCTTTCGGGGGCGTGAGACAAGAGCCACCAGCGCCAGTAGTCCGAGGGCAGGATCGACAAGGCCTGATCCATGAAGACGCCACGACCCCGCGAGGTCGAGAACTGGCCACCGTCATAGTTCAGGTAATTGAAGGACTTGAGGTAGTCGACCAGCTTCCACGGCTCACCCGAGCCAAGGATCGTCGCGGGGAAAGACAGGGTGTGGAAGGGGACGTTGTCCTTGCCCATGAACTGGTAATAGGTGACATCCGAGGCACCCTTGTCCGTGCGCCACCAGCGTTCCCATGCCGCATTGTCGAGCCCATGCGCGTCGGCCCATTCGGCGGTTCCGGCGATGTATTCGATGGGCGCGTCGAACCAGACGTAGAAGACCTTGCCTTCCATACCGGGCCACGGCTGATCGCCGTGCTTGACCGGAATGCCCCAGTAAAGGTCGCGCGTGATGCCGCGGTCCTGCAAGCCATCGCCGTCGTTCAGCCATTTTTTGGCGATCGAGGTGGTCAGGATCGGCCAATCGGTCTTGCTGTCGATCCACGCCTCCAGCTTGTCGCGCAGGGTGCGCTGCATCAGGTAGAGGTGCTTGGTTTCCCGCACTTCGAGATTGGTGGAGCCGGAGACGGTCGAGTGGGGATTGATCAGGTCGGTCGGGTCAAGCTGCTTGGTGCAGTTGTCGCACTGGTCGCCCCGCGCCGAGGTATAGCCGCAGTTCGGGCAGGTGCCTTCGATGTAGCGGTCGGGCAGGAAGCGCTTGTCGTCAATGGAATAGACCTGCTTTTCCGAGACTTCGCGGATCAGGCCGTTGTCGGCCAGAACGCCCGCAAAATGCTGGGTGAGCCGGTGATTGCGCTGGCTTGAGCTGCGACCGAAATGGTCGAAGGACAGACGGAAGCCGGCCGCCAGTTCCTTCTGAACTTCATGCATCTCGGCGCAGTAGTCCTCGACCGGCTTGCCGGCCTTGGCGGCGGCCAGTTCGGCGGGGGTGCCGTGTTCGTCGGTGGCGCAGATGAACATGACCTCATCGCCGCGCGCCCGGCAGAAGCGGGCGAACAGGTCGGCGGGCAGCTGGCTGCCCACCAGATTGCCCAAATGCTTGATCCCATTGATATAGGGAATGGCGGAGGTGATCAGAATTCGTGCCATGTTGCGCCCTTTCGTCTCGGTCCGCGCCCATTTAACGCGGGCCGGGGCGAAGGGCCAGTCCTAAGGACTATTGTGCGGTATATCCGCCATCAACAAGGTGATAGCTGCCGGAAATGAAGCGGGCCTTGTCCGACAGCAGGAACAGCACCAGATTGGCGACCTCTTGCGACGTGCCAAGGCGGCCAATCGGGTGCAGGGCGGCCAGACCGGCCTTGGCTGCGGCGGGCAGGGCGGTCAAGAGCGGCGTGTCGATGAAGCCTGGCCCCACGGCATTGGTGCGGATGCCTTTGGCCGAATACTCCAGCGCCGCCGTCTGCGTCATCCC